>JBBRLG010000343.1:0-8173 GCA_038231495.1 Gemmatales bacterium | reverse complement strand
TTCGTAAGGGGGGAGAAGTTGCCCGTTCACTCCCCCCTTACGAAGGGGGGGGGCGGGGGGGGTGGAGTGGACGCCAGGACTGTAAAACGCAACCGTTCTTACCCCCCCCCGCCCCCCCTTCGTAAGGGGGGAGAAGTTGCCGGTGAACGGTTACCAAATTTCCTCCCCGCGCGTCTTGCGACCCAACCCCCGACAGTGGTATCTTGTTTGACGGGCCCTCTCCACCTTTGCGTTGTGCGGTCGCGACATACCATGAACCCTAACTCGCGTGGCTCTTGACACTCCCTTGTAACCTCTCCATCGTGAGGGCTAACCCTTGAAGCGGTTTGTTTATGTGTTCGCCGTCGCGGCCGTGCTGGTCGCGTTCCAGTCCGCCGTCCACGCCGACACCCCCGCCGCCTCCGTAACTGACGCTGCCGCCGAAAAGAAACCGAACCCCGGCGACACCGCCTGGATGCTCGTCTCGACGGGCCTCGTGCTGCTCATGGTTCCGGGCCTCGCGCTGTTCTACGGCGGCATGGTGCGCCGCAAAAACGTCCTCGGCACCATGATGCACAGCATGGCGGCGCTGGCCATCATCGGCATTCAATGGGTGCTGTTCGGCTACGCGCTGGCGTTCGGCAAATCCCAGGGCGGTTTCATCGGCTGGGACCCGGACTTCCTCGCCCTGCACAACGTGTTGCCGTCCACGACGTTTCCCGGCACCGAAATCCCGATCTTCGTCCACTGCATGTACCAGGGCATGTTCGCGATCATCACGCCGGCGCTCATCAGCGGCGCGATCGCGGAGCGGGTGAAGTTCGGCCCTTACTGCCTGTTCATTTTCCTGTGGGGCGCGCTGGTCTACGTCCCGCTGGCTCACTGGGTTTGGGCGGTGGACGGTGAGGGCAACCCGGCGGGCTGGCTCGGCAACCTGGGGCAGGTGCTCCCGGCATTCAAGGACATGGGGGCGCTCGACTTCGCCGGCGGCACCGTCGTTCACATCTCGGCCGGCGTGTCCGGCCTGGCGGCCATCCTGGTGTTGCGCAAACGCATTGGCTATCCCGAACACGCCATGCACCCCAACAGCATGGTTTTGACGCTCACGGGCGCGGGGCTGCTGTGGTTCGGCTGGTTCGGCTTCAACGGCGGCAGTGCCCTGCACAGCAACGGGCAAGCCGGTGCCGCCCTGACCGCGTCGCAAGTGGCCGCCGCCGCCGCCGCGCTGACCTGGATGCTGGCGGAGTGGCTGCACAAGGGCAAACCGACCGCCCTGGGCCTGGCCAGCGGCATCGTCGCGGGGCTGGTGGCCATCACGCCGGCGTCGGGTTTCGTGACGCCGTTGTCGGCAATCATCATCGGCGCCCTGGCCGGCGTGGTCTGTTACGCGGCCGTCTGCCTCAAGCCGATCCTCAAGTACGACGACTCGCTCGACGCCTTCGGCGTCCACGGCGTCGGTGGTTTCCTGGGCGCGATCCTGACCGGCGTGTTCGCGAGTGCCGTTTTCGTCAGCAAGGGCGGCGGGTCCATGCTCCCCAACTCCGGCGGCCTGTTGGCGAACAACAACGGCTTGCAGGTGGTCGTTCAATTGATCGCCGCCCTGGTGGCCGTCTTCTATGCGTTCGTGTTCACGGTCGTGCTGGTCAAGGGCATCGACCTGTTGTTCGGCTTCACGCTGTCGGCGAAAGCGGAAGGCGACGGGTTGGACCGTACCGAACACGGCGAAGTCGGTTTCGAGTTTGGCCCCAGCCTGGAGAGTGTACCGGAAGGGTTGCGGCACGAACCGCGGGCCGCGACCGTGCCGCCCAATGGGCAAAAGCATTTCACGGTCGTCGTGGACGGCCCGGCCAAGACCGACCTGCTGCACGCCTGGTCGGACATGTGCCAGGCCGGCACGACGCCGCCATCGGACGACTTCCGCGCGATCTACCCGTATGTGACCACCGTGCAGGGCAACCGCTTCCGCTTCCGCGGCGGCGATTCGACCAAGTTGCCGGAAGCGATGAAGCGGTTGTTTCAAGGACGCCTGAAAGGAGCGGCGGTGACGACGCGGGTCGAGGAGGGGTAGACCGGGGCACTGCAAAGCCGCGAGCGGCAAAGACAGCTCGTACACACAAAGGGCCGATTTATGAAACTGGTGGTAGCGATTATTCGACCGGACAAGTTGGAGGCGGTGCAGGCGGCGTTGAACGAACGGGACGTGTACCTGATGACGGTGACGGACGTGCGCGGCTGCGGCCGGCAGCGCGGCTACACCGAAGTCTATCGCGGCACCGAGTTCCAGGTGCGTCTGCTGCCGAAGTTGAAGCTGGAAATTGCGATCAACGAGCCGTTCGTGGAAGCGACGATTGAAGCGATCGTCCACGCGGCCCGCACGCCGGAAACCGGGCAAATCGGCGACGGCAAGATCTTTGTACTGCCGCTCGACGACTGTGTGCGCATTCGGACGGGCGAGCGCGGGTCGGATGCGATTGGTCCGTGAACGCCGCTTGCGGCTTTGCGCAAAGCCGCAAGCGGCATCGGGGTGTATCCCCGGGAGCCGGGCACGAAGACCCGGCTCCCGGTCCGACAGAGTTCTACTGCAAGGCACCCGTCCGGAGTGGCCGACCCAGTAACCACTTGACCCGGCGGTTCGTGTACCTCTGCCCAGGAGGGCGGGCATTGCTGGTTTTCCCGCAAAATCCAGCACACAGCAGAACTTGGCTGACTCGGTGTTTCGTTGGCGTTCGCCGCAAGTCGTTTCGTCGTTGCGGTTTCGCTTCACGTCGCCGCGTTCGGTGACAACGAGGAGGGCGTATAGCCTGGGATGGGTTCTTTTGGAAGAGCAGTTTTTCGGGCTGCACGCCGCTTGCGGCTTTGCGCAAAGCCGCAAGCGGCATACGTTAGCGAGGGGCAACGCCGCCCTGCGCGTCGGCGGGCAGCTTCAGCAGCGTGCCGGCGGGCACGACGCCCTGGTTGTTCACGACCACGTTGGGGTTAAGGCTCCGAATCTCGTCGGCGCGATCAACCCGGCCGTGCGCGATGGTCAGCCAGGATTCGCCGCCGGTGAACACTTCGTAGGCCGTGTAGACCTTGCCCATCGGCCGGGGGTTGGCGGCCGGCCGTACCTCCGCCGCGGGAGACTGCGGCTTCTCAAAATAATCCAAATCCGGGAAGTACACTTTTTGAAACGCAGCCAGCTTGCCGGTCGCCGCTTCTACCGGCCCACCATTATCGCGGTTGAATTTGGCCAAATCCGGGGCATATTTGTCTGATTTGTAGTACCACGCACTCAACTCCTGGAAGGTGGCCTCCTTCTTAAGCTCGACCACCTGGTAAAGATGACTCATTACATGAACCCCGCCGGCCGCCGGCGCAGGCGACATCGGCACGGGGGTTTCATTTCGCACCACGGGCACTCCGGTTGGCGGCGCGGCCGGCGGATTGTTTGGCGGGGCCGGAATGATCGGGGCCGGTGGTGTTGCGGCGATGGTGTTTGCCGGAAGGGGTGCGAGCCGAGGTTCCGTAGCGATCGTACCCGGACCCGGCGGAGGTGGGGCTGGTGGCGTAGGTGCCGGCATCGCTTCTTGTGGGGCGGGGACGAACTTGCTTTCCGTCGGCGGGCCGAGCGTGGCTGCCGCGGGCGCTACGGGGGCCGTGATCGGGGCAAGGGGGGTGATGTTAGTGGTTTCCGGCGGCGGCGGAGCAACTGGCGGTGCGCCGCCCATTGGCACCGGGATTATTAGAGTCACGGGGGGACCGGCACTAATCGGCGGCTCAATCTTCGTCGTGGGAGCTGGCATCGGTGGTGCGTGCGGTTCCGAGGGCGGTAGGGGCGGTGGGGCTAGTGGCGGTAGTGGGACGTTCGCGGCATTCACCGGAGCCGGTATTGGAGCGGAGGTGGAATCGAGTTTTACAACCGTTTCGGCGGGCTGGGCCGCGGACGCTAGCAAGGATTCGGCAAGTCCGGGATTTCCTCCGGGCACGGACGTAGACAGAGGTGGAGGCGGTGCGGGAGTGGGCGGCGGAGTTGGCACTCCGGGAGGTTCATAAGGAGGTGGTCCGCCAGACAGCGTGTACGGGGGAGACGCCGGTCCTGGTGGCGCAGGGGGGGGAGGCGGTACAGGCGGCCCCGCATCAATCGGCGGCGACGTGGGCGCTGGAACAACGGCTTCGGTAGGGGAAGAAGGTGAGGTTGTGGCAGGCGTCGCATTTCCGCCTATCCCTTGTATCTGAATGATTCCCGCCGGCAACACGCCGGGCGTGGGCTTCGGCTCCGCCGGTGGATTCGCCGTGACCTGCGTTTGCCCCTGGTCCGGTTGCTGATCCTCGGGTTGCTCTTCGTAGAGCTTGCAGCCCACAATGAGGCCGACCATGCACACGAATAGGAACGACACGCCCACGCCGATTTTCACTTCCCGGGTCATCGCCATCTTCATGCCCCTTCCGTGCGGATTTCAGAGCCGCGACCGTAAGGGCGCGGGGGGTTCCTCCGCTCCCTTACGGTCGCGGCTCTGAAGCCGCTTGTTACTCGCGTTCCGCCATTGCGGACCGCGCCTCGGCACTCTTTTGTTGGGTGTAGGCCCGCCACTTGGCGGCGTCCCACAGCTCGAAGTGTTCGTCGATGCCGACCAGCACCACGTCTTGCCGCAAGCCGGCGAACTGCACCAGCTTGTCCGAGATCGTCACCGTGCCGTCGCTCGTCGCGGCCTTTTCGGTCTGGGCGTAGTACAAACGCTTGAAAATGCGCACGTCCATTTCCTTGGCCGGCGACTGTTCGAGATGCTCGGCCAGGCGTTCGAGGTGGGCCTGGTTGGTGATCCACAAACACTGGTCCGGCCCCGGCGACACCAGGATCGTATCGCAATTGCCCAGCTGGTCGCGCAACGCCTTCGGCAACGTCAACACGCGCTTGTCGTCGATGGTGCAAGGGAACGTGCCGGTCAGCGGCAATGCCTTCTTCACGACGGCGGCAACCGACTTCGGTCGCATCGCCGGCAGCGGCTTGATTGCCTCGACCTCATCCACCGTCGCGACGCACGCCTCGGCCGGCAGGCGGACGAGGGTTCCCGCCGCGATCAACGTGCCGGACTTGATGACCGGGTTCAGCTTCGAGACTTCGGTCCAGCGCTCGCTGGTGCCGAGGGTCCGCCGGGCGACTTCCTGGATCGTCTCGCCGCCGGTGCGGACTTCGTAAACCTGCAACGGACCCGCGACGGCGGCCAACGGCGGCTCGCCGGGAATGGATTCGACCTTGGTGGTCGTCGCGCCGACCGGAAGGATGACGGACGGCGCGGGCACCGGCTCCAGGTTGCGGGGGTTGGCCCAACTCACCTTCGGCGGGCTGACCGGCGGCACGGGGGCTAGCGGCGGGTCCATCGGCAATGGCGGCGGCAGCGGTGCGCTCCCGACATTCACCTCCGGCGGAGGCGTTGGCAGAAGCGGCGGCGACGGGGGAGGCGGCGGCACTGGCAGCGGTGGCGCGGAGCCTTCCAGTAGCGGGAACGTCGGTGACGGAACGGGCAACGGCGGCTCGCTTGCCATCGGCTCAATCTTGTTCCCGTCCTCCTTGTTCGCCGTTATTATCATCTTGAACGGCATGGTGGACGGCGGTGAATTCTGGGCAACTTGCGTATCGTTTTGCCCGACGGCCTTGTTGGCGTCGCGCATCTTGAGCGCGAGGCCGATGCCGAGCAGGCACATCGCCGCGCCGGCCGCCATCCATGCGAACTGGGTCTTGCGACTCATCATCCTTGCTCCTCTCGCGGGTCTTCGTCGTCTTGCCGCTTGCGGCTGAGCGCTCCAAAGCGCTCAGCCGCAAGCGGCGGTTCATTCCGGCCCCACTCGGCGGGCGGACCGCAGTTTCGCGCTGCGCGACCGCGGGTTCGCCCGCTCCTCCTCCTCCGTCGCCTCGACCGGCTTGCGCGTGTCCGCCTCCCAAACCGCGCGCACCCGAAACACCACCTTGACGCGCCGGTCCTCCAGCGAATGAAAACTGATGACCGCTGCCTTCCCACCCGGTTTCACACAGCCCGGCAACTGGGCCAGGAAACGGTCGAGCGCTCCCAGTTCGTCGTTCACCGCGATCCGCAACGCCTGGAAGACCCGCGTCGCCGGATCGATTGGCGCCTTTTGCCAACTCTTGGCCCGCGGCCGGGGCACGCACCGCCGCACCAACTCGGCCAGTTGCCCCGTCGTCTCCATCTGCGTCAGCCGCCGCGCCTCGACGATCTTGCGGGCAATCCGCCGACTGAACCGCTCTTCGCCGAACTCGTAGATCAAGTCGGCAAGGTCGCGTTCGTTCAACCGTTGCAAGAGGGCGCTGGCCGGCTCGCCCTCTTCCGGGTTCATGCGCATGTCCAGCGGCCCGTCCTGCCCGAAACTGAACCCGCGCCCGGCGTCGTCCAGCTGGTCCGAGCAGATGCCCAAATCCGCCAGCACGCCGTCCACGGCCGGGATTCCTTGCCCGTCCAGCACCTCGCGCAGCTGGTCGAAATTGGCCTGAAACAGCGTGACCGGCAAACCGGCCAGCCGTTTCTTGGCCATACCCAGCATGGTTGCATCGCGGTCCAGGCCGAGGAGCCGGCCGCCGGGCGCGAGTCGTTCGGCAATCTGCCGCGCGTGGCCGCCCGCGCCGACGGTGGCGTCCACGATTACCTGGCCGGGTTGCGGCGCGAGTGCGGCCAAAACCTCGGCGGGCAAAACCGACACGTGGCGCGGTTCGGCGTCGGCATCCGGAGTCTTCATGGTGTGCGTCGAGAAAGCGGGCGAAGCGGTGTTGGACGTGGTGCGATTCGCAGTGTCGGAAGGATTGTACCCGAAGTGCGAAATAGAGGAAAGAGAAACCTCCCGGACGTTGGGACGTCCGGGAGGTCAACGGAAACCCAAGGGATTCGACGCATTTCCGGCAAGCCGGAGGTGCCGGCCGGTATCTGCTCATACCGGCCGGCTCACGATGATTCCCTTGTCGGTGTCAGCGATTGCACATGATTCGTTCCCTAACTTCTCCCCCCCTTGCGAAGGGGGGGTAGGGGGGTTATGGCGTCCACCCCCCCTACCCCCCCTTCGCAAGGGGGGGAAAAGGGGTTACTTTCCGTGTATTCCGTGGTTTAACGCTTCTCCCGAAACGCCGCTTCCGCCACGGCGTCGAAGCGGGGAGCGTTCTCCGTCAAGTACGCCTGCCAGCGTTCGGCGTCCCACAGTTCCAGGTGGTCGCGGACGCCGAGCAGTACGACCTCGTGTTTCAACCCCGCAAACAGCACCAGCCGTTCCGGAATGAGGATGCGGCCGTTGCGGTCCACGTCCACGGCCTCGGTCTGGGCGAAATACAACCGCCGGAAGACCCGCGCCTCAGCGTCGGTCGCCGGGGTCTGGTCGAGTTTGCCGGACAGTTCTTCGAGGGCGGCCTGCGTGTAGAGCCACAGGCTCTGGTCGGGTCCGGGCGTGACGAACAGCGTCGTCGGCTCGTGCAACAGTTCGCGAACGCGCTTCGGCAGCGCCATGCGCTTCTTGTCGTCGAGGGTGCGTGGGTGGGTGCCGGTGAGCAACATTGCGTCGATTTCCCACCGCAGCCCACTTTCACCCACCTGCCACCATAACTATACCCATTTTGGGCGCGAATGCAAGCGTCCGCAAGGCCGGTTCGGGTTGGCAATCGGACGGTGCGCTGGAAGGGGTTGGATTTGAACGGGTTAGGAAAGGTTTTTGGTAACCGTTCACCGGGTGCGGGCAGTGGACATGATTGGACATCAACGGCAGGAGAGAATCCAGGGGGGGGTGTGTCAGGGGGTGGGGAAACGAACTTCCCCAAGAGAATACCCGATAAGCACTTGCGGAAATAAAGTTCGTTTCCTTTGCTTTCAAGCCACGCGAAACGAATGGGTCGTCGCGGAAACGATAGCGCGCCCTTGCCAAGAATATGCGCCTTGGCAAGGGTGGGTAGGGCGTCCACTGCCGCGCGGCTCCCGGCTCGGCATTCTTCAAGGCTGCGATCCTTGCAACCGGCGCACAATCGCCTCGACATCGTAGACGCAGCCGTCCCAGGTGCCGCCGCTGGCCGCCTGCAACGCCGCCCAAAGTTTTGTGTCGTCCGGCAAGTTGTCGTCCGCTTTCAAATCGGGCCGCGGCGCACGACGAGCCAGGACAAGGGCGCCCTCCTCCGGCCCGAAGGTCGTGCCGCCTGCGCCGACCAGGTCCACGCTGCCTTCGAGGCGGT
>JBBRLG010000342.1:0-8304 GCA_038231495.1 Gemmatales bacterium | reverse complement strand
AGGGAGCGGTGGGGGTTTACCGCTCCCTGACGGTCGCGGCTCTGACGAACTTATTCTTGCCCGCGCCCTTAGAGGTCCAGGATGATCCGCAGCGCGTCCCCGATTTCCTTCATGCGGGCGGCGGAAAGCGTCCCGAGTTGGGCCATCAAACGGCCGGCGTCGAGTACGCGGATTTGCTCGCACAGGGCGACCGATTCCTGGATCAGCCCGCCTTCCCCAGCCGGAACGAGGATGTGACTCGGCAACAACCGCTGCCTGATGCGCGTCGTGAACGGGACGACGATGGTATGGGGACTGTGGGCGTTGGCCCGGTCCGTCTGGACCACCAACACCGGCCGCACGCCCGATTGCTCCGTGCCCCGCGTCGGCGACAGGTCCGCCCGCCACACCTCGCCGCGCGTCACTGCCACCGGATCTCCCCCCGGGCTAGGCGCTCCTCGTAATCCGTCAACTGTTCCAGATAGTCGCCCGGCTCCGCCAAGGCTTCGTCCGCCCCTTCTACCAGGAGCGTGACCAGCACCCGAACCGGCCGCTGGGGCCAATCCTCTCGCGGCAACCGTACCTGGCCGTCAGGGTGCAATACACCTTCCAGTGTCTTGTAGGTCATGAGTTCCCTTTCTCGAAACATACCACGGATGCCCTCATTCTATCCCCAAGGGGCCACGGCAACCATAACGCCCATCCAGGAGAATCACCCGCCGACCGGTTTTCTCCTCCCCATTTCCCCTCCCTTGAAACACCGACCGTCAACGCCTTTTCTCCCCGGGGAATAGGGTATCGGCCGGCCGTTGTAACTTGCCATCAGTGGGCTACAGGGTATCATGAAATGGAGCCTGATTCAACTTGGCGGAAGCCTGAAGGGCGTCCGGCGGCGATAAGTCTACTCCCCTGCCTCGGTGGCGCCACTCATGACAACACTTACAACTCCAACACTGCAAAGTCTCCTAGTCCGGACGGTCGGCGAGGCGTTAGCGAACAACCCCAACCAACTCGGAGAGACAATCCGCCTGGGTGCCGGTGTCGTCCGCGAGGTGCGGGAGAGCGTTGCCCGCATGCGTCAAGAGCTTGAGGAAGGGAGCAACGCCCGCTCGTTCGCCCGATCCTATGGTCCAATCGTCCCCGACGCGGACGAATACCTCGTCCAACTTGGAAGCCTTTTGGAGGAGCTTTCTGATGCGGACGGGACAGCCGCGGAGCTTTTCATCGCCGAATTGCGTCTGTTGAAAAAGGAGGCCGAGGCTTTCCGCAACCGTCTCGCCGAGGCCCTCTCCTTGGCAGCGGAGTCGCCAAGGCCGCTCGATTGGGACCGTCTCAAATCCGAATCGGATGCCGACTTCGCCGCCGGTCGCTTTACAACCTTTGAAACCTCGGAGGCCATGCGAAAAGGTCTAGCGGGTGACGACTGAACCGGAGGCCGGTCGTGCGTTACAGGCTCCAATTCCGCGATTCCGTCCGGGAGTACCTCCGGAACTTGCCCCTCACGCGGACCGGTCGCGGCTCTGACGGCAGGTCGTGGCTTTCCTTATTCTACCCTCGCGCTCTTCGCCGGGTGCGAACTGCATCAAGACCGGTCCTGCCACGCTTGGGGGTTGCGGCCGCCGTGCAGCACGGCGATTACTTCAATGCGATCCGCCAACACTC
The DNA here is from genome assembly GCA_038231495.1 of Gemmatales bacterium. Taxonomy (GTDB): domain Bacteria; phylum Planctomycetota; class Planctomycetia; order Gemmatales; family Gemmataceae; genus JBBRLG01. Next base: position 6,663 of record JBBRLG010000342.1, on the reverse strand, counting down.
GGTAGTACACGACGTATGGAAACTTCTTCACCTTGCCCTGCCGCACGTCGTGGATTGTCACCGCGTACAACTCCGGCAGTGCCTCGATGCGGGCGAGAAACTTCTCTACCGCCACCGCAAAGGCGTCGCCTAGTCCAGGGCGCTGACGATCGTACCAGTCCCGTGCGTTGCGTAAATCCACTTGCGCGTCCGGACGTACGGCAACGGGCAGACTCATGGCCTCTCCCGGAGCCGGGCCTTCACTTGTTCCCAGGGAATTCCCGCTTCGGGATGGGCATCCGCGTCCGCCAACCGGCGTTCCAGTTCGGCGCGGTGCCATTCCGGCATCGGGAGCGCCTCCGTCGTGTCCGAAATACTCTCCCATATCAGTTCGATTAACTCCAATCGTTGCGGGATGGTCAGTTGATTGAAATCTGGTGCGGGCAACGATTCCGGCATAGTCATGCTCCAACGAACAAGGGCGTCCCGGCGTTTCTTTACTTCGCACGGCAATCGCATTTTCCCACGTGACTCGGCTACTGGCAAGGGGGGCCGGGCAATTGCCGGTTACTCCACCGTCACGCTCTTCGCCAAATTCCGCGGCTTGTCCACGTCGCAGCCGCGCAAGACCGCGATGTGGTACGCCAGCAGTTGCAGCGGCACCACCGTTACCAGCGGCTGCAAATAATCCGGCACCTCCGGCACATAGATGATCTCGTCGGCGCGGGCCGCGACTTCCTCGTCGCCTTCGCAGGCTATCGCGATTACGGGACCGCCGCGCGCCTTGACCTCTTCCAGGTTGTTCATCACCTTGTCGAAAATGGCACCACGCGGCAGCAGGAAGACCGACGGCGTTTTCGGGTCCACCAGCGCGATCGGGCCGTGCTTCATCTCCGCGGCGGGGTAGCCCTCGGCGTGAATGTAGCTGATTTCCTTGAGCTTTAACGCCCCCTCCAGCGCCACCGGGTACTGATACTGGCGGCCCAGGTAGAGACAATTCGACGCGTGGGCGTAGCGCTCGGCAATGCGGCGCACCGTGTCGTTACATTCCAAAGTGCGGCGCACGGCGTCGGGGATGCGGCGCAGTTCTTGAATCATGCGCGCGCCCTGCAAGCTCGACAGGTGCCGCAGTCGGCCGAAGTAGAGGGCCAGCATCGTCAGCACGGCAACCTGGTTGGTGAACGCCTTGGTGCTGGCGACGCCGATCTCCGGCCCCGCGTGCAGGTAGACGCCGCCGTCGGCCTCGCGCGCGATGCTGCTGCCGACGACATTACAGAGCGCTAATGTCGGATGTCCCTTGCGCTTCGACTCCCGCAAGGCCGCGAGCGTGTCGGCGGTCTCGCCGGATTGCGTCAGGGCCAGGACGATGGTGTTGCGGTCGATGGGCGGGTTGCGGTAGCGGAACTCGGAGGCGTATTCGACCTCGACCGGGATGCGCGCGAACTCCTCGAAGAGGTATTCGCCGACCAGGGCTGCGTGGTAGCTGGTGCCGCACGCCGTCAAGATGAGGCGCTCGGCCCGGCGAAGTTGTTGCGACTCCAGGTTCAGGCCGCCGAAATGGGCCGTCGAGTCGGCGTCGCTGAGCCGGCCGCGCAGGGCGTTCTCCAGCGCTTCGGGCTGCTCGTAAATCTCCTTGAGCATGTAATGCTCGAAGGCACCCTTGTCGGTTTCGGTGTGTTCCACGGCGATCTGGTGGACCGTGGCATAGACGCGCGTCCGCTCCTGATCGAGCAGGTGCCAACTCTCCGGCGTCAGCACGCAAATCTGGTTGTCCTGCATGTAGACGACTTTTTCGGTCTGGCCGACGAGCGCGCCGGGGTCGCTGGCGAGGTAATTTTCGTCCTGGCCGATGCCAAGGACGAGCGGGCTGCCGAGCCGGGCGCCGATGACCACGCCGGGGCAGCGCGGGCTGATGATTGCCAGGCCGTAGGTGCCCTTGAGCAGGGCGAGCGTCTTGCTCACCGCATCGACCAACTCGTTGTCGCTCCAATCGCCCCGCGGCGAGCCGTCGTTGAGGTGGCAGGCGATGAGCTGGGCGATCACCTCGGTGTCGGTGTCGCTCTGGAAGACGACGCCGTCGGCGATCAGCTGGCGCTTGAGCTGCGTGTAGTTTTCGATGACGCCGTTGTGGACGACGGCGACCAGGCCGTCGCCGCCGACGTGGGGGTGGGCGTTGCGGTCGGTCGCCGGGCCGTGGGTCGCCCAGCGCGTATGGCTGATGCCGCTGGTGCCGGGGGCCGGCTTGTCGCGCAGGTGGCGGACGAGGCTCTGGATGCGGCCGGCCTTCTTGCGGAGGTGCAGGTGCGACCCGGTCACGGTGGCGAGGCCGGAACTGTCATAGCCGCGGTATTCGAGCCGGTGCAGCCCTTCGATCAGGATTGGTTCCGCATCGCGCTGGCCCGTGTAGCCAATGATTCCACACATTGCCGTTCCTCCTTGCGTCCTGCGTCCCGGACGGGTTTGCGTGTAATGCCGAACCCGCGCAGTCTACCGTAGGGGGCTTGCGGGCAACAAGACCGCTTGCCGGGCGCATTGGCGGGCCGGCGCGACGACTATTTCTGGCATTGCTTTTTCGCGGACCTTTGCTTATAGGCCGCCCGCGAAGGGGCCGGCTCCGGACACGGTCCCTACGGGGTGACGAGTTCGGAAAGCGAAACGGGGAAGAGGCAAATGGCTACGACTGCTACCGCCGTGCCGGCGCGCCTGGGGATGCGCGCCGCGCCGGTTGAGACCTGCGCGCCGGGCGACGCGCCGCCCGACCTGCTTGCCGCCGTGCCCAACTTCAAGGAATGGATCTATAACACGATCCGGCCGCACTTGCACGGCCTGATCCTCGAAGTCGGCAGCGGCGACAACAGCTTTTCGCAACGCCTCCTGGACGACGGCCACGAGGTCTACCTGGCCGACAGCCGCCTACGCCACTGCCACCGGCTCCGCAGGCAGTTCGCGCTGCTCAGCCACTGTCGCGGCGTGCTGCCAATGGAGCTGGGCGACGCGGGTTTCGACACGGCGTACCCGCACCTGGTCGGGCAGTTCGGGGCGGTGATCGCGTTCAACGTCCTGGAGCGCATCGCGGACGACCGCCGGGCCGTCGCCAACGCCTTCAAACTGCTGCGGCCGGGCGGCCACCTGATCGTGCTGGCCCCGGCGAATCCGCTCCTGTTCGGACGCGCGGACCGCGAACGGGGCGGCTTGCGCCGGTACACGCGCCGCCGGTTGCGCCAGGTGTTCGGCGCAAATGACCTGGACACGGTGCGCTCGATGTATTTGAATCTGGCGGGCGTGCTGGGCTGGTGGGTGCCCGGCCTGCTGCCGCACAACGGCCCGCCCACGTCGCGGCAGGTGCAGTGGTGGAACCGCATGGTCCCCTTCACCCGGCGGCTGGATCGGTTGCTGTTGCGGTGCGCGGGCCTGTCGGTCCTGGCCGTCGGCCGTAAGGGTGAGGCTTCGCGATTAGCGAAATAGGAAAACCTGGGGTACGGATGCTCAAGTATGCTCTGCCCGTCGTCGCTGCGGTCGCGTTGCACGCGGTGTTGCTGGCCGCGTACCTCGGCATCTTTCACGGCGACCTGTCCGCCCTCGTATGCATGGGCGACGAGCGGAGCGAAGAAGCCCCTTACCGGGTGATTCACACCCATTTCCCGAAAGCCGGCTACGACGGGCAATACTATTTTGCCATCGCGCAGGCTCCCTTTCAACGACACGACACGGGCCTCGATGCTCCGCCCATGCGGCAGTCGCGCATCCTGTACCCGGCCCTCGGTTGGGCGCTCACGGGCGGCGACGCCAACCGGCTCTTGTGGGCCTTGCCATTGGTCAACCTGCTGGCCATTGGCGGCCTGGCGGCTTTCGGAGTCGCCCTGGCGGTGCGCTACGGGATGAACCCGTGGTGGGGGATGTTGCTGCCACTGGCCGTGAACGCCGGCCTGCCGTTGTTGCGCGACCTGAGCGACGTGGTCTCGACGCTGGCGGTCGCGGCACTGCTCGTGGCGTGGCTTTTTCGCTGGCCGGGGTGGGCGGTCGCGCTGGCCGCGCTGGCTTCCGTGCTCGGCCGCGAACAAAACGTGCCGATCGTGCTGATCGTGCTGGCCCTGGCGGGTTGGCGGAGGCAGTGGCTCACGGCGGCCGCGCTGGTCGGCGTCCTCGCCCTGTGGGCCGGCTGGATTGCGGTGCTTTATCAGATGTATGGCGTCTGGCCGTTTCACCCGGCGGCAGGCGCGTTCGACCGCCCGTTGTCGGGCCTGGCGATCCGGCTGGCTCATTTCAAGGTTACCAGCGTGTTCGCGCTGCCGGACGCCCTGTGTGTCACGCTCATCCTGCTGGAAATCGCGTTGTCGCTGTACCTGATCCGGCGCAAGGCCGACCCGGCGGTGGTGCTAGTGGCGCTGTTCGGTTCAACTCTGGCGTTGATGGGCGGCAACGTGTTTTATTGCGACTTCTGGAGCTATTCGCGCGTGTTCGCCATGCTGCCGTTGGCCGTCTGGGTCGGCTGTGTGCAAACGCGGCTGCGCTGGCCGTTGGCGGTCATGGCGACGCAGTTCCTCCTGCCGATTGCTGTGACTTATCGGGAACTGATAAGGTAAATGGCTTGCCACTTGCGGCTTTGCGGTTTTCTCCGCAACGCCGCAAGCGGCAATACCGTTATTTTCCCACCAGGTTCAGAACAGCCATGCTCATCGTCAGCACGCCCGTCTTGATGCTCGGCTCCGGCGTCGGGTAGAACAGGTCCGAGTGCAACGACGGTAGCGATTTCGCGCTGTCAATCTTGGCCGCCTCCACCTTTTCCGCCGGCACCGTGCCCAGGAAGTACAGGAAAATCGGCACCTTGCCGTCGCGGCCGTAACGGCCAAAGTCCTCGCCGCCCATCACCAACGGCCGCTCCAGCACCTTGTCCGGTCCCAGCACTTCCTTGAATAACGCCACCGTCTTTGCCGTCAGTTTCGCGTCGTTGACCAGCGCCGGCGTGAACTCCTCCGGGTTCACCGTGACCTCCGGCTCCGGGGCTTTCGCACCTTCCGCCGCCGCCTTGGCGATGCGGCTGATGCCGTCGAGGATGTTCTTGCGCACCGAGTCCTTCGTCGTGCGCACCGTCAGTTGCATTTTCACGTCGTTGGGGATGATGTTGTGCTTGGTGCCGCCGTGGATCGAGCCGACCGTGACCACCGCCGGGTCGGTCGGGTTCGTCTCCCGGCTGACCAGCGTTTGCAGGTCCAGGATAATCCGGGCCGACAGCACGATCGGATCGACCGTCGTGTGCGGGGCCGAGCCGTGGCCGCCCTTACCCTTGACGAGGATGTCCACCGAATCGACGTTCGCCATCGCCAGGCCGTCGGAATAGGCAACGCTGCCGTAGGGCCGGCTGCCGTCGCAGTGCAGGGCCAGGGCGTAGTCGGGGCGCGGGAACTTCTCCAGCAACCCGGCTTTCATCATGGCCTTGGCACCCGCGCCGATCTCCTCCGCCGGCTGCGCGATAAACACGAGCGTACCTTGCCAGCGGTCTTTCATGGCGGCCAGCACGCGGGCCGTGCCGACCCAACAGGTCATGTGCATGTCGTGGCCGCAGGCGTGCATGACGCCGACCTCGTTGCCGTCCTTGTCGCGCGTCCGCACCGCGCTCTTGTACGGCAGGCCCGTCATTTCCGTCACCGGCAGCGCGTCCATGTCGGTGCGCACCAGGACCGTCGGCCCCTGGCCGTTCTTGAGGACGCCGACGACGCCGGTGCCGCCGACCTTTTCCGTCACCTCGAAGCCGAGTGCCTTCAACTCCTGGGCCATGCGGGCGGCCGTCTTTTCCTCGTGCAGCGACAGTTCCGGGTGGACGTGCAGGTGCTTGTACAGCTTGTCCAGCGCTTCAAACTCGGTGCCGAGATGTTTTTTGACCTCGGCGACGCGGGCCGGCACGGGCGTGTCGGTTTTCGGCTTGTCTTTCTCGTCTGCGGCCCCGTTGGGTGAGCCGACGCAGAACGCGAGGCCGAGCAGGGCCGCGCCGAACACGAGGGGCGTCCGTTTGGGCCGGCGGTTAATCATTTGCTGGTGCATGAATCGGTTCCTTGAGTAAAAAACGAGCGTTGTGCGGAATTCCTGGGGACTCGCAGCGTACCGGCAAATTGCAGAAATCGCATGGAAAATTCCCGGTTTTTCGCGTGCCTTTTCGGGGTCTTCCTGCATATACTTAAGAAGTAACGTGGAGACATCATGGACTCGGTGGATCGCGATGGCTCACCGTTCGGATCTGCTCACCCCCTGTCTTTGGCCGACCCGCCTTTGCTTGATCGCGAGTCGCTACGCCTCTCCGAGCAGGCTTTTTCCACGGTTTTTTCAAGGTCCACCGCCGCGAAGCGTCCGACTTCGCCAAACAGCATGAAGCTAGTCAACATGCGAGGAGGTCAACCCATGCGCGCCAAACGCTTGAACGCCCAACAACGCCAGGAAGTGTTTCACGCCCTGGTATCGACGCAGGACCTGGGCGTTATGTCCGTCAGTGATTCGCGCCAGCACATCGAAAAACAGTTCGAGATCAGTGACACGCAGCTCAAACAGATCGAAGAAGAAGGCCTGGAAAACGAATGGCCGCCGCTCAACGAGGCCGTTCACCCGATCGGCTGAGCATTTCAGGTTCTTTCACACGAATTTGCCGCTGGCGGCTGAGCGCTGAGCGCTCAGCCGCCAGCGGCAAACTTTGCT
>JBBRLG010000341.1:0-8308 GCA_038231495.1 Gemmatales bacterium | reverse complement strand
CAAGCGAGCCGCTGGCAGCTACGACAGCGGGTTCATCGGCCGTAGCCGCAAGCGGCTCGCTTTCTGGCTACTGCGCGGGTTCAGCCAGCAAGCGAGCCGCTGGCGGCTACGACAGTTCGCCCTCTCCCGTGGCAGCGAACTTACGAAATGGACATCCAGTCCGTACCCCCCGGCCATGAATTTTGGAAAAACCACTGGCAGTCGGTCGTCACGTCGGCTACCTTAATTCCAGGCAGCACCGAGGGGCTGCCGGAATACCCATCACGGTCCCACAAGGAGCGGTTGTACCATGAATCGTCGTGAATTCCACAAGTTGGCGGCTGCCGCGCTGGGCGGCGTCGTCGCGGGCGCCGGTCTCACGCAGGCGGCGGACAAGGACGAAAAGCCGGCGAAGGACAAGCCGGAAAAGGACAAGCCAGAAAAAGACAAGCCGGAAAAGGACAAAGGCCCGAAGGACGCCAAGAAGCCGGCTCTGTTGCAAGAGCCAAACGTCTGTCGCGGGTTGAACATCTGCAAGGGCAAGGGCAAGGGCGGCAAGAACGACTGCGCCGGCCAGGGCGATTGTTCGACGGCCAAGGCCCACACCTGCGGCGGCGAGAACGATTGCCGCGGCCTCGGCGGCTGCAAGGACGACCCCGGCGAAAACGCCTGCAAGGGCAAGGGCAATTGCCACGTGCCGTTGAACAAGGACGCCTGGCCCAAGGCCCGCAAGCGCTTTGAAGCCGAGATGAAGAAGGCCGACAAAAAGTTCGGCGACGCCCCGAAGGCGAAAGAGACGAAGGACAAGTAAGTGCCGCTGCATAATCCTGGTCCCCATGCGGCGCGTGGGGACCAGGAACCGCTACCCACGGAACCCGCCATGAAGCCGTCGCGACTCGGACACCCCAACCTCGGCCTCGGCGTCGGCCTGCGCACGGCCCACTTCGGCTACCTGCTGCGCAACTTCCCGGCGGTCGATTGGTTCGAGGTCATCTCCGAAAACTTCATGGACTCCGGCGGCCGACCGCGCCACGTCCTCGAACAGATCGCCGAGCGCTACCCTGTCGTCATGCACGGCGTCTCGCTGTCGATCGGCAGCACCGACCCGCTGAATTTCGACTACCTGTCGCGCCTGAAACGCCTCGCCGACACCGTCAACGCCCGCTGGGTGTCCGACCACTTGTGCTGGACCGGCGTGGCCAGCCTCAACGCCCACGACCTGCTGCCGATCCCGCTCAACGAGGAGACGCTGGCCCACGTCGTCAAACGCATCCGCACCGTGCAGGATTACCTCGAACGGCCGCTCGTGCTGGAAAACCCAAGCAGCTACGTCACCTTCGCGGACTCGACCATGCCCGAATGGGAGTTCCTCAGCCGCATGGCCGAGGAAGCCGACTGCGGCTTGTTGCTGGACGTGAATAACGTCTACGTTTCCAGCGTCAACCACGACTTCGACCCGGTCGAATACGTCAAGTCGGTGCCGCACCGCCGCGTCGTGCAGTTCCACCTGGCCGGCCACACCGACTGCGGCACGCACCGCATCGACACGCACGACAACCACGTCATCGACCCCGTATGGGAACTGTACCGGCTGGCCCACCAATGCACGGGCGGTGCCGCGACGTTGCTGGAATGGGACGCCCGCATCCCGGAGTTCCCGGTTGTCCACGCGGAAGTGCTCAAGGCCAAGCAGTACATGGGTGCCGCGCTGACGACGCCGGCCCCGAAGGTGCAACTGCGCGCGTCCGACGCCACGGCGTTGCCGCACCCGCTGTCTTACGTCGTTCCGGAAGTGGCGTGACGATGCCAAACCTCGACGCCCTCCAGCGCTGGATGCAGTCGGTCATCATGAACCCGCACGGCGTCCACACCGGCGTCGAGTCGGACGAGTCACGCCGCCTGATCGACGTTGGCACCGCAGAGGTCGAGGACGTGGTCACGCGCTCGCAGAACCTCAGCGCGATGGAACGGCTCGACATCTACCACCGCGCCTACTTCGCCCGGCTGGTGGAGTGCTTACGCGACGAGTTCCCCGTAACCCTGCACGCCCTGGGCGACGAGGCGTTTGAAGCCTTCGCCCTGGAATACTTGCAGAAATACCCGTCCCGAAGTTACACGCTGAATTTGCTGGGTGCCCACTTCCCGCAGTTCCTCGCCGAGACGCGGCCCCCGGACGAAGGCGACGGCCCGAACTGGCCCGACTTCCTCATCGACCTGGCAACGCTGGAATTGCTGTTCGGCGAAGTGTTCGACGGTCCAGGCGTGGAAGGCCAACAACTCCTCGGCGTCGAACAACTGCAAGCGCTCGACCCGGAACAATGGCTCGCGTCGCGCCTGGTGCCGGTGCCGTGTCTGCGCCTGCTAACGCTGCGCTTCCCGGTCAACAAGTATTACCGCGCCGTGCGCAAGGGCACGGAGCCGACGTTCCCGCAACCGGCGGCGACGTACCTGGCAGTGACGCGGCGGGAGTACGTCGTCCGGCACTATGCGTTCCCGCGCTTGCAGCACTTTTTGCTGAGCGCCCTGGTGTCCGGCCAAACGGTCGGCGACGCGCTGGAGATGACCGCCGACGCCGCGGGGCCGCAGTTGTCGCGGTTGCCGGGGTTGTTGCACAAGTGGTTCCGCAACTGGACGGCGGAGGGGTTTTTCTTGCGCGTTGAGGTGCCGGCTTAAATCGGTGGGGTGGTCAATTGCTGCCGCACCCACGCCCGAAACGCGCGAATGCGGCTCAGATAATCGACCTGTTCGTTCGGAATGAGGAAAGGAACGAGATCGCGCGGGGGGATGGCCGGGAATGCTGGACTGCGTTCTACGGCTTGATACGTCCGATCCGCTTGCAAAACGACGACGCGCAGGGTTTCGCCGTCGAAGCGCCAGACTTCGGGGCAGCCTAGGGCGGCATAAATGCCCATGCGGTTGACGGCGCTTCGAGAAACCTCAATCTCGATTATCAAATCCGGCGGCGGGTCGCGCTCCGGCAGCCAGTCCATGCGGCCGCGGACCTGGGCTTCGTTGGCGATCCAATAACACTCGTCCGGCTCCAGACCGCGTTCCAAGTCCGCCCGTTGAAATGTCATGTGTCCCGCCGGCTCGATGAGCACGTTTAACTCTTCGGCCAGGGTGTCGATAATGCGTCCGATCCATTTTTTGTATTTCTCGTGCGCCGGCGAAGTGGTCATGAATTCAAGCATCCCTCGGTCGTAGGTCAAGCGGAGCGCGGGCCGGTCGCGCAGAACCTCGCCGATCGTCAGGTACTCGCTCCAGGTCACGCCGTTCAGCACCAATCGCTGCACGCCGTTGGCCGGCACCGATGAGGCTAACGGGGCCGACAGGATACCGGGAGGAAGGGTCAACACGCTCATGGCCAGATCCCCAGAATAGGCCGCGACTCTGCCGCAAAGGCGCGGCCTACTCCCATCTTACCACAGGCTCCCGCTCACATGCCGACTTCCTTCTTCACCGCGTCGAACCAGTGGTTGAACATGGCCTGCTTGACCTTGTAGTTGTTCTCCTGAATGATCTCGATGACCATTTTCTTGCACTGGAGGTCGGTGCGTTTGCCCTGGGTGGCCTTGTGGCAGGTGGTCACGGTGTCGCTGAACTCCTTCTGACTGACCACGCCGTCGTTGTTGGCGAACGTGTCGAGCAGGTCGCGGAGTTGGTGCAGGACGGCACTCTCCAGGACGTAATTCTGCGACTCGCACACCTGGGCCAGAGCCGCGCGGGCGGAATCGACCGTGATGCCCTGCTGGATGGCGATTTGCAAAATCTCGCGCTCCTCGTTGCGGTCGATGTACTTGTCGTCGTAGCCGCGCAGCTTGACCTGTTCCACGAACTGGCGTTTCACTTCGTCGAGAGACATCGCAGGGACTCCTTGGTATTTCAGGTAAGGTTGAAAGCAACCGCCGCTCGCCGCGGACCGACTCCGCCGGGTTACTTCGCTGTTGCCGTTTCCGCATTTGAATGATGCAGCCGATTGTACCGCGACGCGCGGCCGGGTCAACGCTTTGTTCGATAATGGTGAAAGGAACGGCGCAATACGGTACACTGAACGCAACGAATCGGAACCCCCGTTGTCCCCCGCGAACCCGGATAGCATCGCGGGGTCCGGCCAACTTGTCGGTTCGACCCAACCCACGGCAGACCTACCCCATGCGACCCGTTGCCCGCCACGTTTGGCTTCTCCTGGCCGGCTGCTGCCTGTTCGCCGGGCACACCGCCGCGAGCAAGCAACAAGGTGCCGAAGACGACTGGTGGTCGCTGCAACCACTGGCCCGGCCCGCCGTGCCGGCGGTCAAGGACAAGAAATGGGTCCGCTCGACCATTGACGCCTTTATCCTGGCCAAGCTGGAGGCAAAGGGATTGCAGCCCGCGGCGGCCGCGGACCGCCGTACCCTGATTCGCCGCGTGACCTACGATCTGCACGGCCTGCCGCCGACGCCGGCAGAGGTGGACGCCTTTGTCGGCGACACGGCGGCCGACGCCTACGAAAAGGCGCTCGACCGTTTGCTGGCGTCGCCGCGCTACGGCGAGCGCTGGGGCCGTTTCTGGCTGGACGTGGTGCATTACGGCGACACGCACGGCTACGACAAGGACAAGCGCCGCGACCACGCCTGGCCCTACCGCGATTACGTCATTCGGGCCTTCAACGACGACAAGCCGTACATGCGCTTCATTAAGGAGCAACTCGCCGGCGACGTGCTGTACCCCGACGATCCCGACGGCACCATCGCGACGGGTTTCATCGCGGCAGGTCCGTGGGATTTCGTCGGCCAAGTCGAGTTGCGCGAGGGCACGGTCGATAAGGAGAAGACGCGGCTGCTCGACCGCGACGACATGGTGAGCAACACGTTTTCGACGTTTACCAGCCTCACGGTCCATTGCGCCCGCTGTCACGACCACAAGTTCGACCCGATTCCACAGAAGGATTACTACCGACTGCAAGCGGTGTTCGCCGGCATCGACCGCGGCGACCGGCCCTATTACGCCAAGGACGACCTTGCCCGGAAGCTGCCGGCGGGGCAGGTCTACGCCGTGGTGCCGATCGCGCCGCGCCCCATTTATGTGCTGAAGCGCGGCGAGGTGGAGAAGCCCGGCGCCAAGGTTAATGCAGGCAGCCTGTCCTGCGTCACAAGTCTCGACCCCCATTTCAAAGAGAGCGACAAGGAGGGGCCGCGCCGCGCTGCCCTGGCCGAGTGGATCGCAAGTCCGGACAACCCGCTGACGTGGCGCTCCATCGTCAACCGCGTGTGGCAGACGCATTTCGGCCGCGGCCTGGTCGATACGCCCAACGACTTCGGCCGCAACGGTTCGCTGCCGACGCATGCCGAACTGCTCGACTGGCTCGCGGTCGAATTCCGCGACAACGGCGGCTCGTTCAAGAAACTGCACCGCACGATCCTGCTGAGTGCGACCTATCAGCAAGCATCGGCAAACAACGCGGCCCATGCCAAGATCGACGGCGACAACCGCTACCTCTGGCGGCAAAACCGCGTCCGCCTCGACGCCGAGTCGGTGCGCGACAGCCTGCTCGCGCTCGGCGGCAAACTCGACGTGAAAATGGGCGGCCCCGGCTTCGAGTTGTTCCGCTTCAAGGACGATCACTCGCCGGTTTACGATCACACCGCTCTTGAAAAGATTCAGGACCCGGCGACCTATCGGCGGACGGTCTACCGCTTCACGGTGCGCAGCGTGCCGAACCCGTTCCTCGATTGCCTGGACTGTGCCGACCCCAACATCAACACGCCGGTGCGCAACACGACGCTGACGGCGCTGCAAGCGCTGGCCCTGTTGAACGACCCGTTCCTGTTCAAGCAAGCGGAGTATTTCGCGGAGCGCGTCCAGAAGGCGGGCGACGACCCGGCGAAGCAGATTGACGCCGCGTACCGGTTGGCGTTCGGCCGGTTGCCGGCCCCGACGGAGCGCGACGCGCTGGTCGGTTATGTGAAGAAACACGGCCTGGTCGCGGCGTGCCGGGTGTTGTTGAACGCGAACGAGTTTGTGTTTATCGATTGATTTTGCCGCTTGCGGCTTTGCGCAAAGCCGCAAGCGGCTGGGAGAGTCCCCCATGTTCCCATCCCCCGATCGCCGGCGTTTTCTCTGGCAGGCCGGCGGCGGTCTCGGCGGCGTCGCCCTGTCGTACCTGCTCGGCCGGGACGGGTTACTCGCCGCGGACGGGGCCGCGAAGAAGAACTTCAACGGCGGTCGGCACCACAAGGCCAAGGCCAGGCGCGTCGTCCAACTCTTCATGTCCGGCGCGGCCAGCCAGGTGGACACGTTCGATTACAAACCCGAACTCGTCAAGCGCCACGGCCAGAAGTTCGACCCCGGCGAGAAGGTCGAATTGTTCCAAAGCGCACCCGGCGACTGCATGAAAAGTCCCTGGGCGTGGAAGCAGCACGGCCAGTGCGGCAAGTACGTGAGCGGCCTGGTGCCGCACCTGGCGGAGTGTGTCGATGACATGGCGTTCCTGCACGCGATGGTGTCGAAATCAAACGTCCACGGCCCGGCGACGTTCATGCAGGCGACCGGCTTCGTGCTGCCGGGCTTTCCGAGCATGGGCGCGTGGGTCGGCTACGGCCTGGGCAGCCTGACCGAGAACCTCCCGGCGTTTGTCGTGCTACCCGATTCGCGCGGCTTCGCGCCGAACGGCCCCGCCAACTGGGGCAGCGGTTTCCTGCCGGCTTCCCACCAGGGCACGATGGTCCGGCCCGGCGCGCGCAACCCGATCTACGACCTGTTCCCGCCCGAAGGGGCGGGCGTCACCAAGGAGGGCGAGGCCGACACGCTCGCGTTGTTGAACAAGCTCAATAAGAGTCATCAGGCGACGCGCGAAGGCGATTCGCGCCTCGACGCCCGCATTGCGTCGTATGAGTTGGCGGCGAAGTTGCAGCTCAGCGCCCCGGAAGTATTGGACCTATCGAAGGAGACCGAGGCGACGAAAAAGTTGTACGGCATGGACGCAAAGATCACCGAGGATTTCGGCCGCAACTGCCTGATCGCCCGGCGCTTGCTGGAGCGCGGTGTGCGGTTCGTGCAGCTGTGGAGCGGGGCGGACAACGGCTTTCCGCGGCGGAACTGGGATTCGCACGAGGACATCGCCCGCGACCACGGCGACATGGGCACGAGCATGGACAAGCCGGCAGCGGCGCTCTTGAAGGACCTGAAGGCGCGCGGCCTGCTCGACGACACGATCGTGATTTGGACGACGGAGTTCGGCCGGATGCCGTGCAGCCAGGGCGGCAAGGGCCGCGACCACAACCCGTTCGCGTTCACGTCGTGGATGGCCGGCGGCGGCGTCAAGGGCGGCGTCAGTTACGGCGAAAGCGACGAGTGGTCGTACAAGGCGGCGAAGGACGTGACCTACTGTTACGACCAGCACGCGACGGTGCTACACCTGCTCGGCATCGACCACGAAAAGCTGACGTTCCGCCACAACGGCATCGACCGCCGGCTGACCGACGTGCATGGACAGGTCATCAAGGAAGTGCTGGCGTAAAGTTGCGGTCTGGTCCTAGCGGATGTTGCGAAAGCCGCGGATTTGAACGTGGTCGCGGCCGGGGAAAACTTGCATGAGCCGCATCGGCTTGGACTCCTGAGGATCCCGGGCGTTCGGGTTGGCGACGGCTTTCTTTTTGAGCTTGATGTACGTAATCTTGGCGTTTTCCTGAAGGTAAAACGTCCAAAAGCCCAATTTGTTGCGCAGGCCGAACACGCAACCCCAAGGCATTACGGCCTTGATGTCCAGCTCTTTCTTGTTCTTGTTTTTCAGAAAGGCTTCAAACAGCTTGGAAGTTTCCGTCTTGTTTTGGTCCGTGGGGTCTTGACCGAGTACCTTTTTACTGTTCATGTTGACGTACTGGCTCGCCTTCACTTCGCCGAATTTTTTTTCGTGGGTGCCTGGGTCCACGAGGTTTCCCTCGTTCTCCAGAAGCAGGTCGCGCCAGAATTTGCCGGAATTCGTTTGCAAGGCACCGTGCATCGTGGAATCGATACCCCCGTGGTACACGGTCGGCGATTCGGCCGTCCCCTTGAAGAACACCGAGCAGCCGTTGATCCCCGCGGTAAAAAAGATGTCCGGATCTTCGACGTTCGGATCGCCCTGGCCTTTTTTCGGAATGGTCATGTGAATGATCGTCCGCGACTCCCAGGGGAGAAAATAGATCGGGAACATGCCGGGCTTGTCGATCAAGCTAATCTCAAGATTGTAACCGCCCTGGGCCAGCCCACTCAGGTTGTGCGTCAGGAAGCCGTACACCACCTTCTTGCGCTCGTCCGTGAACTGTTTGTTCAGGAAATTCGGTTGTGACTCCATCGAGCTTCCTGAGCT
>JBBRLG010000340.1:0-8349 GCA_038231495.1 Gemmatales bacterium | reverse complement strand
CCCGTGGAAAGGCAGCCAACAGAAGTTGAAACTCCGAGAGCGTCAGACCCGTGAGGGCCAGAAACTGTCGGCGGTCGGTTTGGAGGGATTCGTATGTGTCCATACGTTCATTGTATTCCTTATTCCCGATAACGTCTAATTTCTCGCCGAAGGACAAACCCTGGCGGTCCAGCGGTGGCCGGGACAGCTATCCTTATGGGACGTGGGCAAAGGCACCGGGAAGCACTTTCCCGTGTTTGAGAAGAGCGGTGGGTGGGACATCCTCGCACCCGGTGCCAAGCTTGCCGCCCGCAACGTCCGGGATAAAGAAATGACGTTGTGGGATCCGACGACGGGACAGGTGGTGCGGCACCTCGCCACGACCGATTCGGCAACCGCTTTCTCCCCTGCCGGGGACGCTCTTCTCACGATCGGCGACGGCGACAAGGATGCCCAGGTGGCGCTTTGGGACGTGGCCACCGGCACGAAGCGTTGGCACCGGCCCAGGGCCGCAGATGTGGTGCTGTCAGCTGTCTTCTCACCGGACGGTTCGCTCATCGCCTGGACGGCCTGGGGGGGTGAAAAGGAACCCGTAACCTACGTCATCGCAGCGGCCGACGGGCGTGATGTGCGCCGCATTGACGCCCTCAGCGGGAACGGTGGGGATCTCACGTTCTCGCGCGACGGCCGCACGCTGATTGGCGGGGGCGAATTCATTCGGCTGTGCGAGGTTGCGTCAGGGGAGGCACACGGCAAGCTCGCCGGCGACCAGGGCTATTTGCATCCCTTGACTTTATCGCACGACGGCCGGCGATTGGCTTCCGGTGGCGGCGACGGCACGGTGTTGATTTGGGACGTGACCGGCGCGCACCTCCGCGACAAGAGCCGTACTGCCGAAGCCTTGTGGGAAGACCTGGCAGGCAAAGACGCGGTGAAAGCCTACCGTGCCGTGCGGCAACTGGCCGACTCCCCCAAGGAAACCGTGGAATTCCTGCGCGCCCGGTTGAAGCCTGTGCCGATCCCCGACCCGAAGCGGATCGACCAACTTATCGCGGCCCTGGACGCCAACGGTTTCGAGGAGCGTAAACAGGCCAAGGCCGAATTAGACAGCTTGGCAGAGATTGTCGAACCAGCCCTGCGCACCGCGGCGAAAACGCTCGCGTCGGCGGAAGTCGGTAAGCAACTCGCGGACCTCCTGGAAAAGTTTGCGGAGCGCCGCCTCAAGCCGACGCCGGCACAGCTTCGGCCCGTCCGGGCCGTGGAAGTGCTGGAAGCGGTCGGCACGGCAGAGGCCAGGGACGTGCTGCGCACGCTGGCCAAGGGCGCGCCGGGAGCCAGCCAAACGCGCGAGGCCCGCGCGTCACTCCAGCGCCTGGAACGGCGATCGAACAACTCCGGATCCAAATGAACTATGGTTCGATCTGTAGCGCCGGGTGCCGTGCCGCCCGCCCTTGCTTTGCGCTGAGCCAGCCAAACACGCCGGCGACGCTCAACAACCCAAAGAACAACAACGACGGTCGTATTCCCAACGGACCCACGGGCGGCAGGCAAAGCAGCAGCGGTAGAAGCCAGACCAGTGGACCTATCCGACCTGGGTATTCCAGCGGAAAATGAGCCACCCCCGGCTGTAATTGGGTGCCTCGGCGTTGCGAATGTCCTCCGGCCTGGCACCGGTGAGCCGAAGCGCCCATAAGAGGTCTGCGAACTCCTGGGATCGCATCTTGTTCGCACGCGACTCGGAAATTAGAATAGCTATGAGATCATCCGGCCTACGGGCTTCTCGTCCCCACAGCACGGGGTCGGGAAGGTCAACGCGGCCTGCCCGTGGATCGGTCTCGATGAATCCCTTTTTCCGCGCCCATGAAACGGAGGCGCGGATCCATGTGCCAGCGTGGGCCTTGCTCGTGTTGTTCCAGCGGTCCTGACGGGACAACCACGTTGCGACCCTGGGCGGCTTCAATTCGCAGACGCGAAGCTTGCCGAATTCCTCGGACGGTTTCTTGCCGCGTGCCCTTGTGGTATCCTCGGACGGGCGAATGCTGGGGCTGGTGCCTCCTTCCTTGGAGGCGAAAACCGTGCAAACCGTACCGAACACCGTGCAGGCAAATGACGCAAAACCGATGCTGATTAAGGAGATAAAATAATCGTGAATTACATCGACCCCCACATCCACATGATCTCGCGGACCACCGACGACTACCATCGCATGGCCCGGTGCGGGTGCGTCGCCGTGAGCGAACCGGCGTTTTGGGCCGGGTTCGACCGCGGTTCCGCCGACGGTTTCCGCGACTACTTCCGCCAGCTGACCCAGTACGAGCCGACACGCGCCGCGCAGTTCGGCATCCGCCATTACAGCTGGCTGTGCATCAACGCCAAGGAGGCCGAGAATGTGCCGTTGTCGCGCGCAGTCATCAAGATGATCCCCGAGTTCCTCGACCAGCCGAACGTCCTCGGCATCGGCGAGATCGGGTTGAATAAGAACACGCGCAACGAGGCCACCATCTTTCAGGAACACGTTGACCTCGCGATGAAGACGGACGAACTGATCCTCATCCACACGCCGCACCTGGAGGACAAGTATAAGGGCACGCGCATGATCCTCGACATGCTCAAGAACGACCGGCGCGTCAAGCCGGAGCGCGTCCTGGTCGATCACGTCGAGGAACACACCGTGCGGCTCGCGCTCGACAACGGCTTCTGGTGCGGCATGACCCTGTACCCGACGACGAAATGTACGCCGCAGCGCGCCGCGGATATTTTGGAGATGGTCGGTACCGAGCGCATCCTGGCCAACTCGGCGGGCGATTGGGGCAAGTCCGACCCGCTGGCCGTGCCGGAACTGGTGCTGGAAATGCGGCGACGGGGCCACAGCGAAGACGCGATTCGCAAGGTGGTTTACGACAACCCGTTGAGCTTTTTCCGCAAGTGTAGCCGCTGGCAAGAATGGCCCGGCGAAACCAAGACGGCAGCGGTAAACGGTGTTGCCAAGCAGTCACAGGCGGAGACGGCGAAGATACAGTAAAATGGAGGGACGCGGCATGCCACCACCACCGCCAGCGATTCCTTGTGCCATCGACACGATTGCGAACGGTTTCGGGTTATTTCGGTGTGACGATGTGGCGGCGGCAATCCAACATGCTCTGATTCAAGGGGGCGTTCACGGCGTCTGGATCGAGTTTACCATGCCGCAGTTCGGCGGACTCGGAACCCTAGGCAACATGTACGCCGACGAAGGGCGTTTTGCGGGGCAGACGTTCTCCACGAACGGGCGACACGTCGCCATCGAGGTGGGCGGCCAAGTTTACGACAGCAACTTTCCGAGTGGGAAGCCCCGCACCGACTGGTTGGCGCAAATGCAAACCCGATTCGGCAGCGTAGCCGACGCCCTGTCCCAGGGAGTAATGGTGTTAACCGAAACCCCGTTCTGATCGGAGGCTGTCGATGATTCGGAAAATGCGAGCGGTCGTTTCTGACATACTCGAACGTGTCCGGGCGGACCCGTATGCCGTGTTGGGCCAAGCGTCGCTTGGCTGCCTTCGCGTGTTCCTCGACGGCTACCTATCGGGCTGTGCGCGCGCAGGAAGCGAGAGCGATCTCGACCCGCGCCTGGGCCGTTTTTCCGAGTGGGTGGCAGAGAAATTAGGCCGAGGATTGCTTTCCGTGTCGGGCTACTGCATGATCCGGCTCGAATGCGCTGACGAGGCCCAGGCGTTGGGACGCTACTTTGAATTGTGGGACGAGTACACCAGCCAGGTGGAGCCTGTGCCGATAATCGATTCCGCGTCGCAAACCGTTTGGCCAGGGCTGGCTTTTCGACAACTCCTGGCGGATGTCCAGCGACGCCCCGCGTTGTTCTTTGGACATACTTCCGCAACTTTGCTGGGCGCGTTTATCCGAGGGTACGTTGCTGCGTTTGAGAGCGCTGGGCGGCCACCGGAAGAAGTCCCCGATCTGGAGGGGTTTTCGAGATGGTTATGTGTGCGGCATGGGCTTCGCGAGGGGTTCCGCTGGGACCGCATCCTCCTTCTCTTTAATTGGACGGAGGCAGCAGCGTTCAAGGATTTCTTCCTGCTGCTTACCAAATACGAAGCCGGTGTGGACCCGAGAGATCGATCCTGACATGCCCCCCACCTACTTCCTCGGCATCGAAACGTCCTGCGACGAGACGGCCGCGGCGGTGTTCACCGAGGAGCCGCGCATCCTGTCGAGCGTCGTGGCGTCGCAGACCGACTTGCACACGCGCTTCGGCGGCGTCGTGCCGGAGGTCGCGGCCCGCGCCCACCTGCAACGGCTGCTGCCGGTCATCGACGAGGCGCTGCAACAGGCGGGCATTCGCTTCGAGCAACTCCATTGCATCGCGGTCCACCACACGCCGGGGCTGATCGGCGCGCTGCTCGTCGGCGTCAGTGCCGCCAAGATGCTGTCCGTCGTTCTTGGTGTGCCGCTCCTGGGCGTCAACCACCTCGAAGGCCACGTTTATGCGTGTCGGCTCGCCGCGGGGCGCGACATTTTTCCGTGCGTCGGTTTGGTCGTCAGTGGCGGGCACACGAACCTCTTTCATTGTCACGATGCCTTGCATTTTGACAGGCTCGGCGCGACGCTCGACGACGCCGCGGGCGAGGCGTTCGACAAGGTGGCGGCGCTGCTCGGTCTCGGCTTTCCCGGCGGCCCGGCGGTCGAGCGCGAGGCGGCCAACGGCAACCCCCACGCGGTCAAGCTGCCGCGCTCGTTCATTCACGAATCCCGGCTGGATTTCAGCTTTAGCGGCCTGAAAACGGCGGTGCTGTACGCCTTCGCGGGGCAGGGCAATCCGCGGCCCGCGCCGCCGCCGCCGGGCCAACGCCGGGCCGACCTGGCCGCGAGTTTTCAGCAGGCGGTGGTGGACGTTCTTGTCACGAAGGCGCGCCAGGCGTTGCGGCAAACCGGCTTGAAACACCTGGCCGTCGGCGGCGGCGTGGCGGCCAACAAGACGTTGCGCGCCGCGTTAGAGCGCATGTCAGCGAAGGAAGGTGTCGAGTTGTTTATTCCGCCGCTGTCGTTATGCACGGACAACGCGGCGATGGCCGCGGTCGCGGTGGAGAAATGGCGTCGCCAGGACTGGGCGTCGCCGGACCTGGACGCCGCGCCGGCACTACCCTGACCCGCCGCTTGCGGCTTTGCGCGTCTCCCCGAACTTAAATCTATTTCCCCCAATAACGACTTCGTTCCAATAATCCCGGTAAACTCCATCGCGGATAGCGTTCGCGCTCATTGTCTTTATCCTGCGGCGCAATTCGTTGTCGCCTTCCTTGAAAAACCGCCCTGGCGCCAGCCGCGCCGCGGATCGGCGGTTAGAGTTGGGTGAATCAGGGCGCGCGTCTCCCATCAGGATGGTGGGAGGCGACACCCTTCCTGGAATTCCGGAGATGTCCCATCATGAAGAAACTTCTTGCAATCGGCGTGTTCACCCTGGCTTCGCTGTGGCTGACGCCGGGCACGTCGTCCGCGGGCGGCACGTTCGGCCTTTTCACGCAGGCTTCGTGCTGGCCGTGGAGCTGCCTCGCCACCTGCGGTTGTAACAAGTGCTGTGCGACGATTTGCGTCAAGCCGTACAACGCCTTTAGCCCGACGTGTTCCGGCACGATTTACTGCGACGGCTTTTGCCCGCTGAACAACCGCTGCGGCGGTTTCGGCATCGGCACGGGCGGCGGTTACGGCACCCTGCCGGAAGCCGGCCCCGGCTGCGAAGGCACCCCGGTCGGTGGGCTGCCTCTGGAAAGCCAGCCCACGGTCGGCGTCCCGCAAGGCGTCAACACCTCACGCCTGTGGCAAAACGCCGCCCCGTATTATGGCCCGGTGCAGGTCGGCTATACGATCCCGGCCTACGCCCCGCGCTCCAACACCGCCCAGCCGATGGCGGTGCCGTACTACTGGAACAGCAACGGCCGTTGAGCCGCAATCGCCTCGCATCGACGTTCGCAACCGAGCCGTGTCGTGCCGACGCCTTCCCCGTCGCGCGGCACGGCTCGACTCATTTTGGGTTTATGCTTTGTCGCCCCGATCCGACATCAGACTCCCGCGCCCGCGCGTAAGCGGGGGGCGGAAGCCGCGGCTCGGCCTCACTGGGCCACCGGCGACGCCCCGAACAGCGTCAGGCCAACCGGCATCGTGCCCTTGGTTTCGCCCGCGGCCACCGGCTGCTTGAACATTAACACCCAATGGCCCTCGCCCTTATCGACCAATTTCGGCTCGGCACCGGCGTCCTTGCCGGGGAACAGCAGGAACACGCCCGGATGGCCGCTTGTGGTCTTGCCGCTCAACTCGTGCAGCGCCTTGGCCTCCATCGTGTCGGGCTTCTTGTCGTCCGCCGCGGGCGACAGTAGGAAGAATTCCAAATACGCGGCCGTACCCATGTGATCGCCGGTCACCGGTTGGAAGCCCAACCGCAGCGTGTACGCGCCGGGTGCGATCGTTTGCTTGCGATAGTCCGTAATTGGCGTTGCAACGTGGACGGCACCGACGACGGTCGATTCGGGGATTTCGCGGTAGGTCAAGCCGTTTTTGAGTTGCGCCTCGGTCGCCTTCGCCGGCAACTCCTTGCGGAACCAAAGCTCAAATAAAAGGTCGCCCTTGGCGTTGGACACCTGCACCGCCTTGCCGGCAAGGAGCTTGCGAATCGGCTCTTGCACTTCCTTGGGCGGCTCGGCGTCCACGGTCTTGATCGCATACGGGTTGTCGGCCGCGCGCAAGGGCAGCGCGGCCGCAATCAACAAGACCAGAACACCGCCGGACGTGCGACACGTCATCGCAGGAGCCTCCGCCAATAGGTTTCATCGACGCCCCTAGCGCTGAATCGGGCAACGGGGCATGGCGTCGAGGGCCAATCCTTGCGCGGGCAGTCACGCATTGACTTCAATGTACTCTACCCGGCTTGAAGGTTCGGGGATCGGCAACCCGTCTTCGACCATGCCTTCCAGGTGTAACTCGATGGCCTCCCGAATCAAACGCTCGACTTCCGCTTTGGTCTGCCCGGTGGCCACGCAGCCGGGCAAATCCGGCACATACGCTGCCAGGTTCGTCCCCGCGTCCTCGACCACAATCGCATAGCGCTTCATCGTTTGCTTCTTATAGTTTATATACTACCCGCGGCTCGATGCGGCACAAACGCCCGTAGCCACAAGCGGGCCGCTTGTGGGTGAACGTCTCCCACAAGCGGCCCGCTTGTGGTTACGGGCGTTTGTGCCACTTTCCCCCGCGCCCGGTATAGCACGCAAAATCAGCGGGCGTTCAACCCCGCAAGCACTCCGCAGCAGCACTGAAAGAACAGGACCACGAGTACGCAAATGCCAACCCATTCCTTCCAGTGCAGCGGCATGGGTTTGGCGTTGAAGCCCAACGGTCCGAGCGCCAAGTTGAGAGCCTCGCGCACGGCAGGAGCGCGCCCTCCTAAAAACCAGCGCATGGATGCGTCAGACGACGGCCCGCCGCGGCCGAGCAGCCGCGGTTGCCACTCCGGACCGAAGGCCAAGAACGTCGCCTTCCCGACTTTGAGCGGGAGCGGGTGCGGAAAGAATTCGGCGGCCCGCCGTCGGAAGGAGGCGTAAGTCCGTCCGCGATCTTGCTTCGGCAAGTACAGGAAAACCCGGCGGGGGTCGCAATGGGCAACGGCGTGCTGCACCTCCCACCAAAAGCCTTGGGTCTTGCCGGGCCGAAAAATGACCAGCGCCGACTCTTCGGCCAGTCCGGCGACGACGCGCTGCCAGTCGTCGCCGACGTACAACCGTGCCGCCCCCAGCGACGGCAACTTTTCCTTTGGCCGCCCGACCGCCAACGACCGGCGGCGCCGCAGCCCAAAACCCGGCGGTCGTCAGGTCTTGGTAATCCGGTAACCGAGGGTCAAAATCGCCTTGAGCGTTTCCAGAGCCGTTGTCCGGTCGTATTCCTTTTCGGACTCCGAAAGACTCTCGTAGGGCACCAGACCGGGGTGTTCTTTCGCCGCATCGTCGCGGTGCGGCCCATACGTCCAGCCGTCGCTCAGGCGCTGCCTGGCCCACACGTCGTGCGTGTTTTTCGCCAGCAATTCCGTCAGTTCGAGGAGGTCCGCGGTCAAACACACCTTCGCAGTCCGGATCGGTTTGGGTTGATATTGCATGCCGTTTGGTGTCCTTTGCCAAAACCCAGCCCATTATGGGACGGCGATTCGGGGATAGCAAACCTTTTTTGGTTCGGCGTCGTCGGCGTGTGAGCAGCTGAAAAGTTGGTGTTATTTTTTTACACAAAACTACAAAGGCGCGTTCGCCTGGCAATTTACTCCCGTTAGCCAAGGAGCCGATCATGTCTGTGCAGCAACCGCTCACGCCGGAACTCGAAGCCCAGGCCCAAGAACTTTTG
>JBBRLG010000339.1:0-8352 GCA_038231495.1 Gemmatales bacterium | reverse complement strand
GTGGGCGACCGGCCCGACCGGAGCGAACCGCGGGCCCGCAAGCGCCGACAAAAGCACTACCCGTTCCTCAAAGTTCCCCGCAACAAAGCGCGTAAGGCCCGCCATGCAAAGGCTTAGAGGCTTCAGGAAGTGCCATTCGGGACGCAGTTCTTTTTGATACATCGAGGCGGATGAACGCGGGGCACCGATCCGGCTAACGGAGAAAGGCGACAAGCGTCGCACCATCGGGCTTCATTTCGCCGCCGCCCAGGCCATTCAGGAATACATCGAGAAAGCGGGCCTGACGAGCGGTCCCCTCTTCCGCGCGCAGCGCAATTCGAGAGCTGTTGAACTCGGCGACCACGGCATCAAGCCCGGAGCCATGTACCGAATCTTACAGCGTTACCTCGCCACACTTCCCCAATCGGTTCGCATTGTCGAGGCAAACGGAGAGCAGTGTGAGGATCCAACCCGCGTCACCGGACCTCACCTTCTTTTCCCTGCCATTTCCGGGCACCGTTCCGCACGTTCCTTCGGGGATTCCTTGCTTTTTCAACCCACAAGCGGCCTCCTTGCGCCGCGAGGGCGGGTCGGTGCCTTCGATGAGCCGCCACGATCGGTCAGGGGCCGCCCAGATTTCCCAGGACACCAACCACTCGCCGTGGAGCACGGCGGAGACCTTGCGCAACTCGCCCTTGGCTCCGTCGCGATCTCCCAACCCCCAACGGGCCTGGGCGAGATAACACCGATACAGCGCGTAGCCGACCCCCTCGGCTCTACCGCCGCCGCGCTCCAGGCACCCCTTCAATTCCTTGTGGGCTTCGGCGTATTTGCCGGCCTCGCACAGACAGATCCCCAATACCCCCTGCGCGTCCGCATCCTTGGGGTTTCGCGCCACGGCTTCCTTGGCGTATTTTTCGGCCCTGGAAAGATTCCGTATGTTGGGGTCCGGGCAGGTCGCCAGGAAAGTCGCATACAGCATCCACACATGGGAATCCTGGGGAAAATCCAAGATGAGGGAATCGAACAACCCCCTTGTGAGGCGAAACTCCCTGCCAGCACCGTCGGGGTCCGAGGCCCAGCGCCGCTGCCCCTGCTCGTGCCGGCCCACGGCAGCTGACCGTCGGGCCGAGCAGTCGGACGGGTTGCGGTCCGAAATATCCTGGAGAAGCCGCACACCGCGGGCGTGCATGGCAACCGCTGCGTCTTGCCGCCCCAGCCGTTCCAGAACCTCGGCCGCCTCCCAATAGTTTTGGAGAAAGGGCTCGACGAATGCGGACCAATTCGCGCGGTCCTTGGGGATTTCCTCCCCCGTTTGGAGAAGGGCGTTGACTTCCTCCAGATAGCGAGCGGGATTTTGGGGGTTTGTCAACCGTAAGAGGGCGTGCCCGCGCCTGGCCGTAGCGTAGTAGCCGTACCGGACCGAGTCAGCGGGGTACTTCGCCATCAGGTGTTGGCTTTCCTCGAAGGAGTCGCGGTATAGTTCCTCCGCCTTCCGGGTGTTCCCCCGATCGGCGTATTCAAGGGCCAGGGCGTAGCGGTAAGCAGCGAGAGACGTGCGGAATTTGTCGCTTTCGGGACAGCGCCGCACCAGGTCGGCGCCGACCGTGACGGCTTCCTCGCGGAACACAAGAGCTTCTTCGGTGTTGCCGGCGGCGGCGAGCGTACCTCCGAGTTGCGAACACCCGTCCCCCTAGTCAAAGCGATACTCGTTGCGCTCCGGATACGCTTCACTTAATCGTTTCAGAACGCGGACCGCCTGACGACAGGCGTGAATTGCCTTGTCGTGTTCTTTGATCAGGTGCATCCCGTTGGCCAGTTGCAGCGTAGCGTAAGCAACCTTGTCATCGGCCTCGGGGTCGGCGCCGGGTTCTTGAAGGAGTTGAAGAAACAGCTCCAAAGCTTGGGCCAGCGACCCACCCGGCAAGTATTCCATCGCGAAATAGGGCAGGCCCTCCACCTCCCCGACCGCAAGAAGCTTGACAATGTTTCCGCGCGTACTTAGGGTAAGCACTGCTCGTCCTTGCGGACGATTGGCCACACCCGGCCGACTTCAGCCCGTCTTTGAAAGAAAGACGTGTTCCTCGTCCTTGAATAGGGAGCGTTCACATGAGGTTCTCCAGCTGGTTCAACAGGTATTTCCAGACATCCGCGGGAAAGAAGGTTGCCGGCCTGACCAGGTCGCTCTGGCGCCGTCTGGAACTCGAACTGCTGGAAAAGCGGGAACTTCTGAACGCAACCAACGACCATTTTATCGCCCAGGCTTACCGCGATTTGCTGGGCCGCGAAGCCGAGTCTTCGGGTCTGGCCTACTGGAATGCGCGGCTCGACCAGGGCGGCAGCCGCGAACAGATTGCGCTGGGCTTCACGCGCAGCCAGGAATATGAGAGTACCCTGGTCCGCGGACTGTACAACACCTACTTGCATCGGACTGGGGAGCAACAAGGGGTAGACTACTGGATTCGCGTGCTGGATTCGGACCGCACCCTCGACCAGATTGCGGCAAGTTTTCTCGGCTCGGCCGAGTATTAACAGGCGGCCGGCGGCACGAAGGCCGGTTTCCTCGCCGCCGCTTACCACGACGCGCTCGGCCGGGCCATCGAACCCGGCGGACAGACGTACTGGGAGGGAGTGCTGGCCAGCGGTATCACGCGTGCCGACGTGGCCCTCGGCATTGTCGGCAGTCTGGAAGCCGACCTCTTGTTGGTCGAGAACTTCTACCAACAATATTTGCGCCGGGAAGCGGAAGTGGGGGGCGTGGTCTACTGGACCAACCTGCTGCAAGGAGGCGCCTGGAACCAGGAGGTGCTGGCGGCCATTATCAACTCGCAAGAGTACTACGGCCTGGCTCAGCAACTCCCCGACACCGTACCGCCGCTGGTAACGATTACCAGCCCGGCCGCCGGATTGGTCGCGAATCAAAACATCCTGGTGGTCGGGCGCGTGACCGATCGGGGATTGGGGGTGCGGGCGCTCGAAGCTCGGGTCGATAGCGCGGCGTTCGCCGCGGTCGCGTTCGATGCCACGGGTGCGTTCGCCTACCGTACGGCACTGCCCCTAAACGGCTCGGCCAACGGCGTTCATACGGTGCAGTTGCGCGCGCGCGACCGCGCCGACAACCTGTCTGCGCCGACCGGGATCACCTTTACCCTGGGGACCGGCGCGGCCTCGTCGCCGCCCGACACGACGCCTTCCGCAATCGTCGTCCAGAGTCCGTTCGACAACGTGACGACGACAACGAACGTGACCGTGACGGGGCAAGTGACCGATCCGGCCTCGGGAGTTGTGCTACTCCAGGCCGCGCTCGATCAGGGAGGTTTTCTCGACGTGCCTTTTGACGCGGCAGGACAGTTCCGCTACACCACGGCGCTGCCGCTGGGCGGTGCGGCGGAAGGGAGCCATACCGTTCGCCTGCGCGCCGTCGATCGGGCCGGGAACCTGTCGGGCGTCGTGTCACGGACGTTCACGCTTGACTCGGTGGCGCCCTCCGTGAACCTCGGCGTGTCCGGAACGCTGGCCGTCACGACGATGTCGCTGTCGGTGCAATTCAGCGAACCGGTGAACGCCGCCGCGTTTGCCGCCGGGACGTACACGCTCACCGCGGCCGGGCAAGTCATTCCCATCGCGTCGGTCGAACAGACCGATGCCTCCACGGCCAAGCTGAAGCTGGCGGCGGCGCTGGGAGACAGCACCTACCGTCTGACGATCTCGTCCGGCGTGACCGATCGCGCCGGCAACGCGCTCGCAGTGCCGTTGCCGTTCACCTTCACCGTCGCGGTGCCCCCTGCCATCGCCGAACTGTCCCCCGCCAACGGCGAGGAGCTGGTCAGCCTGACGCGCGAGACCATCGTCCGCTTCACCGAGCCGGTCGATCCGGCCGGTATCACGGCCGATTCGTTTTATCTCATCGCCAACGGCGAGCGCGTGCCGGGGCACATCCGCGTCTCGCCGACGGAGCGGTTCGCGACCTTGTTTTACACCAACCCGCTGCCGTCCTCGACGGAAGTGCGCATCGTCGTGGACGGCAACCTTATCCGCGGCCGCGATGGCCGGCTGCTCGATGCCGACGGCGACGGCATCCCGGGTGGCGTCGCCAGCGCCGACTTCCGCACGCTGCCGCTGACGTTCATCCCGGGCACCCGCATCTTCGGGTACATCTACGACACCTACAACCGGAAGCCCGACGGCTCGAACATCCCGATCCAGGGGGCGACCGTCTCCTTCGACGCCGACCCGCGCTACTTCGCTGTCACCGACGCGACCGGGTTCTTCGAGCTCGGCTTGCAGGACATCAACGGCGACGGCACGGCGGACGGCCTGCCGGCCCCGGAGTTCTTCGTCCACATCGACGGCAGCACAGCGGTCGGGGCTCCGGGCGGGACGGTGTACGCGACCCTCGGCAAGCCGTTCCACACCATCCCCGGCCAGCGGGTACAGTTGAACATGGCCGGGACGCCGTTCAACATCTACCTGCCGCCGATGGCGATGGGGGACGTGGTCGGGCTGAACCCGACGGCGGACACGGTGGTCGGGTTCGGGGCGGCGGGTAATGCCCAAATCCGGGCGATGTTCGCCAACGACCCGGCAAAGGCGCAGCTGGTCATCGACACGCTGAAAGTGACGTACCCAGCCGGCAGCGCGCAGGACCAGAACGGGGTGAAGGCGACGCGGGCGACGGTGATCCCGGTGGCCCCGGACCGGCTCCCGGCGCCGCTGCCGCCGGGGGTGAACCCGCAACTGGTAGTGTCAATCCAGGCCGGGACGGCAGCCGGGTTCAACCTGGCCGGCGGCAGCACGAACTTCGACGTGCCGGCCCCGATCACGTTCCCGAACCTGGACGGCCTGGCCCCGGGCGAGCAGGAGGCAATCTGGTCCTTCGACCACGATAAAGGGGCATGGGTCGTCGTCGGCACGGCGACGGTGAGCGCGGACGGCAAGAGCGTTGCGAGTGACCCGGGTGTGGGCATCCTGGCTCCGGGGTGGCACTTCGCACAACCAAATGGAGTTGTTCAGCCCAGACCCGAGTTCTGCAAACCGGTCACGACCCCTCTGTTTGACAACTCTCAATACAAGATCACCGTCGATCTGGCGATAATCGGACAGGTTCCGCAGCTCAAAGGTGAGGCGGAGTTTTCGCTCGCAAACATCGCGATTCTTCAAGGCACGGATGCCAAGCCGCAGCTGAAATACGATTATCGGCTGCCGGAGGAAGCAATCCCTCTTGAAAGAAGCGGACACTTTGAATTCGTTACGAATTCGGTAGTCGCGTCGTTGGTTCCGTCAGCTTCGTTGACTGTTCCATTAGACTTTGAAGTAGGCGTGAAGGGGACGGCGGCACTCAATGGCAGGTTCGTGATGGAAGCGAATCAATTTGTCGCTAAAGTCGAAGGCGAAATCGGGTTCGACGTAGCAATCTATGGCAAAGTGAATATTCCGGATGAGTTTTGGGCTTGCCAAACCCCCCTCATCGGTGACGAGATTTGCTCGTTCTTCCGCGAGGGTCCGAGTATCCCGATCTATGGCATTCCTGCGAAGCACGTCGAAAAGGAGTTTTTCGTCTCCGTTTTGTCGCCGGAGAAAATCGACATCGCAATCGGGCCGCGTGTTGAGCTTAGCCTCTCGGCGGCGTCAAACCTGACCGGTGTCGTCAAGATCAAGAAGGAGAAGATAAATCAACCCGAACCGCCGTGCATTTTCATCCCACAACCGCCTGTGAAGAATCCGTATCCGCCGATCCCCCAACCGCTACCTACCCCGACCCCTAGCCCGAATCCCAACCCGAATCCAACACCCGGCCCTGACCCGGCCCCCGGCCCGAATCCAACGCCCAACCCGATCCCGACGCCCCCTTCGACCTCCCGGGCCGCCAGCGCAACGGATTATCAAGGCTACAGGGTGAGTTCGGAGCCTTCCGTAGGGTCGGTCCAGCAACAGTACTTGGCCGTCTATCTCGGAACGTCACCTGTTTCGTATTCGAAGGCTCACGTCGGGGGGTTGCCAGATATTACCCTTGGACAGGGCAAGAACTATACTTACTTCCTGTACGATACGCAATCGAACGGATGGGGAATCGCGTCGAGTGAACCGTTCGCCGCTGGAGCGCGCAAAGAGGTCTTGATCCCCGTTCTCAACTACGGCGGGGCTGACCGAGACTACGATGGTATTCCTGACTTCGGTGAATATGCCATCGGAACCTCTCCAACGCTCGCCGACACCGACGGCGACGGCATCTCCGACTTCGCCGAAATCCAACAAGGACTCGATCCGCTCGGCGGGCGGGGGTTCCCGACGGGTGTCATCGCCAGCCTCCCCCTCCGCGGCGAGGCGAAGGGTCTTGAAGTCATCGGCTCGACCTCGAACGCCAGCCGGCAGACGGCCTACGTCGCCACCGGATCCTACGGCCTCGCTGTCGTCGATGCCTCCAACTTCCAGAACCCCAGTATCCTCGGCCAACTCGACCTCGCCGGCGATGCCACCGACGTGGCGGTCGATCCGACGAACAACATCGCCGTGGTCGCCGCCAACGACGGCGGCCTGCACTTCGTGGATGTCTCCGACCCCATGCTCCCGAAGCGGCTGCGGTCCGCGAGCGCCAACGCCTCCCAGGTCGAAGTCATCGACGGCATCGCTTACGTCGCGGCGCGCGGAGCCCTCGCGAGCTACGACGTTCTCAGCGGCGAGCAGCTGCTCACGATTCCCGTGCCCGGCGGCGCCAACATCACTGGAATGGCACACGAGGGCCGCTTCCTCTACACGATGGACACCGACCGCAACCTCCGCGTGTTCGAGGCCACCGGCGTCGGCCTCACCCTCCGCGGCTCGGTCCAAGCAACCAAGGGCGGCGGCCAGATCGCCGTCGCGAACGGCATCGTCACCTACGCTGCCCGCCCCACGAACCTCGTCGGCGGCTTCGGAACCGTCAACGTCTCCGACCCGAACACCCCGTTCGAGTTGAGCCCGCCGAATGTGCCCGCTGGGGCGGCCGTGCCCGGCGATGTCGTGGTGCCGAACGGTTCGGGCCTCGCCCTGCTCGGCGGCTTCGCCCTCGCCTCTCCACGCACCATCGCGGTCGATCTCGTCGATCTCCGCGACCCGACAAACACCGGGAAGATCATCACGCAGTTCAATACGCCGGGGGCACCGACCGCGATCGCGATTGCCAGCGGCATCGGTTACGTCGCCACCGGGGCCGGCGGGCTTCAGGTCGTGAATTACGTCGGGTTCGACACCAACCGACAAGCCCCCACCGTGGCCATCGCCGGCCCGGCCGGCAGCACGGTCGATGAGGGCAGTCTCGTGCCGGTCCGCCTGACCACGATCCGCGACGACGTGCAGGTGCGGAACGTTGAATTGCTCGTGAACGGCCGGGTCGTTGCGAACGACGTTTCGGCTCCGTGGGATCTCAGTGCCGTAATGCCGGCCCTGTCGTCCGGCGTCACCACGGTCACGTTCCAGGTGCGGGCAACCGACACCGGCGGCAACAGTGCGCTGTCGAACGCGCTCACCTACACGCTGACGCCCGACCGCACGCCGCCGGCGCTCATCAACAGCGTTCCGAGCAACGACGGAGCGGGCTTCCGTGTGCAGAACATCACCCTGCGCTTCAACGAGGTGATCGACCCGGCGAAGCTCGCGGCCTCCGGCGTGACCGTCACCAGCCTGGGTGCGGACGCCCGCGTTGGCGGCGGGGACGATACCCCGGTGGCCGTCGAATCCATCGAGGCGCTATCGCGCCGCGTCGTGGTGCGGCTGCAGCAGCCGGTCACCTTTGGACGCTACCAACTGCGCATCGATCCCGCGATCATCTCCGACATCGCCGGGAACACGCTGGCGACTCCGATCACGACCACGTTCACCAGCTTCGACCTCGACGAACAGAACTCGGTGGCGTGGATCAACAACGGCGACGGCTTCTGGGACGACCCGGCGAACTGGAACACTGGGCAGGTGCCCGGTGCGAACGATCGCGTCATCATCAACCGGCTCAACACGAACCCGACGATCCGCATCCGGACCGGCGTCGTGGTACGCAGCCTGATCTCGACCGAGCGCGTGGAACTGGTCGGCGGCTCGCTGGAGGTGAGCGAAGACTCGCGGGTGGAAGGCGGCTTGTCCCTGCAAGGTTCGACGCTGACGGTGAAGGGACCGACGACCTTCTCGGCCACCGGGACGACAACCATTGATGGCGCTAGTTTCTTCGCCCTGGACGGCGGCAAGATCAGCCTGCCTCAGGCGACCAGCTACGACCACGCGGCCACGGCCAACTCGCAGTACCGCACCTTCCGCGCCTCGGGCACCGGCAGCGTGCTGGATCTGGGCAATTTGACCAGCATCACCAACAACAGCCTCAACTACAACTCCAACATCGTCATC
>JBBRLG010000338.1:0-8359 GCA_038231495.1 Gemmatales bacterium | reverse complement strand
TTGACCACGAACGACACGGTCCTTGTGGCAGGCGGTAGGGCCGTTGGCGCGCGGCGGAGCTTCCGAGCCAAGGGCACAAAAGTCTCCAATCGACAAAACGGCGAACGATTACGAAACGTGAACTCACGCTGCTTTCGATCCGGGGCCGGAAAAGCGGTCGGGAGTTGAGTATTACGATGGTGAATTTCGTAATATTTGACTCCCGACCGCTTTTCGCCCTTCGGATGGACGCCTGGATCGGGAAAGTATTAGCACCTACATAAGTCTGTTATTAAACTAACCTGACCCGAATGGCATTAACTTAAGCCCTAACTACCAGCGGGCGTTTGGTCTAGGACGAACCGCGGCCTCGCGGGAGAATGGCAGGGACCTACAAAATCCTTGTCATTCCCCGGAGGCCACGGATGGCTATCACTGTTGCTCAAGTCGTCGCGCAATTCAAGGCCGATGTCGGCCGTGCTCTTTCCGCCCACGTCATCGAGCAGGTTTGTGACGATCTGGGCCACGGGTATCGCCAACGGATTCTCGACCCCGTCACGACCGTGCATGCTTTTATCGTGCAAGTACTCCACGGCAATACCGCCTGCACCAACGTGCCGCACCTGACGGGCATCGCCTTCTCCGCCGCCGGCTATGTCAACGCCCGGTCACGCTTACCGCTGGCGCTCTTTGAACGCCTCTTCGACCGGGTCAGCGCCGGCCTTTATTCCGAACGGCAATCGTCCGGCCTTTGGCACGGCCATCGCACCTGGCACCTGGACGGTTCCAGCTTTTCGATGGCCGACCGACCCGCGCTGCAAGCGGCCTTCGGCCAACCCGGCGGCCAAAAGAAAGGCTGCGGTTTTCCCGTCGCCCATATCCTCGCGTTGTTCCATGCCGAGACCGGTTTTCTGCAACGCGTCGTCCCCGCCCCGCTCCGCACGCACGCTATGGCGCACGTCGCTGCCCTGCATCCCGAAATGCGCGCCGACGACATCCTGGTCGGCGACCGCGCCTTCGCTTCCTTCGCGCATTTGGCCCTTGTTTCCCGGCAAAATCTCCACGCCCTCTTCCGTTGCCACCAGCGGCAAATCGTCAACTTCCGGCCCGGACGAAAACACAAAACCACGCGCAACGGACCGAAAGGACTGCCGACCTCGCGCTGGCTCAAACGCCTCGGACGACACGACCAACTCGTCGAATACCTGAAGCCCGCCATTAAGCCCACATGGCTGGAACAAGACGCCTACGACGCCCTCCCCGAAACGCTCGTCGTCCGCGAACTGCGCTTCCAAATCCAAGACCCCGGCTGCCGAACCAAAACCGTCACCGTCGTCACCACGCTGCTCGATCCCGTCCGCTATCCGGCCCGCGACCTCGCCGACCTCTATCGCAAGCGTTGGGGGATCGAAACCAATCTGCGGCACCTCAAGACGACGATGAAGATGGAAGTGCTTCACTGCCACACCGTCGCGGGTGTGCTCAAAGAATTGGCGGTGTTCGCCCTCGTCTACAACCTGGTTCGCTTGGTGATGCTCGAAGCCGCCCGACATCAAGAAGTACCGGTCGACCGCATCAGCTTCGTCGATGCGTTGCGTTGGCTGCGCGTCGCCCAGCCCGGTGCGCCGCTGCCGAAGCTGATCGTCAATCCGCATCGCCCCGGCCGCGCCGAACCCCGCGTCGTCAAACGCCGCCCCAAACAATATCCGCGCATGACCAAACCCCGCGACCAACTCCGCAAAGCCCTACTCAAGAAGAAGGTTAGGGCTTAAGTTAATGCCATTCGTTCCTGACCCCTTTTGCCTTTCTGCCGGTCTGTGCTTACGCAGCAGGAAAAACTCCATTCGACCCTTGCCAATCTCGACCCTTGCCACGAACAAGGCCGACCCTCGCCAAAGTAAAACCGGGTGTCGTTCGCGTGCGCCAGGGGACGCATGCGCACGAATAAAATCTTCCGGTCGGTGAATTGCGCCCCCGAAAGATTTGCCACACCCATCCGCCGCTTGCGGCTTAGCGGCCCTTATCGCCGCAACAAACGACAATTCCGATTATTCCGATATTTTGGTGCCTGTTTGCCGTTGCTATCCGTTCGCAGAGGGGGGATGATGTATCCGTGCTTGAAGAAATCCCTCTTCTTGCCCACCACCTCGGAATTTGCAACCAGGAAGGTGTCTTATGCGCCGCGCCACTCGGTCCACGGGCTTTTTCGGCCGTTCGCTTCGCTTCTTCACCGAGGCGCGTTCCCGCTTGATTCACGCTTACCCCCCCCATCTAAACAAGCGTACACTACGCTGAATCTGGAACAACTTGAACGGCTGGAGATGCCCAATAACCTGTACAACCCGTTGTACGCGGCAGGCATGACGGGCCTTGGAAGTTTTCCAACCGACCCCCTGCTGAGCGACACCCAGACGGCGCAGGCAAACGGCTCCGCCGCTCAACTGGCGCTGGTTTCCCCCTCGGCATCGCCGAGCGACAATTCCACCTTGGTCGCATCGTCGCAGACCGCTTCCGTGGTGCCAGCGGGCCAACTTCTTGGCCCGCCATTCGGCGCAGACGCTCCTAGCAATCCCCAAACAACGTCCCCACTCGATCAGACCTTCGCCGCTTTGATGACCTTGCCCTCGGCTTCAACGTTGTTCGCCAATCCGGCGGGAGATACCGCAGCGCCATCCCTTGTGCCCGGCAGTGGTTCGGCGTCAACAAATGGCGTAACGGGAACGAGTGGCAGCACCGGTGCCTCAGCGGCGCCCGCCGCGCCCCAGGGTTCGAGCGGTGTCGCCCCCTTCAGCAACAACGCCCCGACATCGGGATCCACCGGCGGCAGTTTGGGCGGTTCGAGCCTTGCCTTGCCCAGTCAGTCGCCCAGCGGCGCCAACTCCGCGGATAGTCCCCCAATCAATCTGTCCGGACCGAATCCTCCGCCAGCTGGCGGCCAATCGTTCATGTGGATGTCCGGGCCGCCACAAGCGCCGGTGGTACCGAACCCCGGTCACCGCTTGAACGTCGAGGGGGCTACCTTGTCGTTCGCGGTTGGCGCGAGCGACCCCGCGGGCCTGTCACTCACCTATGATGCGGTCGGCTTGCCCCTTGGCCTGAGTATCAACCAGGCATCGGGTCAGATCGGGGGCGTCATCGACTCCCGCGCCGCGCTACCCGGCGGCGGCATCTATACGCCGACCGTCATCGCCAGGAACGCGCTCGGGGCGTCGGCTTCCCAAACCTTTACCTGGACGGTGACACCGACCAACCTGCCGCCGGTCCTCAGCGTTATCTCGGACCAGACGAACGCGGCCGGCGACACCGTCAGTCTTCAAGCCGTGGCCAGCGACCCGGATGGCAACCCGTTGTATTTCGGCGCGTCCGGCCTGCCGCACGGGGTGTTCATGGACACGAACACCGGCCTGATCGGCGGTACCATCGATCCCGCGCTGCCTACGGGCAGTTACACGGCCACCGTTACCGCCTCGGACTTGACCAACACAACGACCGACAACTTTACCTGGACCGTCACCGGCGACGCTGAACCCGTCGTCACTACGCCCGGCACCCGTACGAACACGGAAGGCGACTCCGTGTCGTTTCAAGTCGTGGCGACGGACCCGCAGGGGTGGACCCTCAGTTATACGGCCGACGGCCTACCCTCCGGCCTGGCGATCGACCCGAACTCCGGCCTCATTTCCGGTGTCGTCGCCCCCGGCGCGGCGGCGGCAATCGGCTCGGGAACGGTGACGGTCGCGGCGAGTAACGATGCGTTTACGACCTCGGCCAGTGCCACCTTTACCTGGTCCGTGACACCCTACGTCACGGTGAACCCCCTCGCGGATCAAGCGAATAACGAGGGCGATACGGCCAGCATGACGGTGACCGCCACCGCACCCGCCGGAACCCTCGGCTTCACGGCGACCCATTTGCCGCCGGGCCTGGGCATCGACCTGGTGTCCGGCGTCATTTCCGGGACGATTGCCGCCGGCGCTGCGCAAGCAGGGAAATACGCCGTCCAGGTGACGGCTACCGCCGGCATTTACTCTACCACCACCGCCTTGTCGTGGAGCATCGGCCGCATCAGCACGGACGCGCCGACGATCTCGAACCCCGGAAACCAAACCAGCGCCCTTGGCACCAGTCCCTCCCTGGCCCTTACCGCCAGCGATTCCTACGGCGACGTAATGACCTACGCCGCGGCGGGCTTACCCCACGGCCTTATCATCGACTCGACCTCCGGGCATATCTTTGGCTTTCTCGACAATGACGACAGCGTCCAGCAGTACCCCAACCCGGTAACGGTGACGGCGGACAACGGCCACGGCGGTACTGCCAGCACCATGTTCATGTGGACCGTGACGGACTCCGCGCTCACCGTCGCCGGCACGAGCGTTGCCGGCCTGGAAGGCGCGCCGATCACCAATGCCCTGCTGGCGACCGTTACGGACTCGGCTTTCTACCGCTCTTCCGGCACCTACACGGCCCAGATCAATTGGGGCGACAGTTCGGAAGGCAGTTACGGGGTGGTGACGGGGCAAAAGGGTGCCCTCAGCGTCTACGGCAGTCACACCTATAGCCGGCCGGGTTCGTATGCGGTTGGGCTCACGGTCTACGACCCGGACAACACCGCAGTCTCAACCTCGATCACGGCGTCGGTCGCCTCGGTGCCGCTTGCCGTCGTGGCGGGCGTCGGCGCGGCGGTCACCGAATTGGCGCCATCCGATGATACGCCCCGCGCGGTCGCGTTTTTCACGGACGCCAACCCCCTGGAACTGGCATCCAGTTACACGGCGTTGGTCGATAATGGGGACGGGCCGCCCAGCCAAGGCGCGGTGGTCGGCTCCCAGGGCCGCTTCACCGTGTACGCGAACCACCACTACCAGTACTCGGGGTATTATCCGACCACAGTCACCTTGACGGACAGCGACGGCGATTCGGCCCAGGCGGCCGGGTCGGTGACGACCGGGGCCATCTACGCGGGTATCGGGGCAAGCGCGAGTGTCGGGTTGTTCCTCGGCTCCAGCGTGCTGCCAACGACCATCACGTTCACCTGGGGGGACGGCCAGACCTCCTTGGGGACGGTCAGCGGCTGGCCGTACCAGTTCAGCCTCGTGGGAACGCACACCTACGCTACCGATGGCATCTACTACGTCTCGGTTACGGCGTCGGCCGACGACGGCACGACCTGGTCTGCCGCCGCGACCGTGAAGGTCGTGAAGCCGCCGATCAACGCCTATTCGGCACCCATCCCAACGAACCTGCCCAGCCGCTTCGGCAGCCAATTGGTGGCCACGATCAGCGACCCGAATCCGTACGCCAACGGCCCGTTCGAGGCGGCAATCGACTGGGCCGACGGCTCGGTCACGTCCGCAACGGTGTCAAGCAGCGGCGGCTTTTTCCGCGTGTTTGGTAGCCATCCCTACACGCAGGCGGTGGTGAATCCGCTTGCGGTCGAGATTTTCCAGGGTAATGAACTGCGGACGGTCCTCTTTCAACCGCCGCTAGACGTTCTGCCGTTACTTGCCGTGCGCTCCTCACTGGTCTCGATGTTGGAGAAGAATTTCGCGAAGTGGGCATTCGACGGGAAGACGCTCACCTTGATGGATGTGGACAAAAAACTCGACGACCCGACGATTCAGGGACAGGACGCGGCGGCATTAGCCGTCCTCAAGGCGTACGTCATGGATAAGCAGGGTAACAAAAGGGACAAGCTCTCGGCCAACGTCAACCTGTTTATGGCAGATCCCAAGGATTGGGATTCAAAGGCGACTGGCTTGACGATGGCGAATATCGAGTATTTCAAGACACAGTTCGTCCTTACTCAACCCCTGTTCCTGACAGCGCGAGCTTTGCAAACCCAGTTCGACATCGCTGTTGCCAAGATTGGCAACACGAACCGTACGCTGTTCCGAGAGGTCCCGTGGTTTTTACCCAACCAAGCAAACCCCAATTTTGAATCCGTCCAGCAGGGTAACCTTGGCGATTGCGCTTTCCTTGCCGCAGTGGATGCTCGCGTCAAGATCTTCGGGATCAAATTTCGCGAGCGGTTCAAGGAAAATCCGCCAGCGATGGCCGGCGACCCCCGCACGTTTACAGTAACCTTCGGTCGGACAGATGGTCAGAACAAGGGGACATCCGTCACTGTCACGGAGCCGACGGACGCTCAAATCTCACTTTACGCCTCCGCCGGACAAGGAGGCCTGTGGCTTTCGGTGATCGAGAAAGCCTATGTCACCTATCTTGACAAAAACAAAGAGGAACCGTGGCTGGGAAACCGGAGCGCCTCGGTTTACGAGGCCATTGGATCGGGGCAGGCTCCGGCCGTACCGATCAAGTTATTGGGCGGCTACAACGTCACTACCTACGAGGTGGCCCACAAAAGCGAGGCCGAAATTGAGACTCTGATTACAAATGCGGCCAAACTAAACTACTCGGTCGTCGCGGGAACGAAACCTTCCCAAAAAGTATATGATCCCGCCACGGATCTTCCGTCGGGTCACGCCTATTCGATCCTTGGAATTAACGACAAAAAAGAGTTGCTCATTCGCAACCCGTGGAAGGGGAGTGGGAAATACGAGGACAAATTTCCAATGACGCTCGCGGACTTTAAACAGCGGTTCCAGCAGCTTGCGGTAGAAGGTCCATAAAACCTCTAACTCTTGGGCAAGTCCCCGCTTGGGCGACGGAAGGTTTTCGGAAATAATCTTTCCAAGCGCACGCGGGAGGCTCGCAGACCGCCTACGCCACCGGCTCGCCATTCAATTAAATCCTATAAGGTTGAATTTGTTCCACCTGATCCCACAGTCGAGGACTATTGAAAGTAGGTCGCGGATTTGGCCGCGGCGGCTACTCCATACCTTTATAATACAAGGAGGTTCCCATGACGCTTCGAGCTTGCTCCGTTTATAGCACTCTAATCATCCTGACGGTGGCAGCCCTTTATCGCACGGCAGGCGCGGGCGATACGGCGGCAAAAAAGGGAGGCACGGCTCTTGAAGAGTTCCCGGCATGTCTCTATTGCGTGACCCTGTCACCGGACGGCAAGACGCTTGCCGTAGGCGGCAGCGACTTTCCCGGCCCCAGCGATTTTCTCGTCGTGGACCTCGCGTCGGGCCAGAAACAGTGGGTCTCCTCCAAGCATCGCATGGCGGTGTGGTCCCTCGCCTTCTCCCCCGACGGCAAGTTGCTTGCCAGCGCTAGCGACGGTGGCGAGGTCAACTTGTGGGACGCCGCGACGGGGAAGCACCGCGCGGCCCTCGTCGGGCATCGCGGCTGCGTCAATGGGTTGAAATTCACACCGGACAGCAAGGCGCTTATCAGTAAGGGGTATGAAGGCTGCGTGAAGATATGGGACGTAGCAACGGAAAAAGCACAGGCCACATTTCGCTTCCCATTCCGAGAAAAGGAGAAGGCGCAATTCTACGGCGGCCCCCCCGAACTGCCGGAAGAGCACGCTAAACTCACCGTGGATTTCAAGGAGCCAATCGACCTGCTCTATGGGGTCGCCCTATCGCCGGACGGCAAGACCCTGGCGGCAGCCACCTTGGATAAGGAGGTAAAACTTTGGTCGGTCGAAACGGGCAAAGAGGTGACGGTGATCGTGACCGACCACAAGGACGGTGCCATTGACGTTGTGTTTTCCCCGGACGGCAAATTGCTGGCGACGGGCGGCGGGCGAAAGGACGGGTCGATCCGTTTATGGGACATCAAGACAGGAAAACGGGTCGGCGTCCTGGAAGGACACAAGCACTCGGTCTTGGGTTTGGCGTTCACGCCTGACGGCAAAACGCTCGTCTCCGTGAGTTGCGACGGTACCTCCAGGATCTGGGATGTCCAGAGCCAGAAAGAACGGGCCGCGATTACCCCGAAAACAGACGATTCACCACATGGATTTGCCCTGTCGCCGGACGGGAAATGGTTCGTGACCGCCGGGGGCGTCAACAGCGTGCGGCGGTACAGCACCGAGGACGGCAAGGAATTGCCGATCGGCGAGTAAGCGGACAAAGAAAAGGGGTCAGGACCGAATGGCATGGACTTAAGGCAGGGACTAGAGGGTTTTGGAACAAGCGTCCACCCGTTTCGGCGCTTTTCAGCGCCGAAAAGCGCCGAAACAGGTGGACGGGTGTGTAGAAAGCCCGCGGCACGCGCCTTAAGTCCATGCCATTCGGGTCAGGACCAATAGTGTCCGGCTCGATTTTTGCTATACAACGGTGCCCGTGCGTGGGTGCGGGGCAGGGGTGTGGTAGCAGGGCACGGGTGTTGCAGCAGTGCATGGGTGTAGGACACCGGTTCAGCTTCTGGGCTTGGGGCAGGGGTGTACCCCCCTGGGCATAGCAATAATCGAGCCGGTCACTATTGGGTCAGGTTAGGTTTTCACGCGGTTCGGGCCCTTGTT
>JBBRLG010000337.1:0-8378 GCA_038231495.1 Gemmatales bacterium | reverse complement strand
CGCTGGCCGTAGGCGGCACACGCGGGATTTGGACAGGCGCACAGCGACCAGTCTGGTTCGATCATGGCCCTTCCCTCCTGGTACTCCTGCCACCATAGCAGGCCGGAAACACCGCTGGAAGGTCGGTGGAGTCACGACCAAACTTTGTGAAATCCATATATCGCCAAAGTGGGGCTGTTAATGCGACCTCCTTCAAGGATGTCTGCTCAACGGTTACAGGCTGCACTATAGGCATTATTTGCGTCTCCTATTACTACAGGTCTAAAGCACAATTGTGATCGGCTTTGCCGAACACGGAAAAGCGGGGGCAAATCAAAGGGGGTTGGAAAGTCAAAGGTGTCGGGGAAAACCAAAGGTGTCGGGAGTCAAATCCAAATTCGACTCCTGTCGCTTTGCGTTAACCCCGGGAGCAGTGACAGCCGCTGCAACCCCTGAGCGGAATTCATATAATCGGCTCCATTCGCGTCAAGCCCACCGTACCCTCGTCGCGCCTAAAGCAGAGGAGTACTTGATCTCCAACCTGTCCTCCGACCCTCTCGACGAGCAACCGGATCGAACCAAGCCCCGGACCGGTCGCGGACGTTTCCGGCCAAGTGACGCGCACTGCCCCGCCGTCCGCGGTCAACGAACGCTGACCACCGACCGCGACGCCGAGCCACACTGCAATGGGAGCCGGCATCGACCGACCGCTGCCCCGAAGCGTATCGGGGGTGACTTCCACGCGCCACGCGAGAGTATCGGGGCCGAGCAGATGGCAACCGGCTGTCTCGGTGATAGGGGGGACGGGGTGCGGAGTATCGGCGCTCGTCCGGCGGCGAAGTGTTGCGCCTTCAAGCACGAACATTGCTGCGTTGCAGAGGGACCTGATGGACTTCTCACGCAGGTCGAAACGTGCGACAAGTGTGCCGATAAGGTCACCGAGGTCCGCAGTTCCGCCGCGACGGTCGAGCTCTCGGTCGATTTCTTCGACAATTGACAAGTATTCCTCCAGCCCCCACGACCGTAGTCCGACCCGCGTCATGTCCACGCGCATGAACCGCGCATCGGCAATGAGCCGGTCCCAGACGCCCCTCACGTCATTCCCGTCGCCGATGGCGTTTACTATCTCTTCCGGGGTCGCCGGCTGACCCCATATCTCAAGTATGCGCGCGGCTTTGTCGGGCACTGCCCCCGCCCAGAGCAGCCAAATGCCGTCGACGTTTCTTATCTTGCCGATTTGATCCCTCCAGAACGGTTGTATTTGCGGCAGAAGACCGCTGCGT
Source organism: Gemmatales bacterium (assembly GCA_038231495.1). Classification (GTDB taxonomy): domain Bacteria; phylum Planctomycetota; class Planctomycetia; order Gemmatales; family Gemmataceae; genus JBBRLG01. Next base: position 7,116 of record JBBRLG010000337.1, on the reverse strand, counting down.
GTGAGGTGCTCCTGCAGGCATCTCATGTCCACCCGGCCGCGTTCGTCGGAGACCATGCCGATGATTCCGGGACCCGGTACCTCTCCCTCTGTGACCTGGAGCCAGCCGATGGAGTTAAAGGAGTATGGCCCGGCCAACCAGAGCAGAAGGTCGAGGACTCGCTCCTGTGCGGCGTCAGACACGCCGCGCGTGACATACCGAGTCGCTTCGTCGAAATGAGGCGTGTTACCGGGGACAGCGGCTCCGAGCTTTGTCCGCAGCGTTTGCGCACGCCAGATGATGGGCGCGAACCGAGGTGTCGTCAGTGCCTTCCGAATTATCTTTTCGGCGCGCTCCGACAATTGCCGGACCCGCTCCCTTGTCACCCCGATCACGGTGCCCAAGTCCTCCAGCGTGCGATGATGCTTGAGCGAAATGCGCCCGCGGAAGATTATCTGGCGTCGCGATCCGAGCACGCCGAATAGGTCGTCCACGAGTGATTCCAAAGTCTCTTGTCGATAGATTCCCGGAAATAGGTCGGCCAGGGATGTTGCACGCAGCAAGTCGTGCAATTGGACGATATCATCGGGAACATGGGGTTGTGAAAAAGAGACGATTAAGTCGTTTACTGTGAGTGCGTTGGCTTCGTTGGCTGCCCAATCCGCCAACCGCCTCAACTGATTAATTCTGGAATCCGCCTGTTGCAGAAGGCACTGACTTTTTGACATTTCAGGCGTCGGTGGTATTTCGGGAGGAGTTTCGCGGGAACACGCTTCTGCCGAAGTCTTTGCTGCCACAGCGAGAAAGAGTTGGACGCTCCGCTCCCCGAAGCCGTGGATATTAAGCAGCTGTAAGGGGGCCATTTCCAACACTTCGCCCCAAACTGTGAGACTTGATCGCATGAGTACGGAGCGCATTTTGACAGGGAACGATGCGAGTTGAACCTTCTGGTCGCGTGCCAGCCATAACCCCGGCAGAATTGTCACAATGCATGTTGAGGGCTTGCGGAGCATCCAGTCTGCGATGGACTTAAAGACAACCGTTGCGTCCGCAGAATCCAAAAGTGAGGAAATCGATTCGTGAGGTGACAACCCCGCGATTAGCCCCACAAGGCGATCCTCGGGGATGAGCGGAAACGCGGTGCGAATGTCGCAGGGCCGTTGACTGTCCGACATTTCCAAAGGCAGTTCAGTGCCTACTCCTTTGCGTCCCCTTTTCACCCCCACTCTTTGACCACCCGGCCTCGGCCACTACACCCACCCTTGCCAAAGCGCGAGAACTTGGCAAGGGTGGAATTTTGGCACCTAGAGACCGTCAGGAGCAGGCAGCGGCGTTGATGTACCCTTGCCAAATACGTGGCAAGGGGTGGCGAAGGAGGGTGGCAAGGGTCCCTTTGGCAAGGGTCGTGGCGGCAGCCGGGTGGGCGGAATATGCGGGCCGAGGCCATACCGTTAGAACCCTGCCGGCATTTCCCGGCGCTCACGGCACCGACCCGAACGGCGTCGCGCCGCTGGGTGCCAGCACGGTGTCGCCCCAATTGCGGCCCGTACGCAGCATACCGTCCTGATTGAGATAAATGTCGTCGCCGTTGACGCCGACGGTGCGCTCGGTACACCAGCGCACGTTGCCGCCGATGTAGAGCACGTTTTGGCCGCGGCCGCCGTGGTTGGGGCTTAGGCCAGTCCCGGTCGCCGGCGGCGCGTCTGCCAGCAGGGGGAGCAGGTCGCCCGAGTCGCGCCGCAGGCCATGCAGGGTGCCGTTGTCGTTGTAACCCAGGGAGTAGGCGTAGGTGCCGGCGAGCGTCCGCGCGACGGATTTGAACGCGTCCGGCTGCTCCCGGTAAAGCTGTTCGAGATCGCGGACGCCGGGGCGGGGTGGGGCGGGGTCGCCGCCGGCCGAACAGAAGAGCGTGGTGTCGGGCGCCAGCAGGCCGGCGTCCTGGAGCACCGGCGCGAAGACGCCCGCGACGCCGCGCGGGCCGTCGGCCTCGACGCGCGGGAACTCATTGTGGTTCTGGGGCGAATCGCTGTACTGTTCGAGCGCGTGCCAGAGGGCGCGCATCTTGTTCTGACACGCCAGATCGTTGGCCCGTTGCCGGGACGACGGCAGCCAGGCAAAGGCCACCGCGCCGACCAGGAACAGTACGCCGGCGGCGACCGCCACGTCCGCGGGCCGGAAGCGGCGCGAGCCGGCTGTACCGAATTCGCGCGGCCGCGGCGCGGGGGCCGGCGGCAGCGGTTGGCGACGACTCTCGGCGACGCGGGCCAGGGTCCGGTAAACGAGGTCCGGCGGCGGCGCGACGGTCTCGGCACCGTCGTCCCAGGGGGCCAACGTCTGGCGGAGTTGCTGCACTCGCGCGGCGGCGTCGGGGCGGGAACGCAAATACGCCTCGACCGCACGGCGCGTCGCCGGGTCGAGCGTGTTCCGCAGGTAATCGACCAAATGTTCGTGCATCGGCTCAGGCTTGGGAGTAGGAGGCGAACACGGCCCCGGCCTGTTGCAGGCGGACCAGGGCGGCGTGCAAGCGGGACTTCACGGTTCCGACCGGGATTTCGAGGATGTCCGCGATCTCGCGGTACTTCAACCCCTGGTAGTAGGCCAGGATCAACACCTGCCGTAAAAAGTCGGGCAGCTCCTCGACACAGGCGCGAATGACGTCTTGCCGTTCCAGGTCCGAGGCCTGGTCGTGCGGGTCGGGGCCGCGACTTTCGAGGGCGTCGGCCAGGCCGCCGGCGTCGCCGTCCTCGGCGTCGTCGCGGCGCTGGCCCAGGCTAACGGCCTGGTGCCGGCCCTGGCGGCGTAGGGCGTCAATGGCCTGGTGTGTGGCGATGGTGTAGAGCCAGGGCCGCACGGGCCGCCCGTGCTCGTACTGGCCGCTCTTGACGTACAGCTGGAGGAAGGTGTTTTGAAACACGTCCTCGGCCAGGGTGCCGTCGCCGAGGTAGCGACGCAGGTAGCCGTATAGTTCGCGCTCGTAGCGGCGGACCAGGACGGCAAAGGTGTCCGTGTCGCCGCGGCAAAAGCGGCTCAACAGTTCCTCGTCGGAGCAGAGGTCGAGCGGTTTGGTTTTGGCCACAGTCTCTAGTGGGGTTACGAGAGGGTGAGCGAAGTTGTTCGCGGACCGCGCCGTCCGGGCGTACCGCTATCTGAGCGGAAATGGGGGCAACTGTCAAGGAGCGAAAAGCAGTATTTGCCGCTGGCGGCTGAGAGCTCAGCCGCCAGCGGCGGCTTCACGAATCGGGCGAAATTCCGTCCCGTTGTCCCACAATCTCCTTGCCCCGCCTTGCTCGGACCGCTTACAATCGAGTTAAGGCCTGCCGTCCCGGCTGGGACACTCGCCGCACCGCCCGTGGTTCGGCACACCGTTCGGCTCTGACAGGGGCTATACTTATCGGATGAAACCGCTTAAACCCAAAAATCGGTTCCTTGGGACCGCCGCCGGGTTGAGCACGACAGGGGGAATCCGCCGCCATGTCCACCACCGCTCTTTCGCCGACGTTACGCTCCCGCATCGAACAGGTCGCCCGCCGCATCCGCCTGCTGCGGGTCGTGCGCGGCGTCAGCCTGTTGGTGCTGCTCCTGGCCGTCACCGGCGGCCTGGCCCTGCTCGCCGACTTCCTGCTCGACCTGCCCGGCCTCGTCCGCATGGCCCTGGCCACCGCCTGGTTCGGCCTCGGCACCGTGTGCCTGGTCGGCGGCGTCGTGCTGCCGCTCGGTCGGCGGCTGGACCCGGCCGACCTCGCGGCCCTCGTTGAGGAGAAGTACCCCGACCTCGGCGAACGCCTTACCACGTCGGTCGAACTGGCGGAAAAGACCGACAACTATCACGGCTCCCCCGAACTGATTGCCCTCTTGATGCAGGAAACCGAGCGGCGTACCTACCAGCTGCCGTTCCTGTCCGCAGTGCCGGTGCGCTACGCCGCGGTCCTCGCCGGCGTCGCCGCCGCCGCGCTGGTCCTCGTCGCCGCGCCCGCCGTCGTCGCACCGAAGGAGTACGGCCGGCTTACGCAGCGGTTCCTGTTCGCTTATATCAAGACCGTCGAACCCGCCCCGTACGCCATTGAGGTCAACCCCGGCGACGTGATTACCGCACAGGGCAAGACGGTCAAGGTCGCCGTCCGCCTCGTGCCGCAGATGGAGAACGCCAAGCTGCCAGCCACGAGTACGCTGGTTTTGATCGACGCCAACGGCAAGGAAACTACCCAGCGCATGGTGGCCGACACGCCCGACACTTTTTCCGCCGAGGTCAAGGTTCTCACCAGCGGTCGCTATCGCATCGAGACGAAGGACGTGACCAGCGACACGTTTGAAGTCACGTCGGTCGTGCCGGTCGAACTGGCCGCGGAAAGCCCAAAGGTCGTGGTCGAGTTGCCGGACTACGCGCGCAAGACGATTGAAACGCCCGAACCGACCTACGGTCTGGACGACTTGACCGTTCTGCAACACGGCAAGGTCACGTTCGACTTCCGCTTTACGCGGCCCGCCGTCAACGCCTTCATGGAGTGGACACCGGCCGCGACGCTCGACGCCGCCGGTGCCAAGGTCAAGGCGGCGGCGCAACCGTTGCCGCTGATCCTGGCCGCGGACCGCACGGCCGGCACCTGGACGCTGCCGGCCGAGACGGGCGGCACCTACAGCCTGGTGCTGGAAGCCGAACACGGCATCCGCACGACGCTGGCCCCCCGCACGATTGCCGTGCAAGAAGACAATGCGCCGCAGGTCGTCAAGTTCACGGGCAAGGAAGACCTGCGCACCGTGCTCCCCTACGACACCCTGCCCATCGACGTGCAGGCCGGCGACGACATCGGCGTCGCGCGGGTCGCCGTCGAGTACCGCGTCAAGGACGGCGAAGTGGTCGTCGAGGAAATCCCGGTCGAGCTGGCGCGGGACGTGCAGGCCCGTTACGGTTTCAAGCTGGCTGGCAAGGTGAAAGCGGGCGATGAGGTTATGTATCGCATCCGCGTCGAGGACAACTTGCCGAAGGAGTTCAACGGCCCGCACACCATCTATTACCCGGCCGACCGCTGGCTACGGCTCAAGATCGTCAAGCAGGCCAATTCGCTTAACGAACAGGAAATCCTGGCGCAAAAGAAAGACATTGAAGACCGCTTGGAGCGGATCAAGGCCGACCTGAAGAAGGAAGGACGGCTCATCTACAAGGTCCACGAAGAGTCGAAGAACGACCCGTCCCTCAAGCCGGAACACGTCCAGCAAGTCAAGCAGCTGCGCGGCGACAACAAGGACATTGAAGGCGAGATGCAGGCGCTGGTCCGCGAGTTGGCGGCGACGCCAGCGTTGCGGCCGCTGGCCGACCGCGTCGAGGACGTGGCCGATACCGAGATGAAGCACAGCCAGGAGGCGCTGGAAAAGGTCGATCCGAAGAAACCTGTGCTGGAACGCAACAAGAACCTGCAAGCCGCCGACCGCAACGTCATGCTGGCACTGCAACGGCTGGAAGATTTGAAAAAGCTCAACGAACGGTTGGCCCAGGATCGCATCGACCAGAACAAGGTCGCGATGCTGGCCGAGCGCGAGAAGAAGCTGGCCCAGGAGGCCGCCGAGTTGGCGATGAAGGACCCGGTACGCGACCCGATGGCCGCGGAGCAGGCGGAGAACATCAAGAAGGAGCAGGCCGAGGTCGCCGCCGAACTGCAAAAACTGACCGAACAGAGTGACAAGCTGCGCGACGCCTTGCAACAGGACGCCGCGGAGCAGGCGCGCAAGGCCGCCGAGCGGGCGAAGGAGTTGGCCGAGGCCCAGCGCGAGTTGACCAAGGCCGCCGCCGAGACGGAACAGAAGCGCAACGCCGACAAGCTGAGCGACCTGGCCAAGAAGCAGGCGGAACTCGCCGACAGGGCCGAGAAGCTGGCCAAGGAGACGCGCGACCCGGCCCTGGCCGCGAAGACCAACCCGCTCAAGCCGGAGGAAGCCCGCGCCGCCGCCGAGGACTTGAAGAAGGGCGACCCGAACGAGGCGTTGAAGCACCAGGACAAGACTGCCCAGGATTTGGACCGCCTGGCCAACGCCTTTGACAAGGCGATCGACCTGGCGAAGGACCCGCGCGAAGCCGCCCGGCAGCTGGCCCGATTGGAAGAGGGTCTGAAAAAGAAGATCGAAAACGAGGTCAAGAAGGCGGACGCGAAGGAGTCGCTGTCCGACCGCTTGAAGCCGCTCCAGGCCGAGCAGCAGGCGATCGAGCAGGCGATTGCCAAGCTGTCGGTGCCGCCGCAGAACGCCGGCGCCCAGAAGGAAAAGCAGGACGCGGCAAAACAGGCCGAGCAGGCCGCCGACGCGCTGCGCAAGAAGGATACGAACAACTCGGTGGCGAAGTTGGAGCAGGCGCAAAAGAGCCTGGAACGCCTGGCCGAGCAGTTGCCCAACTTAGACCAGCGCCGGCAACAGGCGCAACAGGAGTTGGACCGCCTGCGTCAGAAACAGGACGAGGTCTCCCGCCAGACCGAGCAGGCCATCGATCAGGCCCGTCAGAACCAGGACAAGAAGCGGGCGAAGGAAGAGTTGGACAAGCAACTCGCCGACGCCGCCCACAAGCAGGCGGAGGTCGCCGAGAACCTGGGCAAGCTGGACGTGCCCAACCAGGAAGCGCGTCAGGAAAAAACGCGCGAGGCCATGGACCGCGCCCTGGCCGACCTGTTGGACGCCCGCAAGCAAGACGTGCCCGCCTCGCAGCAGGAGGCGAAGCGCGAACTCGACCGGTTGCAACAGGCTTTGAACGGCCAGAAGCCCGCTGACGAGAAGGCGCGCGAGTTGGCCAAACAACAGAGCGACCTGGCCGCGGAGAGCGCGAAGGTAGCCGCCGACCCGAAGGCGACGCCAGAGAAAACCCAGGAACTCCAGCGCAAACAGCAGCAGATTGCGCAGGAAGCCCGCAACCTGAACGCGCCGGAGGCTCCCCAGCGGAAGGCCGACGCCGCCGAGGCGACGGCCAAGGCCGAACAGGCGGCGAACGCCAAGCCGACCGCGCCCGAAACCCAGAAGAACATGCAGGACGCGGCCCGCAAGTTGGACGAACTGGCCAAGCAACTCGAAGGGGCTGAAAGCAACGCGGCCCGCGCCGAACGCCTGGCGAAGCGGCAGGCGGAGGCGGCGGCCCAGGCGGAGCGGCAGGCGAAGAACGCG
>JBBRLG010000336.1:0-8378 GCA_038231495.1 Gemmatales bacterium | reverse complement strand
CGGGCTTCCGCCTCGACGCTCGCCATCAGGGGTCTATTCGATCCGCCGCCGGACCGATGCGCGTCGGCACCTGGAACGTCTGGTGGCAACGGTTGCACATGTTCGTCAAGTCGCCCAGCGCGGCGCGCGTCTTGTCGTAGTCGCGGTTGGCGGCCTGGCGGGCCAGTTCGGTGCCCGCTTCGCGCAGGTCGGTCGCGTGCCGCATCCAGGCGTCCTGGCCCTGGTTTTTCGGCGGCCGCAGCATCAGCAGGTTGCCGCTTTCCGCCACCAGCAGCCCTTGGCCGCGCACTACCGCCCAGGTTTCCACGTCGGCCGGCTTCTTTTCCAGGCGGCGGGCCATGCCCGTGTAATTCGGCAGCGTCATGCCTTCCATGATGAGCTTCGTTTCCGCGACCGACACCAGCCGCGCCGCAGCGGCGGGCTTGCGCTCCTGCGCGCCGACCGGCAAGGCCGTGCCGACTGCTAAAATTGCTAGAAAGACGATTCGTAAAGGGGGTATGGACATGGCATGGTTCTCCTCGCAAAAGCCGCAAGCGGCAAAACCGTCACCTCGCCGGCTTGTCCTCAACTTGCACCTGCACCTCGTCGCCCTCCACCTTGACCGGGTAGCAGCCGATCTTGATGCGCGGGTTGTCCGCCCACGCGCCGTCGGACAGCCGGAACCGCCAGGCGTGCCACGGACACGTCACGATGCCGTCCTCCACGTAGCCACCGCTCAGCGACGCGCCCATGTGCGGACACACGTCGTCGAGCGCGTGGAACTGGCCGCCGGTGCAGAACACCGCGATTAAGCGGCCCTTCACTTCGACCGTCTTGCCTTCGCCTTCCGGCACCTCGCTCGCACGGCAGACCTTCTGGAACTCGGCCATGTCCTTCCCCGTTCGCCTGGATTTGCGGTGTCGCCGACGCTGTGATTGTAACGTGGGCAGGGGAATTGCAAAGCCGCAAGCGGCAAAAGAACGAGGCGGCCGGATCGGGGATTGCTCCCCTCTCCGACCGCCTCGCCCCTCGCCCCCTCCTCTACTCTCCGACCCCGTTTGGGCGCTTCGCCGCGCTTTACTTCTTCACGATGTCAACGTCCTCGGTCGAGACGGTTGCGATCGGCTCGCCTTTCACCAACGTCAGCGCGAACGTCGTCGCCTTGCCGTCGCGGAGCACGCTTGCCTTCAACTCGTCGCCGGATTTGTAGCTCCAGAGCGCCCGCTCCACGTCGAAGCGGTTCGTGACCTTGCGGTCGCCGATCTTTACGAGCACGTCACCCGCCTTGAGGCCGGCCGCGGCGGCGGGACTTTTCTCGGCCACCCGGTCGATCACCACCTGCTGCCGGTCGTCGCCTTCCTCCGCGACCACCTTCTCCGAGCAGACCAGGCCGTGGGCCACCCGGGCCATGCGGGCGGCACTCAGGTGCTTACTCAACACCCGCTGCACCGTGTCGGCGTTCAGGGCGAAGGCGATGCCCTGCGCCCCTTCGCGGAGGGCGACGTTGATGCCGATCAGTTCGCCGTTGATGTTCAGCATGGGCCCGCCGGAGTTGCCGGGGTTGATGCTGGCGTTGGTTTGAATCAAGTTGTGCAGCCGGCCGCCGGTCGGCGTCGGGATGTCGCGGCCCTTGGCGCTAACGATGCCGGTCGAGACCGTGTTCGTGTAGCCGAACGGGTGGCCGACCGCGATGACCGTCTCGCCGACTTTCAAATCGCTGGCCGGGCCGAGCGACAATTCCACCAGCTTCCGGGTCGTTTTGACGAACAGGATGGCCAGGTCGTGCGCGGCGTCCTCGGCGACAATTTTGGCGACGATCTCGGTGTCGTCGGCGAGTTGGACGCTGACCTTGTCGCAGCCGGTGACGACGTGGCAATTGGTCACGACGTAGCCGCGGTCGTCGACGATGACGCCGGTGCCGACGACCTCGTTGCGGCCCCAGTTGCCCTGGCGTTCGACCTTGATGGTGACGATGCTGTTGCGGGTCTTCTCGACCGCTTCGGTGATGGGCGTCTTGCGCGAGTATTGGCCTTGGGCGTGGTTCTCAGTTCCGGCCCCGACGAGCAAAATTGCGACGAGCCCGGCAAGGGCCGCGCGGTTAAGCCTCTTGTGCATGAGTCATCCTTTCGGCAACCTGGCGACCTCCCTTGGGGAGAGGCCCATGGCTTTCCGTCCCCGCCTCGCGACGGGTTTGGCGTTTCGTGCGGTGAAGACCGAGTCCCGGGAGCAATCTCTCTGTTCAACAGTAAAACTAGCACGCAATTGGAAACGATGTGGGCGGAAAGGCGAAATGTTTTGGCCGTTAAGGTGGGACGTGATTTTCAGTTACGGCAAGAATCGGGTGGTGCAGGATGCCGCTTGCGGCGTAGCGTTCGGGGCCGCAACGCCGCAAGTGGCGGTCGGGCGAACCCCGCAAACGGCCGTGGCATTCAAGCGCACGTCGAATCACCGTTTGCTAACGGTGCATGCCGGTCCCTGAGCGCCGTTGGGCGGCAATCGCTGCCTTGCAAGTTACGGACAGAAAGCGTCAATGCGGGACGCGCTGCAAACGTCGAAGCGGTCTTGAGTCGGTTTTGGGAGTGACTCCCAAGCCCGTTGATTTTCCCCGAGCGCGTCACCTTTCACAGCCCGAAGCAAAAAAGCTGCGTCCCCTTTTGCAACTCCCTCAAATTTGCGCTTGCAATGCTAGCGATTTCCCCGAAAATGGCCATTGCTGTTGGGGTGAATTAGCAGGCCGGTGGACCGTCAGCCGTGTGCTGCGCAGGCGTCGCGCGTCCTGCTCGGCACGAATCGCGAAAGCAACTTGCGTGTCTGGGGAAGAATCGGAGTAACCGTTCACTCCCCCCCTTACGAAGGGGGGGGCGGGGGGGTGGAGTGGACGCCAGGACTGTTAAACGCAACCGTTCTTACCCCCCCGCCCCCCCTTCGTAAGGGGGGGAGAAGTTGCCGGTGAACGGTTACGAATCGGATTTGGAGGTTCCCGTGGTTACGCTCTGCCCCGCTTGTTCAAAAGCCAATCCGGCGACCGCGAATTATTGCTACTACGATGGTCGGCACCTTTCCCACGAAGGACAGGAGGGGCCGCTGCGGGTCGGCACTCTGCCCTTGCTCGTGCCGTTCCACTTTCCCGATGGTCAAAGCTGCACCAATTTCAATCAACTGGCCCTGGCTTGCGATGCCCGCTGGGACGAAGCGCGGGGTCTGCTGGCCGACGGCACCTGGCAGTCGTTTTTCGGCACGATTGGGCGACTCGATCTGGCGGTAGCCGCCAAGCAAGCCGTCAAGGAACCCGACCTCGACGTCGGGCTGAGCCAACTGTTGGAGAAATTCCCGGCCGATCCCAATGCTCTGCGTCGGCCGCAACTGGCCCTGCTGTCCACGGAAGAAAACCTGGGAGCGCTGACGCCGGGAACCGACCACCGCTTTGACCTGATGATCACGAACCGGGGACTGCTGGTGCTGCGCGGCATGGTGACGACGAACTGCGAATGGCTCTCGTTTGGCGACGGGACGGGACCGGCGCTGAAGATGTTTCAGACACGGGGCATATATACGTTGCCGGTGCGCGTACTCGGCAACAAATTACACGCCAGGGAGCTGCCGCTGCAAGGCGAAATCGTCATCGACACCAACGGCGGTGCCATCGCGTTGCCGGTGCGCGCCGTCGTCGCGGTCCGCCCCTTTCCAAGCGGGACGCATGCCAACAACAGCTTGGCCGGCGCCAGGTCGCCGCGCGAAATCGCCGTCAAGGCGCGCGCCCATCCTCAGGAGGCGGCGGCCCTGTTTGAACAGGGTGCCGTGAAAGCCTGGTATGCAGGCAACGGCTGGACCTATCCCGTGCAGACGACCCAGGCATCGGGCAAGGGTGCCGTGCAGCAATTTTTTGAAGCGCTGGGATTGACCAAACCACCCCGTTTGGTGATCGATACCGAGCGCGTGCTTTGCGAGGGCATGGTTGGCCAACGACTCACGAAGCGCGTGACGATCAGCACCGAAGAGTCCAGGGTGGTTTACGCTCAGGCCTGGAGCAATCAGAACTGGATCACCGTGGGGCCGGGAAAGTCGCAGGGCAACAAACTCACGATACCGTTGCTAATCGAGGTTCCGCCCCGTCCGGGGGAAACATTCCACGCCGACGTGACGATTCAGGGGAACGGCCAACAGCAGTTCGTCGTGCCCGTGACCCTGGCGGTCTTGGCCGCTAGTGCGGACGTGGACGCCAAGGCGGAGGTGCCGACCGGAAAGTTGCCCCTGGGTTGGATTTTCGCGGGGGTCGGTTTCCTGCTCCTCCTCGCGATCCCGGTCACCGTTGTCGCGTTAATCGTGACCGGATACAAGATTCCGACGGGGCCGCAGGTCATCAACACCCCGCCAACGGTGCCGGTGGCGAAAAACGAGGCGTGGTATGCCGACATTCCCAACACGCACCTTGCTGCTTCGGTCTTGGACCTCAAGGCAATCGCGCCGGAGGATGCGGCGATTATCGACGGCATCGGGGCCAATGACGAGTTTCAACGAGGCGTCGCCTACGAGAAGCTTGCGGCGGAATTGCCGAAGTTGCTGGGCAAGGAAGAAGCCAAGGAGCCGCTCGGCCAATTGGTCGTGGAGTGCTGCGTCTTCGAGCCTTCCGACTTGAACGCGGCCCGCCTGCTGCGGGCGTTGACGCGCCAGATTCCGGGGAAAGGCAGTGAGTTTCGGCCGGAGGAGAGCGGTAAAGAACCGGAGCGCGGACGCTGGTTGCTTCAGGTAATCTTTGTCGCCTTGAACAATAGAGCCATGGACGAGAAGCACCCGGGAAGGGTCCAAAAGCTGACTCGTGAACTGACTCGTGGACTCGAAGACGCCTTTGGGCTTGCGCCCGATGAAGAGGCTCCGAAGGATGAACTTGCGGCGCAGAAGTTGCTTGCGTTGCAGTGCTACCGCAACACGCTGCCAACCGCAATGAAGTCCCTCGAACACGCCCTGAAGATGCGCGGCAAGTTGATCGAAATGTTTCCGAAACACCCTTCCCCGGCAGATCGAGTGAAGGTCGATTTGGAGTTGATCGCCATCGGTCTGTCCAAAGGGATCGACGCTTGGCCGAAGCTTGAGCCGATTGTGAAAACGTACCTGGAAGGCACCGATCCCGACATCAAGAAGAAGATCGACGACCTCTGCAAAAAAGCGGACCCCGCGGTGGCACAGAAGAAGGATGAGTTGGTGGCGACCATAAGGATGGCGGCCCTGACCGACAAGCTAAACAATCCCGACTCACGGGTTCGTCGCGGTGCCGCGCAGACCCTCGCCGAAATGGGGTCGTCGGCGAAGCCAGCAGTCGCGGCCTTGGCCGCACGGTTGCGAATCGAAACCGCAATCGATGTCCTCGCCGAGTTAGCCCGCGCCCTGGGGCAAATCCGCGTCGTCACGAAAGACGCGGTAGACGCGCTCCAGGCCAAAGCAACTCACACCAATGTAACCGTTCGCCTCAAGGTCATCGAGGCGCTGCTGAATCTCGGCTCCGAAGCCGTCCCGGTGTCCGCTCTCTTCCGCTTCATGGGCGACGACAATAAGGACATCCACAAATGCGTCGATAATGCGCTGACCACACGTTTCAAGACGCCGACGCCGGAAGATTTGCGCGGTGCGATCGACGCCTTGAAAGACGGTGACGCGAAAGTCCGCCGCCAGGCGTCACAGGCGCTCGGCCTGTGTGGACCGGCGGCGAAGGAGGCGGCCCTGCCCCTCAGCAAGGTGCTGCAAAGAGAGAAAGATCCGGCAGTCCTGGCGGCAGCAGCCAACTCCTTGGGATTGATTGGCAGCGACTCGACAGAAGTACTCGACGCCCTCGGCGCGAAAGCGAACCACGACGATGCCGCCGTGCGTCTTGCGGTCCTCCAGTCCCTCACCGCCTTGCAAGGCGAGCGCATCTCCTTGCGCGCCCTGTTCAGCTTTGCGGAGGACAGGGACCGCGACATCAACCAGCGTGCCGGGACCGCATTGATAAAGCGGTTGAAGGCCATTACCGAAGCTGACACCCCCGACCTGCGCCAGGGCCTCAAAAGCAAGTCCCCCGCAACCCAGCGCACCGTGGCCGAGGCGTTGGGACGGCTGGGCAAATCCGCCGAAGCAGCGGCCGACGACCTGGTACCCTTGCTGGACAGCAGCGACCCACTCGTGCGCATTGAGGCCGCCATTGCCCTCGTAAGCGTCAACCCCAAACACGAGGACGCGGTAAAGAAAGCCGTCCCGCGCTTGGTGGTCGCGTTTGGGCTGCAGCCGGACGAAAAGGCGGACGCGGCGGAATGGAAGGGCCGCTGCGAGCGCGCCCGCAAGGCCGTGGTGACTTTGGGTAAGCCCGCGGCCAAGGACCTGGTACAAGCGATCTACTTGGGCCAATTCAACGGGAACAAGCCGGCTCAGCGCGCGGCCCGGATCGAAGTGTATCGCACGCTGGAGAAGTTGGGTGCCGCGGCCAAGGACGAGTCCCGCGATATCGCCGCCCAAGTCACGATCGATAAGAATTACCCCGACCTTTACGAACCGGGGAAACGAGCGCTCGACGCGATCGCCAACTCGCGACCGTGAGTCTTTCGAGGGTAGAGGCGCGCACCGGATTTGATCCGCGCAAGTGCCTCTACTGCAACGGTGCCTCTCCGTAAAGGAAAACAGTTGTGAATGTCAAGTTGGCGCGTTAGGATTCCCGATGGTGAATGTCCTAGAATTGTAACCGTTCACTCCCCCCCTTACGAAGGGGGGGCAGGGGGGGGTGGAGTTGAAGCCAGGACGCAGTACCTCAACCGAGCTTAACCCCCCCTACCCCCCTTCGTAAGGGGGGAGAAATTGGCGGTGAACGGTTACCCAGTATTCACGCACCCCAAGGAGTGACCGTCCATGATTACACAAGTTTCTTGCCCCGCCTGCCAGTTCAAGTTGTCGATCCCCGAAGGGGACATGGGCAAACGCCAAGTTTGTTCCAACTGCCACTCCCCTTTCTTCGCGGGCGCATCCATTACGGAGCCCCGAATCGCCGGGAAACCACTGTTGGGGCCCGCCCCGGCTTACCAACAGACCATGCTCGCCAACACGGCGCCGGCAATCAAGTTTAACTGCCCGCGCTGCCAGGCACCGCTGGAAGCTCTTTCCATTGAGGCCGGCACCAAGAAACCCTGTTCCGCCTGTGGACAGCGGTTGCAGGTGCCGACAGCGCCGCCACCGCCGACTGCGGCTCCGCAGCCCAGTCTGAACAAGACGATGTTGGCAGGCGATGAAAGATCGCCGGCAGCGCCGCCGATCAAGTATAACTGCCCCAGCTGCAAGAAACCCCTCGAGTCTCCGGCGAGCGAGGCAGGCATCAAGAAGCCGTGTCCCGCCTGCGGACAGCGGCTCCAGATTCCGGCGGCGTCTTCGGCGCCCCAGCAGCCCAACCGGAACAAGACCATGCTGGCCGGCGACGCGAGCAGTCCGCAGCCGTACGGCGGTCAGCCCGGATACGCGCCGCCCACGGCGCCCGGTGCCGCCCCCGGTGCGCCGGCAACGGCGGCGCCCGGCGGGATCACGATTGGCTCGTACACCGTGTCCAAGCGAAATTTCGCGATCGCGGCCGCTGTCGTTGTTTTTCTCCTCCTCGTTGTCCCCGCCGTCATTCGGGGCGGCAAAACGGAAGACGCCGAGAAAGCCGCGGCCCAAAAAATAGAACTCGAGAAAGCGACCGCGGAAATCGAGCGGAAAAAGGCCGAAGTGGAAAAAATTAATCAGCTGGTGACGGAAACGTCGACCCGCTTGGCGCGCCTGGAAGACAAGATGCGCGACGACCACCGCGAAGCCATAAGCAGGATCACCGACCAGAGGCTGCGGGCGGAAACCCAAGACAAGCAGGATCGGGAGACTGCCAACGCGGCAAAAGAAAAACGCGAAATGGAAGACAAGCTTCAAAAGCTGGCGGCGGAAACCAAGGCGGCATTAGACAAGGCAGAGAGCGCGCGTACCACCATCATAAACCAACCACCGCCGGTCTACTATCGTCCCTTCTACCATCCAAGGTACTACTGGGACTGGTAAGCGAAAGGTGGAATAAGGGAATAAAGGGTAAGGGAATAAAGGGGACGCGGACGAATGGCATTAACTTAAGACGTTTGCGGCCCGGCGAGCCCGAAGCGCGAAGCAAGGGCGAGCAGGCAAGTGCTGGGAATTACGCTGCTCGCCCTTGCTTCGCGCTTCGGGCTCGCAGCGTTTTCTCCTTCAGTGAATGCCATTCGGGACGCAACTATTTATCCTGATCGAGGTGCGCGGAGAGCCATTCACCGACCGCGGCAGCTTATTCGCGTGCGCCAGCGTCCGCTGGCGCACGCGAACGACACCCGGTTTTCCTTTGGCAAGGGTCGGCTTTTTCGTGGCGAGGGTCGAGATTGGCCAGGGTCGAT
>JBBRLG010000335.1:0-8378 GCA_038231495.1 Gemmatales bacterium | reverse complement strand
CGCTTGTGGCTACGGGCGTTGGCGTCACACTGGACCGCGGGCAGTATAGCAGGAGGTAGGCCGAACGGCGGAAAAACATGGTCCCGTCTCCGTGGGTCCGGTCGCGGCTCTGACGAACTTGCGGCTCTGACGAACTTATTGCTCCGCGCGTGTCACAAACAAGTCCGCTCACCGCCGGAACGCGCGTGTCACCCGCGTGTCACTCTTGTACTCCCAAACCTCTTTGCCCTTCACGTCCAGCTCGACGGCCCGGTGCTGGTTCATCGTCGTCACCAGGGTGTTGCCGTTCGGCAGCCGAACCGCCGCGATCGGGCCGTCCACCGCGCCCTCCCATACGACCTTGCCCGTCTCGTCGTACTCCAGCACCCGGTTGTTGGCCATCTCCGGCACGAGCACGTGGCCGTTGGCCAGCACGTCGATCTTGCCGCCAAACGTGCCCACGTTGACCGGGAAACTGCGGATTTCCTTGAACGCGGCGTCGAGGCGCGTATACTGCGACGTCCCCACCCCGGCACCCGCCTGCGTCACGATCGCCAGGTCGCCGTTGGGCAGCTTCAGCGTCTTCATAATCAGTGCGCCGTCCTTGGGGGTGTGAGTCCAGACCGTCTTGCCGGTCTTGTCCACTTCGACCACCTGCGTGCGCGTGCCGATGACCGTGTTGCCGTTGGGCAGACGCTGGGCCATCAGCGGCCCGGTGATCTGCTTCTCCCACACGATCTCGTTCTTGCGGGTGCGCTCCGTCACGCGGTCGGCGTCGTGCTCGGCGACCAGCACGCGCTCGCCGGGCAACAGCATCGCGTCGAGCGGCTTTTGCAGGCCGTCCACCGACCAGCGGACGCGGTTCGACGCGTCCAGGTCCAGCACCTTGCCCGCGTCCAGCAGCACGACCATCGTAAAGCCGAGGGTCTTGGCCGCCTGTTCGAGCTTGGCCAGGTCGAGGTCCTTGCCGTTGTCCTTCCACCACCCGGCCCAGGCGTCGCGGAACTTGCGGCGCGTCGGCCAGTCGGTGCCGGACGCGGTCGTCGGCGCCTTGTCCTCCGCCAGCCGATAAAGCAGGTCTTCGACCAGGCCCGTGTGCTGCGTCGGCAACTCCGCCAGCAACTCGATCAGCACGGGCACGGCGTCCTTTTCCTTGGCGGCGACCAGCACCAATCCGACACGCAGGCGGACGAGCGGTTCGGGGTCTTCCAGCAGCTTGCGGACGGCGGGCAGCTGGTCGGCGGACTTCGCCCGCGCCAGCGCCACGCCGCAGGCCGCGCGCTTGACGGAGTTCTTGTCCTTCAGCCCTTCGACGACGGCGGGGTCGGCCTTGCCGTCGCGGACCGCGAGCGCGCAGACCGCGAGCCGCACTTCCTCGGCAACGCTCTCGTCCTCGGCGGCGGGCAGGTAGTCGAGCAGCACCGTGGCGGCGCGGTCGGGCTTACGGGCGGCCAGCGTGCGGGCGGCGGCGGAGACGGCCAGCGACGTGCCGCCCTGGTCGATCTGACCCAGGCACGCGCGGGCGCGGAAGGCAATCTCGAAATCCGAGTCGTTGACGGCCCGCTGCAAGAATAGTTTAGCCCGTCCGCCGGTGGCGATGAGCTGGTTGGCGGCCTCTTCGCGCTTGTGGAACGAGTCGTCGCCCAGCTGGTCGATGAGAGCCTTGAGCGCCTCGTCGCTGGGGCTGGAAGTGGTGCGTTTCTGGAAGTATTCGAGCAACCCCGGCCCGTCGGTCGGGATTTTGGCGTCGCGCAACAGCGCCTCGTCGGCGTCGGCGGCCCCGACCGGCGGCACCGCCAGGAAGGCGAACAGCGTGCAGACAACGAGGAATGAACGCATGGTTATTTTCCTCTATTCATGAAGACCGGGTGTCGGGTGTCGGGCGTCGGGGGTCGGAGAAGACCGGGTGTCGGGTGTCGGGCGTCGGGGGTCGGAGAAGATCGGGTGTCGGGTGTCGGGCGTCGGGGGTCGGAAATACGGAGAAATAAATAGCTGTTAGCTGTCAGCTATTAGCTATCAGCCAATGCCGACACCCGCTTTTCTCCGAAGCCCGACACCCGACACCCGACACCCGATCCTACCGCCGCCGCGCTCGCGTCGCGACGAACGGGATGGACGTTTCCTTGACCACCTGACCCTTGCGGTCCAGTTCGTAAACCTTGGCCGGCCACTGCTGCACCGTGACCAGCGTGTTACCGCTGGGCAGGCGCGTCGCCGACATCGGTTGCGGCAGGTTCGCCTCCCACACCACCTTACCCGTGTTGTCGAACTCCGTCACCTTGTTCATCCACTGCACCGGGATCACGACGTTGCCGTTGGGCAGGATGTCGTTGCCGTTGGTCGCGATCTGGCCGGCACTGAAGCTCTTGACCTCCTTGCCGGACTTGTCCAGCGTCAGGACCCCCCCCTGCTGCGTGATGCAAACGTACTCGCCGTTGCGCGTCTTGAGCGCGTTCATGATGTCCTGGGTCTGCCGGTTGTAGGTGAACAACTCCTTGCCGGCCCGATCGACCTCGACCAGCCCGTTGCGCGAGACGACGAGCGTGTTGCCGGTGGGCAGCCGCTGGGCACTGATCGGCCAGAAGTTCGGCAAATGCTTCGTCCACAGCACGTCGCCGCGCGTGTTCCGCTCCGAAACGGTCTGCGTCTGCATTTCCGTAATCAACACGCGCTCGCCGGGCAGTATCTGGGCGTCCGTCACGCCTTGCACGTTGGCGATCGTCCAACGCACCTTGCCGTCGATGCCCAGCTCCGAGACCTGGTTGTTCTGCCCGTGGACGAGCAGCGTGTAACCGAGGTACTGCTGTCCGACCGCCGGCGGGTTGCGGTCCACGAGCGCCACCTGAGCGCCTTTCTCCTTCCACCACGCTGCCCACAATTCGCGCCGCTTGCCGCGCTGGGCCTCGCCTTCGGGCAGGGTGGCCGGCTTCTTGTCGGCGGCCATGCGTGTCAGGTATTCCTCGACCGGGAGCGACTTACCTTCCGGCAACTCCTCCACCAACGCGATCAGCACGGGCACCGCCTCCCGTTCGCGGGCGCCGGCCAGCGACAGGGCCGTCTGCATACGCACGTTGAGGTCCTTGTCGCCGAGCAGCTTGCGGACCGTCGGCAGGTTGTCGCCGAGCGGTCCCTGGCACAGCGCCACGGCGGCGGCGGCCCGGCGGAACGGCGACTTGTCTTCCAGGTGCCGGGCCAGGGCCGCGTCGGGCTTGCCGTCGTGGTAGGCGACCGCGTTCAGGGCGTTCTGGATGTCCCCGCGGGTGAAATCGTCCTCGGCGAACGGCACGAAGCCCAGCAGCGCCTCGGCGGCGCCGGCGGGTTTACGCACGGCGATGAGGCGCGGCAAGTTGGCCGGCAGGGTCGCGTTCTTGTCCTTGTCGAGTTCTTCCAAACACTCGCGGACGCGCCGCCCCCCTTCGGGGTCGTCGGCGTTAACGGCCTGGCGCAACAACGGCACGATGCTCACGCCCATCGCCTTGAGGTCGGCCGTCGCCTTTTCGCGGATTTTGAAGGCTTCGTCATTCAACGTGACAATCAAGGCCAGGCACTTCTCCCGGTCGCCTTCGCTCAGCGTGCGCTTGCGGAACTCGTCCAACGGGCCGTCCCCCGCGGTGCCGTCCCACCACGTTTTCCAGGCGTCGCGGCACTTGGCGCGCGAGGCGGCATCGGTGCCCGGTTGCACCTTCGACGCCTTGTCGCCCGCCAGGCTCAACAGCACGTCCGCCACGACGTGCGCATCCTCGACCGGCAACTCGCCTAGCAGGTGGATCAGCGTGCCGATCGCCTGCACGTCGTTGGCCTGGGCCAGGGCCAGGGCGGCGCGGAAGCGGACGGTCGGGATCGGGTCGTCGAGCAATTTACGCAAGGTGGCGCGCGGCTCGGCCTGGCCGTTGGCGCACAGGATTTCGATGGCGGTGGCGCGCCGGAGAGGGCTGTCATCGGTCAGCGCCTTGAGCAGGGTCGGGTCGGCTTTGCCGTCGCGGTGGGCGACGTTGCCGAGCGCACCCTTGATCTCTTCGAGAACGGTTTCGTTTTCGGCGCGCGGCAGGAAGGTAAGCAACACTGCGGCGCTGCCGACGGGTTTACGCAGGAGCAACAGTCGCGCCGCCGACGCCGTGATTTCGGTGCCCTGGGTCTGGGTGGCCTTCAGACAGCGGCGGGCGAGGGCGGCGGCCTCGGCCTGGTCCGGGTCGGCGGCGACGACGCGCAGGGCGGGCAGCGCGGCCGGTCCCAGGACGATCAGGTCAACCGCGGCCTTTTCGCGCGTCGCCCGGTCGTCGGACTTGAGCGCCGCGACGAGGGCGTCGAGTTGCTTGGCGGCCACGTCGGGCCGATTGCGGTTGCGGAAGAATTCGAGCAGGCTAGTGCCGTCGGTCGCGATGCCCGCGGACTTGAGGACCATTTCGTCCGCGAGGGTCGCCTCGGCGTCCGCCGCCCCCGCGCCGGGCGCGAGGCAGACGGCAATCAAAAGCAACAAGTAGATACGGTACATGAAGTAGGTCTCGCAAAGAGGAATGATGAATGATGAATGATGAGTGATGAATCAATACAAGCAGCGGTTTGCATTTGCCTTTGATTCATCACTCATCATTCATCATTCATCATTTGCTTCATCGTCGCGTCACGCGGACCGCCTTGTAGGTCAGGTCTTTCAACTCCGCCACCTGCTTGCCGGCGCGGTCCAGTTCGACGATGCGGGTGTTGTTCTGCGTCGGCACCAAAGTGTGGCCGTTGGACATCCGCGTCGGCCCGGAGCTGGCCTGGATGGCCGCCTCCCAGACTTGCTTGCCGTCGCCGTCGTACTCCGTGATCTTGGCGTTGGCCGCCGTCGTAATCAGCACATGGTCGTTGGGCAACACCTCGGCCCAGTTGATGCCGACGTTCGGGTTGAGCGGCACCCGCAGGGTCTTCAACTCCTTGCCGGTCGCGTCGAGGCGGAAGTACGCGCCCGTGTTGTTGAGGTAGGCGATCTGGCCGTCGCGCAACGGGGTCGCCGCCAGGATGTACTCGTTCGGACGTTGCAGCGTCAAGACCTCCTTGCCGGCGCGGTCCACCGCGATCATCTGGGTGCGGCCGGCGATGAACGTGTTGCCGTTGCGCTCCCGGCGGACGACGAACGGCTGGGCCACGCCGGCCTTTTCCCACAGCACCTTGCCGGCCAGGTCGCGCTCCGTCACCCGGTTGTTATTCTGCTCGGCGATGAGCACGCGGTCGTTGGCGAGCACCTGGGCGTCGGTCGGAAACATCAGGTTTTCGATCTGCCAGCGGACCTTGCCGGCGGCGTCCAACTCCGTGACGCGCCCCTGCCGTTTGACCGGGTCGAAGCTCTCGATGATGAGCGTGTAGCCGAGCAACCGCTGCCGGGAGTCGGTCTTTACCAGGTCCACCTTGTCGCCGTTCTCCTTCCACCACGCGGCCCAGGCTTCCTTGCTCTTGGCGCGGACGGCCGCGTCGGTGCCGAACGGGATGTTGGGATTCTTGGCCCCCGCCATGCGGCCGAGCAACTCTTCCGCATCCCACGCCAGCTCCGGCGGCAGCTCGGTCAACAGGTCGATCAACGCCGGCACCGCCGTGCGGTCCTTCAGCCCGACGAGCGCCTGGGTCGCCCGCAGCCGTACTTCGAGGTCGGCGTCCTTGAGCAGCTTGCGAACGTCGGCCTTTTGATCGTCGCCGCCGTCCTGGCCCAGCGCGACGACGGCGGCAATCCGGCGGGCGGCGACCTTGTCTTCCAGGGCCGCGAGCAGGGCCGGTGCCGGCTTGCCGTCCTTGAAGCCGACGAACCCGACCAGGTCGCCGACCTGGGCGGCCATCGCTTCGTTCTCGGCAAACGGCAGGTAGTTCAAGAGGGTTTCCAGCGTCTTGTCGGGCCGGTGCAGCACGAGCAGCCGGGCGGCGGCGAAGGGCAGCGGGCTGGCGTTGTCCTTCTCGATCAGCTGGACGGCCTTGGCGGCGGCCTGGGCCTGGGGAGTCGGCGGCGTCCGGTTAACCTGGCGCAACAGCGGCAGGACCGGCGGCCCCAGCGCCACCAGGGCGGTCGAAGCCTTGTCACGCACCTCGGCCTCGGCGTCGGCGAGTTGCTTGACGAGGGCCTTCGCCTTTTCCAGGTCGTCGTCGGCCAGGGTGCGCGTCTTGAACTCGTCGGTCAGCACCTTGCCGTCCACGCTCTTCCACCAGGCTTGCCAGAGGTCGCGGCGCAGGTGCCGGGACACCGCGTCGTTGCCCGACGGCGCCCGGAGGGCGTAGTCGCCGGCGATTTCGTTGAGTACGTCTTCGGCCTGGCGGAGTTGGACCGGTTGCAGGTCGGCAAGGCTGTCGATCAGGACCGGAACGGCCTCGGGATCGTTGCCGGCGGCCAGGGCGAGGGCGGCGCGCAACCGCACCGTCGGCTTCTCGTCCTTCAGCAGCGGGCGGACCCTGGCAAACTGGTCGTGCCCGCCGACCCGGCAGAGGATTTCCGCCGCGGCGGCGCGGACGACGGGCTGCTTGTCGTCGAGGGCCTTGACGAGGGCGGGGTCGGGCTTGCCGTCCTTGAACGCGACCGCGGCCAGGGTACTCTCGATCTCGTGCGCGACGATTTCGGCCTCGGCGTAGGGTAGGTAGGCGAGCAGGGCGGCGGCGGCACCGTCGGGCTTCTTGTCGGCCAGCAGGTGGGCGACGGTCTTGACGAGGGCCGTGCCGGGGGCACCTTCGATCTGCTGAAGGCAATGGAAGGCGCGGGCAGAGGCGGCCTTGTCCTCGACGCCGTTGGCGGCCTGGCGCAGGGCGGCGACGGCCGACGGGCCAATGGCGATCAATTCGCCCTGGGCCTTGTGCTGGACCGCCTCGTCCTTGTCGCCGAGTTGTTTGATCAGATCGTTGACGGTCGTTTCCCCGTCGGCGGCCGGCACGCGCTTCTTGAAGAAATCGACGAGGGCGGGGCCGTCGGTGCCAAGGTAGGCGCTTTTCAGGAGAGTCTCGTCGGCGACGGGTTGGCCGGCAACCGGCGGCGCGACGGGCTTGACGAGGCCACCAGCTTCTTTCACCGGCTGGGCGACGGTTTCGCTCGCGGGTTGCAGGCAGAGAAAGGCGAGGAGAAACGGAATCGCAAGTCGTAGCCGCATGAGAGAAACTCCGAAGGGGCCGTCGCACCGTATGGTAGTTATGATAGACGATCTTTGCCGCGAACCGAAACATATTTTGCGCATTGTTACGCAAAGGTTCGGAGGGTCTGGTGGACCCAACCGTTGGCCCGTCACTTGGTCAATGAAGGAAGGAAACGATGAGCGTGAACGCCGAGGTCTGGAAGCGACACGACGTGGCGACGGCGTTTGTGGACGAGCGGTCGGCCGTGATCCCCGACCGCCGTCGGCAACTGGAGGTTCTGCTGCGTCTCCTCCGCGCGCTACCACGGCCGCCGCGGCGCGTGCTCGACCTGGGCACCGGCGACGCCATCCTCCTGGCGACTGCCCTGGAAGCCTTCCCCGCAGCGGTCGGCGTCGGCCTGGACTTCTCGCCGCCGATGTTGGAGCGGGCCCGCGCCCGTCTGACGCCGTTCGGCACGCGGGCCGCGCTCGTGGAAGCCGACCTGGGCGGCCCAAACTGGCTGAGCGCGGTCGCCGGCCCGTTCGACGCCGTTATCAGCAGTTTCGCCATTCACCACCTGCCGCACGACCGCAAGCGCGCCCTGTACGCCGAGATTTATGGCCTTTTGGCGGAGGGCGGCGCGTTCGTCAACTGCGAGCACGTCGCCAGCCCGACACCGCGTGTGGAACGGTTTTTCGACGAGGCAATGGGCGAACACCTCTGGGAACGGCGGCGCGACCGCGGCGACGCCGTGACGCGGGAACAGGTCGTACACGAGTACATCACAAGGCCGGACCGTGCCGCGAACATCCTGGCCTCGGTGGAGGAGCAGTGCGGTTGGCTGCGAACCCTCGGTTTTCAGGACGTGGACTGCTACTGGAAATACTTCGAGCTGGCCGTCTTCGGCGGGTTTCGGTGAGGCGCTTGCCCAGCGCTCCAAAGCTCCTTCTTTCCTCGTTCCTCGTTCGCAAGCATGGACCACCCCGCGTCGCGCCTCGCGGACGAGTCCGCCAATCCGCCACGGCCCGCCGACGTTGGCGGAGATACAATCAGCGCCAACCCGCCCGCAATCCCTGCCGGCCGACGCCGATGCCACTATGTCCGCCACGTCGCCACACCACACCAGCCGGTACGATAGGCAGGCAACGGCGCTGCCCAATTGCGGGGGAGCGCAACATGCACGGTCTGTACACACCGTGATTCAAACGGCTTAGATTTCAGTGTCACAGATGCACTCGCAAACTCTTGTATTCGCAGCAGTGCAGGATAGTCGCGCAGATTTGAGTGCGCAAACGTCGGCAGTTAGAGGAGTTGCGCCACTTTCGTGCTATCTTCGG
>JBBRLG010000334.1:0-8379 GCA_038231495.1 Gemmatales bacterium | reverse complement strand
GGGGGGGTTTTTTGGGGGTGAAGCGGGGCGGCCCTGGGTTTAGGGTTCAACCGGGGCCTACGGTACCCGGCGAGCCGCTTGCGGCTACGATAGGAGACGGTCGCGGCTCTGGCGGAAATACTACGGTGCGCCTGCTATCGCAGCGTAATGGTCTCGTTCTGCGGGCTAACTTCCACGCGTACCTCGACCTTGTTCAGTTCGACGATCTTCAGCACGCTGTTGCCCGGCCCGTTCAACGTGCTGCCTTTGCCGACAACGTACAGCTTGCCGTCCACTTCCAGGATGGCGGTCGGCGGTCGGTCCTTGGCCAGGACGCGCCCCTTGAGACTGATTAAAGGCGACTTGTGCGTCGGCCCCGTGCTGACCAGGTTAGGAGCTTTGCCTACCTCCATCGCCTCGCGCAGTCGGGCACTGGGCAGCGTCGGGTCGCGCAACGAGGGGGCCGGGGGGGCCGGGGGGGCCGGCACGCCCGGCTGGGCCGGTGTGGTCACGACCCCGGTTGCTTTGGACGCCTCGACCGACAGGATCGTGATGGCCGGGGCGGGCGTAGGGTCGGCCTGTTGGGCAACGACCAGGCACGCCAGGGCCGGGAACAGCGACGCCGCGAGGCCGATTCGGAGCCAGTGCATGGGCCAAACCTCTTCCATTTCAGTGAACCTTCCCGCCCGCCCCGGCGGCGGCGAACATTGCCATGAAGAACGAGACATACACGAACCCGACGATGCCGCCGACGACGATGACGATGACCGGCTCGACGATGACGCTCAGGCGGCGGATGGCAGCCTGGAGCTGGTTCTCGTGAAACCGGGCGACCTCCCCTAGCACCTCATCGAGGCTGCCGGCCGACTCGCCCACGGCGACCATGCGCGACAACATCGGCATGAATACCGACGGCGCGTCGAGCGGCTGGGCCAGGTTGCCGCCCGCCAACACCGACCGCCGCGTCTCGGCGACCCGTGCTCCCACCCAGCGGTTGCCGTGCAGCAATTCGACGGTCCGCAGTGCCTCGACCAGGGTGATGCCGCTCGTGAGCAACACCCCCAGGCCGTGCGCGAATTGCGCAGTAGCCGCCAGCCGCAACAGGCCGCCGACAAGCGGCAGCCGTAGGAGCAGGCGATCGATAAACAACCGACCGGGTTGCCAGAGGTATATCGCAGTCAAAGAGGCTGTCAAGGCGAACAGGCCGCCCAGGACGTATGGCCCATAAAGTTGGATAAGCGCGGCAACGTCAAGGAGCGCCTGGGTCAGCGGCGGCAAGCGTCGGCCCATCGCGGTAAGGAAAACCTGGAGCTTGGGGATGACGCCGACGATCATAAAAATCGAAACGGCAATCGCGGCCACCAGCACAATAAAGGGGTACGCCAGCGCGGTGATTAGCTGGGTCGTAAGCTGCCGGCGGCGTTCGAGCGCTTCGGCGGCGCGGCGAACCACCTGTTCCAGGGTGCCGGTCTGTTCCCCGACGCGCACCAGTTGCACGACGAGGTGCGAGAAGCAGCGGTGGCCGGCCATGGCGTCGGCAAGGCTGGAACCTTGTTGAATCTCCCGCGCGACGGCCTCCCACACCCGCCGCATCGACCCGCGGCGGGCGTACTCCGCCACCGTCTTCAAGGCCGCGAGCAGGGTTAAGCCGCTGCGCAACATGACCGCCAGCTGTTGCAAGCTAAGCTCCACGTCCACCGAGCGCGTGGGCAGCCAGGTCGATGGACTGAGACGGTGCAAGCGGGCGAGCAGTCCGGGCAGGTTGGGCGGGGCCGCGCGCACGTTGACGACGAGCCAGCCGCGCTGCCGCAAGGCACCGACAAGCGCCTGGGCGTCCATCGCTTCCTCGGTCCCGCGCCGGGCCTGCCCGCCGCCGGTCCGCGCGTCAAATGCGAATAGGGGCATGCGTCCTCCCTGCTGAGTTCAGCAAGCCAATAGATCCAGAGCCGCGGTCCGTTGTCCGTTGTCCGTGGTCCGTTGCAAAATGCAATCTTGTCTTGTCTTTGCAACGGACCACGGACCACGGACAACGGACAACGGACCACGGCTCTGACGAATGCTCCGAATAGCAAGTCACCACGCGCTCACCGCTCCCAACACTTCGCGCACCGCGGTGCGGCCGTCGAAGAGCTTGGTAAGGCCGTCGTCCAGCAGCGTGGCGACCTGACGCTCGCGCATCCGCGCCAACAACTCTGTCTCTTCCGCACCGCGCGTAATCTCGCGTGCCCAGCCTTCATCCAGGGGCAACAACTCAAACAGCCCGATCCTTCCCAGGTAGCCCTTGCCGCCGCAATAAATGCAGCCCGCCGGGTCGTACACGGTGCGCCCCACCAATTCAGGACGGCCCAGAGCCGTTGCCTCGGCGGGGGTCAGATCGCGTGGCTTGCGGCAGCGCGGGCAGAGTTGCCGAACCAGGCGTTGCGCCACCACCAGCCGCAATGTCGCGGCGATGAGGTAGCGGTCCACACCCATGTCGGCCAGGCGCGTGATGACGCTGACCGCCGAATTCGTGTGCAACGTGCTAAATGCCAGGTGCCCGGTCAGTGCCGCCTTGATGGCCACGTCCGCCGTCTCGGCGTCACGGATCTCGCCGATCATCACCACGTCGGGGTCGTGGCGCAACACACTCCGCAGCGCCTTGACGAACGTCACCTTGTCCGCGGCATCGACTTCGATCTGGGCCACGCCGCGAATTTCATACTCGATAGGGTCCTCGACGGTGAGGATGTTCAAGCCCTCCTGGGCCGCGAGTCGGCGAATGGCGGCGTAGAGCGTGGTCGATTTGCCGCTGCCCGTCGGCCCGGTCAACAGGATCATGCCGTGCGGCCGGGCGATGGCGTCGGCGAAACAAGTCAAATCGCGCGCACACATGCCGAGCCGTTCGAGCGTCAACGACTCCGTTTGCAGTGCCAAAAGGCGGAGCGTCATGCGTTCGCCGAACTTGGTCGGCAAGGTGGCCACCCGCACGTCGAGGTTCTGCCCGGCGGCGGCGCGGCCGAAGTGGTGCTTGAACGCCCCATCCTGGGGGGCGCGCTTCTCGGCGATGTCCATGCCGCACAGGACTTTGAACCGGCTAATAACGCCGCTGTGGACCGAAGAGGGCAAGCGGCGATAGTGCTCCAGGCCGCCGTCCACGCGCAGCCGCACTTGCACGCCTTCGCGGTCGGGGTCGATGTGAATGTCCGATGCCTGGCGGAGGATGGCGGCGTGCAGCATCTCGTCGCAGAGGGGCACCACCTCGTCGGGCAGCAACTCCGCCAGCGAGCGCAGGTCGATGGAGCGCGTCCGAATCTGGGGCGTGTTGGCCGCCGTGCCCTGGGCGTCGCCGTAAACGCGGTCGAGCGCCCGCTGCAGCGACGCCGGTTCAGCCGGTTCGGGCCGCACGCGGAGGCCGACCAGCTTCTCGACCGCTTGCAGGGCCGGGCCGTCGAGGGCGTTGGCGCAGGCGACGTACACCTGCCCGTCGGCACAGCCCAGGGGTAAGACTTGGCGGCGTAGGGCCAGGTTCGCCGGGATGCGCAACGCCCAGCCGGGATCGATCTTCACCCGGTCCATGTTCAGGACGCCGATGCATTCCGCGTCCGCCGGCAAGCCCTCATAACCGACGCCGAACCGCAGGCCGCCGTCCTCAGCCAAGACCCAACGCACGCGGCCCTTGCGGGGCAGCGGTTCCAGGTCGCTGTGGATGCTCAATTCCAGAAGTGCCCCCGTGCGGAGGTCAGGCAGTTCCGCGACCGGCGGCAGCAAGAACCCGCCGCCGTGGATCGTCACGTCCTTCAGAAGGGCGTGATATTCCCGGTGCCCCAACACGAAACCACTGGGGCAATCGCGGACCAGGACGGTACGCCTCTCGGCGCGCTGTTCGCCCCGACCGCGGGATGTGCGGCCGGGCGTAGGGCCGGCCGACCTTGAGGGAATCAGGCCAAGTAGGTCGTTGGTCATCGCACGCCTCCCGCCGGTCGACCGCCCGGTTTGCGGAGCAGCGCTGCCCGGTCGCGCATCACGCCGGGGTTGCGTGCCAGGGTCGTTGCCGTGGTTTCGGAGATCAGGTTGGCGACCCACAACCTTGCCAGAGACTGTTCGAGCGTCTGCATGCCCTGGGCACCGCCCGTCTCCATCGCGGAGTAGATTTGCGAACTTTTGGCGGTGGCGATCAGGTTGGCGACGGCCGGGCTGACTTGCAAAACTTCGCCGGCAACCACGCGCGCCCGCCGGACCGGGCCGGTCGCGTCGGCAGGCGTGCCGCGCGCCCCGGCGGGTCCGTCAGCGACCAGCAGGTGCTGGGCCACGACCGCCCGCAGCACCATGCTCAGTTGCCGCCGGATGCCCGCCTGTTCGTCGGCGGGGAAGACCGACACGAGCCGCTCGACTGCCCCGACGCAGTCGCCGGCGTGAACGGTGGTCAGTACCAGGTGGCCCGTTTCCGCGGCAGTAATGGCGGTGCGGATGGTGTTCAGGTCGCGGATTTCGCCGACGAGAATCACGTCGGGGTCTTGCCTCAGCGCGGCAACCAGGGCGTCGTTGAAACTGCCCGCGTCGGTGCCGACCTGGCGCTGGTTGACCAGGCTGCGGAGTGGGGGGTGTAGGTATTCGACGGGGTCTTCGATCGTGATGATGTGGCAGCGGCGGTTTTGATTGATCCGATGCAACAGCGACGCCAGGGTGGTGCTCTTGCCCGCGCCGGTCGGGCCGCACACCACGACGAGGCCGTCGGGCAGATCGCACAGTTCGTACAGGTTTTCAGGCAGCCCAAGCTCGCCCAGGGAGCGGAACCGGTCTTCCAACCGGCGAATCGCGACCGCGACGGCACCCTGCCGGCGAAAGACGTTGAATCGGAAGCGGGTGCCGTCGCCGGCACTCAGGGCACCGTCCAGCGAGCCCGTGCGCGTCAGCGGGCCGGGATCGAAGCCGCGCGCCACTTCTTCTGCGAGCGCGCCCGTCTGAGCGGGTGAAAGGGGTTCGCGCCCCTCGCGGGGGCCGAGGATGCCGTGAACGCGGAAATAGGGCGGCAGCCCCGGCGCGAGGTGAACGTCCGAAGCGTCCAGGCGGACGCACTCGCTCAGCAACTCGTCGAGGTGCCGGCGGGCGGGGCTGGGCTTGTCGGTCGGGGTTGTGGTCATGGGAAGGGAGATCAATTGCCGGAAGGACTCCGGTCGCTTACGCTCCCGGCTCGCCAAAAAAGTTAGCGCTACTAAATCCACATCAGCAACACCCACTCGCGCCGGCCGTCGCGGGACCGCGCTTCTTTCATGGTCAACCCAATCGGAATGACCATCAAATCCCCCCCGGCCAACCGGTCGAGCGCGCGCGCCAGGTCGAGGTAGTTGCCGGAAAGCCGCAGCCGCCACGACTGCGGCTTGTGACCGTTGGGTGACTCGCCGATCTGCTTGGCAAGAGCGTCCAGCGACGCGGGCGCTTTCACTTCGTGGTTCGGCTTGCCCACGTCGGCCGGCCCGCCTTCGAGGAGGTCCAGGTCGAAGTCGGCGAGCAAGCGCGTCAGTTGTTCGAGCCGTTCGTTGCGGCCTGTGGTGTCGGCGCAGCGGCCGACCAGGGCTTGCCAGCGGTCGCGTTCCCTGCCATTTTTCGCTTCGAGGTCGCGGACTTCGGGCACCACCTGTTGCAGCCGGGCTTTGCGTTCGAGCACCTGGGTGGGCGTCGGCATCGCCGTTTGCGCATCCGCCAGGGCACGTTGCAGCTTCGCGAATTCGTCCAGCTTGCGCGCGTTGAACCAGAAGCCGTAGCCGGCGCCGATGAGAATGGCCGGCAGGAATAAAACAAGAACCTTGTCGCGCGCGGTCAACGTCATGGCTCACCTTCGGAGTGGTTGCGCGGGTGCGGGGTAGGACAGACTTGCCGTGCCCCTGGGCTTTTCTTTGAACTGCAGTTCAAAAGCCCAAGGCGCGCCGTCGGCCTTGACGTGTTGTGCCTGGGTCAACGCAACTTCGACTTCCCAGCCCTGGGGGGCCAAGGTTTGGCCGAGGGTCGTGGCGAACTGGTCGGCCAACTCGGGTCGCAGGCACAACCCGAACACCCGCGGCTCGCCGCCCGTGCCGTCGATCTTCTGAATGAGTAAATCTTCCTGCCGCTGCTCGGCCAGGAACTTGAGCAACACCGCCAGCCGCTGCCGTTGCCGCAGGATGGCCTCGTTGTTGTCCTGGACCTTTGCAACCTGGGGTTGCAGTGCGGCTCGCCTGGTTTCCAGGGTTTTTATCTGCGCGTCCAGTTCCGCTTGCGCCTTGGCCGGTTCCTGCGCCTTTTGCAACTCGCCGCGGACGGCCACCGCCCTGGGTTCGAGCCAAAGATAATAGTGTGCCGAACACGCGCCTAGCGTCACCAGTGTCATGCCCACTGCCAGGATACTCCGCCGCAGGCCCGACATCGGCCGCGCCGCCGCGCGAACGAGCGGCAAACCGTCGGCCTTCCCGGCGAGACGGCCGGCGCACGCCGTCACCCATTTTCTCAGGGATGCGGCGTCCTCCAGGCGCACCAGGGTTTGGCCCGCGTTGTCGTCGGCGACCGCAATGCCGTCTGCCACGACCGTCTCGAAGTGGTCCGCAGCGCCGAAGTCGGCGCGAACCTTTTCGACCGCATTTTGCCATCGGCCCGCTTGCGGGTCGATGTTCAGAACCTGGACCTGGGGCGTGCCGGCACCCGCCGCGTGCAGACAGACGACCGCGTCGGGCCACAACTCGACCCGTTGCCACGACGCCGCGCCGACGGTAGCAACGAGGCGGCCGGGCAGACCGCCGGGGTGTCCCAGGCCGGCCAGCCGCGCGCCGGCCTGATGAACCACATCGGCGATGCGCTCGCGGTCCGCGGTCTTCACCTGGACGATCCAATAGACCTTTTCCCCACTCTCGCCCTTCACCGGCGCGTGCCCCACGACCGAGTCAAGCGCGCTGTGACCCGACAGCGCTTCCGCCTCAAAATTCAACGCCCCCGCCAGGTCGGCAGCGGACAGGCCGGCCGTGCGGGCGACGGGCAGCGACAGCGTTTGCACCCACCAGTCCGCGTTCAGCACCCACACGCTCCGGCCGGGTTTGGGGCCGAGCGCCAGGGCCATTTCAACCAGGGCCGCGGCGTCGTCGGTGTCGGGCCGCGGTTCCTGCCACAGTTCGGCAAGGGTGGGCCGCGCGCCGTGCGTAAAATCGGCGCGCACCATCGTCTGGCGGGTTAGCAGCACGATCGTCGTTGCGGCGCGTCTGGCCATTGCGGGGCTGTCCCTTCGGCGTCATTGCATCAGTAGGTCTTTGATTTGCCCGCCTGGCTGGACTGTCAAGCGTGTGACAGTGCTTTTCTTCTGGGTCGTGGCCGTCCCCTGGTAGGCGCGCACGACCCGCGGACCGATGGTCGTGTTGAACGAGTACGTCACGGGAACGCCAGTCGTCGGCGTCACCGTCACCGCGGTTTCGAGGACGCCACCCGTCAGCGGGTTGGGGCCGAAAAAGCGGACGGTGATGGGGCCGTTCGCGGGGTCGGGGTTGGTGCGGTTGCCCTGGGCGTCCAGGACGTAGACCGTGCCGGTGACGACGGCTTGGTAGCGGTTGACCGGTGCCGCGGCCTGGGTGCTGAGCAGTAACACGTCCGCGTCCGCCGCGTAGCCGGTTCCCCCGCTGGCGTTGTCGGCACCCAGGGAGCGCACGACGGGGATGGGCTGCCCGACGGGCACCCCCGTCACGGCGTCGGCCTGCAAGAGTGCGAACGAGTTGCCCCAGCCGTCGTACAGTTGGGCGCTGCCCGGCTGCAGCTGTAGGTACGGCCCCCGCCAGCCGCACGGCACCACCACCTGGGGGTCAGAAGGCGCAGCCTGCAAGGTGAAAGGGGCCAGGGCACTGGGGTTGGCCCACAGCTCTTGCAGTTGCGTGGCCGGGTCCGTGCCCACGGCGTTCGGCAGCCTACCCACGTCCGCGACGAAGCCCGAAATGAGGAGCGTACCGTCCGGTTCACGTTGGCCGCCTGGCCCGACGATGGCTTCTTGCACATTTTGCAGCGTGCGTTGCGTAGCCTCGTAACGCGCTTGATCGACAAGGCCGGCGGTGGATTGAATGGCCACAGTCGTCAGGATCGCCAGGATTAACAGGACGACCAACAACTCGATCAACGTCAAACCACTACGGCGGAGAGCCTTGGCGCGCACGGTTGGCAGGAGTACGGTTGGTACCATTGTCGTTACCGGGGAGTTGATCCTAGTACGCTGTCACTCGTAGCGCGATGGATGAAGTAGGACGGGCTTCCTAGCCCGTCCGGGTTCAAAGACGGACTAAGTAGGTGTGCAGAAAGAATTACCCAGCTTTCCGCTTCTTGGGGTGGAGGTCATCATGGTTAAACACAAACCCCATCTTATCCTTCCGACCGTTGACTCGGCTGACCCCGGCGACGAATGCCGCCACCAGGTCGTCG
>JBBRLG010000333.1:0-8397 GCA_038231495.1 Gemmatales bacterium | reverse complement strand
GAAACGAACGGTGACGCGCGTCCTGCGCTGCCGCGCACCCAGAAAACTCCCAGCACGGGATGTCTATTGCTGTCCGACTCCCACCACCGCGGTGAACGGTTACTAATGCCGCCTTCCCAGAAGCTTACCCATTTTTCTGGGCAAACGCCTTCATAAACGCCGCGAGGGTCTGGCACGCCTCGGGGCCGACGGCATTGTAAAGCGAGGCGCGGACGCCGCCGACGGAACGATGCCCGGCCAGGCCGATCATGCCGGCCGCCTGCGCTTCGGCGACGAACTTCTTTTCCAGCGGCTCGCTCGGCAGCCGAAAGGTGACGTTCATCAACGACCGCGATGCCGACTCGGCGTGGCCGCGGTAATAGCCGCCGCTCTGGTCGATGGCGTTGTAGACGGCCTGCGCCTTGCGGTCGTTGCGCTCACCCATTGCCTTCAGGCCGCCGGTTTCCTCGATCCACTGAAGCACCAGGCCGAGGACGTAAATCCCAAACGTCGGCGGCGTGTTGTAAAGCGAATTGTTCTGAACGTGAGTCGAATAGCGTAGCATCGTCGGCACCGCCTTGTTGGCCTGGCCCAGCCAGGATTCGCGGAGCAGCACGGCCGTCACGCCTGACGGCCCCAGGTTTTTCTGGGCACCGGCGTAGATCATCGCGAACCGGCCGGCGTCGATTGGGCGCGAAAGGATGTCGCTGCTCATGTCGCCGACCAGCGGGCGGTCGCCCAGGTCGGGGTAGGCGTGCCATTGAGTGCCCTGGATCGTCTCGTTGGACGTGACGTGGACGTACGCCGCTTGCGGGCTGATCTTGATCTCGTCCGGGTGCGGCACCCGGCGATAACCACCGGCTTTGGTCGTCGCCGCGACGTTGGCGTTGCCGAGGGCGGCGGCTTCCTCGTAGGCTTTTTCGCCCCACAGGCCGGCGATCAGATAATCCGCGGTCGCGCCGGGCGGCAAGAAATTCATCGGCAGCATGGCGAACTGGGTCGAAGCGCCGCCCTGGACGAACACGACCCGATAGCCGACGCCAACTCCGAGCAGACTCTTGAACCGGGCCTCGGCCGCGGCGTTGACCGCCTCGAACTCCTTGGAGCGGTGGCTCATCTCCACAATCGACAGGCCGCAGCCGTGGAAGTCGCGCAGCTCGGCCTGGACGCGCTCCAGCACGCTGGGAGGCAGCATGGCCGGACCGGCGTTGAAATTGCAGACCATTTGCATCACTTTCGTCCTCGGATTGGTGGGGCGTCGTCAACCGCAGATCATAGTGTACGACCCGACGCGGTCGCAACCCCGACACGTAACCATTCACTCCCCCCCTTACGAAGGGGGGGTGGGGGGGGGGGGGTGAAGAGAGCGCCATGACCGAGTACGTCAACCGTGCTTAGCCCCCCTACCCCCCCTTCGGAAGGGGGGGAGAAGTTGGCGGTGACCGTTATCTTTTCCGTGGCGTTTTCTTGCGTGACCCGAATTTGTGGCCTACGTTAAAATTGCCCCCGCAACGCGCCGCGTGGCGTTGTCGGCGGCAATGGTTTGTCCCACATCACAGGAACTTGTGCATGGCCGTGACAACGCAGACCGCGCCCGCCAGGTCCGGACCCGTAGCCATACCGAACGCGACCACGCCCCTCGTCGAGTTCGTCAACGTCTCGAAGACTTACAAAGATTTCTGGTTCAAGAGCCGTTGCGTCCAGGCCGTGCGCGACGTGAGCTTCCGCATCGAACCGGGCGAAGTGTTCGGCCTGCTCGGCCCCAACCGCGCCGGCAAGACCACCCTGGTCAAGCTTCTCCTGTCACTGTGCCAGCCGAGTGCCGGCACCGCGACGCGCTTCGGCCGACCGTTGGCGGACCGCTCGACGCTGGCCCGCATCGGCTACGTCCACGAAAACCACGCCTTCCCGCGCTACCTCACCGCCGTCGCCCTCCTCGAATACTACGGCGCGCTGTCGCTGGTCACGTATGAGACTTTACGGACCCGCATTCCGCAGTTACTCAAGCGCGTCGGCCTCGACGACCGCGGCAACGAGCCGATCGCACGCTTCAGCAAGGGCATGTTGCAGCGCCTCGGCATCGCCCAGGCGCTCGTCAACGAACCGCAATTGCTGGTAATGGACGAACCGACCGAAGGCCTCGACCTCAACGGTCGGCACCTGCTGCGCGACGTGGTGGACGAGGTCCGCGCCCGCAAAGGCAGTGTGCTGCTCGTCTCGCACGTGCTGACCGAGGTGGCAGCCGTTTGCGACCGCGTCGGCGTGGTGGTCAACAGCCGGCTCGTTTACACCGGGTCGATGGCGGCGCTGTTGAAGAGTGCGTCGCCGTCGCCGCGCTCGTTGGAAGAAGCTTTGAACGACCTGTATCGGAGGGGAAACGGATGAACGCACCCGCCGCAATATACACGATCCAGTGGCTGATCCGCGACACGTTCCGGCAAGCGCGGGCGTCCGGGATTTTTTACCTCATGACCGGCATCACGGTGCTGTGCATGGCCGTCTGCCTGACCATCCGCATCACGGCACCGCCGCAACTGCCGCTCACGGGCAAGGAGCGCAAGGAAAGTCTGCCGGCGTCCTTCCCGACCGACGCGGCCACGGTCGCCGCCACGGTCCCGTGCTTCGGGGCCGGCGCGTCGCAAGGCGTTTTCCCTGGCGTATCTCTCGCGCCTCTGCTGCAAGGGTGGGAAGAACCAGCCGTCGTGGGTGCCAGGCCGCGCGGGGCGGTCGAATACACCGAAGTGGTCAAGGTGGCGAAGGGCAACGAAGGCGGCGTCGATTTGCAGACGGGCCACATCGAAATCTTGTTCGGGGCGATCCCGCCGATCCGGCTTGTCGGCGACGACTTGCCGGTGCGGGCCGTGCAGATTCACCTCGCCAGCTTTGTCGCGGACGGCGTCGGACTGCTGCTCGCGCTCATGTGGACGGCGGGTTTCCTGCCGACGTTTTTGGAGCCGAGTGCCGTGTCGGTGCTGCTGGCCAAGCCGGTGCCGCGCTGGAGCCTGTTGGCCGGCAAGTTCCTTGGCGTGCTGGTCTACTTCGGGTTCCAAACGACGCTGTTCATCGGCGGCACCTGGCTGGCGCTGTCGGTCGCGACGGGCTACTGGGACCCGATTTATTTCCTGTGCATCCCGCTGGTGCTGCTGCATTTCGCGGTGTTTTTCAGCTTCTCGGCCCTGTTGGCCGTCACGACGCGCAGCACGGGGGCGTGCGTGATCGGCTCGATTGTGTTTTGGATGATGTGCTACGCGATGAATTACGGCCGGCACACGGCGATGCTGATTCCGGAACTGCAAAACCTGTCGCCGGCGTTCGCGTTCACGCTGGAGGCCGGGTACTGGCTGTTCCCCAAGCCGCTCGACTTCCACCTGATTTTGCGCGACTTGTTGAACGCCGACACGCTGTTCGCGCGCGTCGTCGATACGCCGAAGCTGATCGAACAGGGGGCGTGGAAGCCGTTGTTGTCGGTGCTGACCTCGCTGGGCACCGGCGTGGTCCTGCTTTCAATCGCCGCGTACGACTTCCTCACGACGGATTATTAGCTGAGGGCTGACGGCCGTAGCCACAAGCGGCCCGTAGCCGCAAGCGGCTCGCTTGCTGGCTTCTGCGCGGGTTCAGCCCACAAGCGGGCCGCTTGTGGCTACGACAAGACGGTCACCCACAAGCGGGCCGCTTGTGGTTACGGGCGTTTGCGTCAAATTGGACCGCGTTGAGTATACCAGCTTTCAGCCGTCAGCTCTCAGCCCGTCGCATTGGGCGCGCCAGCGTAGCCAGTGATCGACCAAAACCAGGGCCATCATCGCCTCGCCCATCGGTACGAAGCGTGGCAACAGGCACGGGTCATGACGGCCGCGCGTGCGGATCTCGGTCGGTTCGCCTGCGCGGTTCACGGTCGGCTGCGGGCGGGACAGGCTGCTCGTCGGCTTGACGGCCACCCGGCAGACAATCGGCTCGCCGCTGCTGATGCCGCCCAACATGCCGCCATGCCGGTTCGTCGCGGTGCCGATGTGCAGCGGTTGCTCGGGCTTGGAAATAAACACGTCGTTGTTCGCGCTGCCGCGCGCCGTCGCCACGCCGAAGCCGGCGCCGTACTCGAACGCCATCACGGCGGGTAACGACAAGAGTGCTTTCGCCAGGTCTGCCTTGAGCTTGTCGAAGACCGGTTCGCCCCAGCCCGCCGGCACTCCGGCCGCCACCAATTCACACACGCCGCCGATTGAATCCTGGTCCTTGCGTACTTCCTCGATTAACGCGATCATCCGCGCCGCCGTCTCAGGATGTGGGCAGCGGACCGGCGTTGCTTCCACCTGTTCGAGCGTTACCGCGGTCGGGTCGGCAATCTCCGCAACAACGGCACCCACTTGTTTGACATAACCGAGGACGCGCACGCCCTGCGTCGCGAGCAACTTTTTCGCGACCGCGCCGGCGGCGACTCGGCACACGGTCTCGCGCGCGCTGGAGCGACCGCCGCCGCGGTAGTCGCGCCGGCCGTATTTCGCGTCGAACGTGAAATCGGCGTGGCCGGGGCGGTACTTGTCCTTGATGTCGGCATAGTCGCCGCTGCGCTGGTCGGCGTTTTGAAAGAGGATGCCGATGGAGGTGCCGTCGGTCACGCCTTCAAAGACGCCGGACCAGATTTGCGGGGCGTCGTCCTCCTGGCGCTGCGTGACAATTTTGGACTGGCCGGGCCGGCGGCGGCGCAGGTCGGGCAGGAGGTCCTCGACGCCTAACGGCAGGCCGGGCGGGCAGCCGTCGATGATGACGAGGTAGCCGGGGCCGTGACTGACGCCGGCCGTGGTGATGCGAAACAGTTCGCCGAAGGAGTTGCCTGGCATTCGGACATTCTAGCAAGTCGCCGCGCTGCCCGCCGCACGTTCCCCGCATACAACGTAGGAAGGAACCGAGGTGGTAACCGTTTACATCCCCCCTTACGAAGGGGGGGTAGGGGGGTGAATGGCCGCCATGGCTGACAAAAGCAACTGTACTTACCCCCCCTACCCCCCCTTCGTAAGGGGGGGAAAAGTTACCAGTGAACATGAACCCGGGGCGTTTTCCACATGGGGGTTCGGTCGATGCGAATGTTGTTGCCTGTTTTTCTCGGCACCCTTTGTATGTGCGGCCTGGTCGCCGCG
This sequence comes from Gemmatales bacterium, assembly GCA_038231495.1. Lineage (GTDB taxonomy): Bacteria > Planctomycetota > Planctomycetia > Gemmatales > Gemmataceae > JBBRLG01. The sequence goes on along the minus strand of JBBRLG010000333.1, from coordinate 3,286 downwards.
GACCCGGCCAAGGACGACACCAGGCGCTACGGCGTCGAAGTCGATCTGAAGACCTATCCGCAGGGCACGCCCAAGGACGCGCTGGCCGCGGTGCTGAAAGCCGTCGAAAACAAGCGCATCGATTACGTCGTCGCCCAGCTGGCCGAGCCGGCGTTCATCGACGACCGCGTCAAACGCACCTTCGGCGGCAAGTTTGAGGAGCAGGTAAACGACACGCGCATCAAGCTCGACCCCGGTGCCGTCAAGCTACTGGAACGCTACCTCAAAGAGGGCGACTGGACGAGCATGGAATCGCCGGTGTCGGTGTCGCTCAAAGACGTGAAGGGCCGCGCCGTGAGCTTCATAAAAGTGGGCGACCGTTGGTACGTGCAGAACGGCGACAAGCCGGAGTGACCGACCGCCCCCGAACGACGGCCAAGACCCGACCAAACAAACGACAAGGAACCGCTCATGCCGGACGCCATGATTGACCTGCGCAGCGACACCGTGACGCGGCCGACTGCGGCCATGCGCGCGGCCATGCTGGCCGCCGAACTGGGCGACGACGTATTCCACGAAGACCCCACGGTGAACCGCCTCGAAGAGAAAGTCGCGTCGCTGCTCGGCAAAGAGGCCGCCCTGTTCGTGCCGTCGGGCACCATGTCGAACCAAATTTGCATCAAGGCCCACACGCAGCCCGGCGACGAACTGCTCTGCGATAGCAACTGCCACATCTACAACTACGAGGCCGGCGGCCCCGCGGTCTTGAGTGCCGTCATGTGCCGGACGATTGACGGCGATTACGGCGTCCTCGACGTCAGCCAACTCGACGGCAAGATTCGCGGCAAGAACGACCACCTGGTGCGGACGCGCATCGTTTGCCTGGAAAATACGCACAACCGCGGCGGCGGCAAGGTCTACCCGCTCGAAAAAATCCAGGCGATCAGCGCCTGGACGCACCAGAACGACCTGGTCCTGCACCTCGACGGCGCTCGCCTTTGGAACGCCGTCGTCGCCACCGGCACGCCGGCGAAAACGTGGGCGAACCTGTGCGATTCGGTGTCGGTGTGCTTCAGCAAAGGTTTGGGCGCGCCGGTCGGTTCGGCACTGGCGGGGCCGCGCGAGTTCATCGCCAAGGCGCGGCGCGTCCGCAAATTGTTCGGCGGCGGCATGCGCCAGGCCGGCGTCCTGGCGGCGGCGGCGCAGTACGCCCTGGACCATCACGTCAACCGCCTGGCCGACGACCACCGCAACGCACGGGTTATCGCCCAGGCCGTCGCCGACACGCCGGGCCTGCGCCTCACGCCGCCGGAGGTCGATACCAACATCGTCATCTTCCAGGTCGATCCGGAACTGGGCACCGCGCAGGAGGTGGCCGACGCCCTCAAAGCCCGCGGCGTACTCGTCATCGCCTTCGCCGCGCAGGCCGTCCGCGTCGTCACCCATCTGGACGTGTCGGCGGCCCAGGCAGAGCGCGCCGCGGACGTGGTGCGTAAGGCCGTGCCCAAACTGGCACCGGTGGCATGAAGTTTCCCAAACTGCACTCCTGGGACGTGACGCCCAAGGAAGCCGTCGCCCTGCAACGCGAGCTTGCCGGCCGCGTGCGTACGGACGTGGCGGTGACGGCGTGTACCCTCGTCGCCGGGGCGGATTGCTCCTACAACCGCTTCTCCTCGACCCTGTACGCCGGCGTGGTCGTTCTCCGCGCGGACGATCTGACCGTCGTGGAGCGCAAGGGCGTCGTGGGCGAAATGACGTTTCCGTATGTGCCGGGTTTGCTCACCTTTCGGGAAGCGCCGATTCTGCTGCAAGCGTTCGCCAAGTTGGAACACACGCCGGACGTGGTGTTGTACGACGGCCAGGGCTATGCGCACCCGCGCCGCCTCGGCATCGCCAGCCACCTCGGCCTGTGGGTCGGTGTGCCGTTCGTCGGTTGCGCCAAGACGCGGCTGGTGGGGAAGTTCGACGAACCGGGGCGCGAGGCCGGTTCCGCGACGCCGTTGATCGACCGCGACGAGGTCATCGGCAAAGTGGTACGCACCAAGACCGGCGTCAAGCCGCTGTTCATTTCGCCGGGCCACCTCATCGACATCGACAGCGCCGTCCGTTGGGTGTTGGCGACGACGCGCAAGTACCGCCTGCCCGAACCGACCCGACTCGCGCACCTGTTCGTGAACGAATTGCGGCGGGGGGAGGTTGCGGTTGATTAGCCGCTTGCGGCGTTGCAGGTAAGACCGCAACGCCGCAAGCGGCAATCGGGGGCGGCAAGGGTCGGCCTTTTTCGTGGCCAGGGTCGAGATTGGCGCGGGTCGATCGGGCGTCGGTGGTGCGTAACTTCTCAATAACCCGTAAAACTAGCGCAGCTGATCGAACGCGGCTTCCCTCTCCTGGCAAGCAGGAAGTTCGATCTACCGGTCATTCCTGATCGCGAACGGACGCTGCTCGTCGAGGCGCTCCTGGCCATCCGCGCTGCCCCGCAGTAACGCCTCCAGCAACGCGACGAGACCGTACAGCAACTGCGCGACGAGATTGCCATGCGCAAGGGCCAAAAGCCGCGGCCTAAAAGCGCTCCCAGCCAACGCGAACTCCCGGAGGGCCGCACCGTGCTGGCACCGTTGCCGGCCGATGTCTTGGAAGGTCAACACTTTGGCCCCGAACGGATCGCCTACCTCCTCCATCCGTAGCACCCGTGCCACGTCACGCAACCCTTGCTGCGGGAACAACGGCAGGAAATCGGCAGCGTCATTAAACACAGCCACGATCGGCACGCGGGTCCGGCGTGCTGCCATGCGCTTGGACCCATCGAAAGGAAGAGTTATTGAGAAGTTACGTTGGTGATGCGTAAGAGCATACTGAAAAATGGTTTACGGCTGTCTTGCGGATAGCGTTTGCGCCAGAGCGGTTGGACCCACGCCATAGGTGGAGATCGGCGTGGGTGGGTCGGACCGGCCCGGTCGTCGTCGCGCGGCGTCGCGGTTGGACAACGATTGGCTTGAGCGGCGTGGCGGACGATTCCCCCGGCGACCAGCCCACGGTCCCGAAAGATTCGCCACACCCCAATCGTCGCTTATCCAAAAAAGGAGTCGCATTTCCCGCCCGGAGCGGCTACACTCACTTACATACTCTGCCCGCGACCTTCCCGCCTGTTCCCGACCCGCCGGTATCTGCTAAGTAGGTGTGCAGAAAGAATTACCCAGCTTTCCGCTTCTTGGGGTGGAGGTCATCATGGTTAAACACAAACCCCATCTTATCCTTCCGACCGTTGACTCGGCTGACCCCGGCGACGAATGCCGCCACCAGGTCGTCG
>JBBRLG010000332.1:0-8418 GCA_038231495.1 Gemmatales bacterium | reverse complement strand
GTTGTGGTTGTTGAACTGAACGGTGACGGTGGCCGCCGAGGTCGGGCCGGCGATGCCGGCGGGCGTGACGCCGGGGATGCCGAGCAGGCCGACGTTGTCGCCGGCGTTCAGGGGGTAGTCGTAACCGCCCGAGGTGGCGGCGTCCATGAAGCGTTGCTCAGGGCCGCGCCCGGCAAGGTCAACGTCTGCGCGTCGCCCTTGAACTGGAAAAAGGGACCGGCCGGTAGACTCAGCAACGGGCTGACCGCGGTGTTGATCTCAAGGCCGTAGGTGCCCGTGAGGGTCGCCCCGCCGATGGTGGCGTTGACCTGCAAGCCGCTCGCCTCGGACGCAGCACACCTGACTATTCCTTGCCGCCCACCGTCTCAAACGTGACCGTCTTTTTCACGACCCGCGTCGGGTCGAGTAGCGTGCGGATCGTCTTGTTGTCCTCGTCGATCTTGGACAGCGCATGAATGTAGCGGGCGGTGACGCCCTCCTCGGCTGGTTTGCATATCACGCCGGCGGGAAGTGCTTCCTCGGACGCGAAGACGATCATGTGTTCCTGACCCGCTTCTTCCCGTTTTTTTCCGGTCGGCAAGTCAAAGGTAATAAACCCGCCCGCCTGCAGCGTCTTTACGCCGAGCGGGATCTTGCGGCCCAGACGGTCGGTTGCCACGAATTCATATTTGATCGCCTCGATACCAGCATTTTTTAGGTATATGCGTACCATCTCGTTGAGGTGAAACACGGTTGCCGGCTTGCCATCGACGGTTTGCGTTTCCAGTTCAATTTTCACGGGCGAGCCGAGCGGTGTACTCGCCGGCATCCCAAGGCCGTCGATGGGCAACAGGCCGCGCGCCGGTTTCCGCGCGTAGTGCTCGACCACCAACGCCAGCGGGTCGCGGCCGGCGGGTTGTCCCGGCAATTTCGCCAGCGTCGTGGCGAAGCGACCGTTATCCTCGGCGACAGCCTCGTCCAACGGCGGATACCATTTGGCCAACATCTCCTTGTTCACCGTCTCACCGGCGTTCTTCGCCACCTCGTCCTTGAACGGCCGCAACCCCGCCGCGTGACAGGCCATGCAGGACCGACCGTTGGGCATCCCGCCGGACGCCGGCTTCGCGACGAGTCGCCCGGCGGGGATGGCGTCGAGCCGGCCTTCCTTGGGTTTGGAAAAGGAAGCGTCGGCCACGTAGAAACCCGGCAGGCCGTTCGGCAAACTGAAAATCGCCTCGCCGCCGAGGTGTTCCGGCGACTCGGCTGTCGCCTCTTTCAACAGGCCGGCCAACGTCTTTGGCAATTCCAGGTCGAACGTGCGCCAGTAGACCGCCTTGGCGTTCGAGCCGCGTTCGAGGACGCGGTTCAGGCGAATGTACTCCGAAGTCGTCAGGCCGGCCCGATTGCGGGCGGATTGCTCGACACCTAGCTTTTTTTCCAGGCCCGGCAGCGATGCCGGTAGCATAAGTAGGTCGTTGTACAGCGGCGCTTCGGTGGCGACGGCCGCGAACCAGTCGCCGCGAACGTACGGCACGGGTCGCACCATTTGCAAGGGATTCAAATACGTTTCGACCAGGATTTTGCTTTGAGCCGAATCGTCCAACGGCGTGGCGTGGGGGTATTCGAGCAGGATCAAATCGTAGAGGTTGATACGCCCTGGGTCGATTTCCTTCACGGCGTTTTGCGGGTTCGGAGCGAAGGGCCGTTTGTCCCAGCCGAGTGCATTGATCCGGATGCGGAAGATGGTTCGGTCCGGGTCAATCGGCTCGAGGTCAACGATCTTGGCTTTCGTGGAGAGGAGGTTGAGCGCCTTGACGAGTGCGGCCCGGTAGGCGTCCAAATCCTTGGCGGCGTCGGGGTCGTCGAGCAGGTGGTTGAGGCTGAGGTAGCGCACGTTGGCCCGGTCGGCGGGAGCAAGCTTGTTCACGTCGAGCTGAATCTGGGCGAGGATGTCGGACTCGCTCGACCGCGGCGGGAAATCCGGGGCACCGGCCGCGACCCATTCGCGCAGCACGATGAGGTCCGCTTCGGACACTTTGCGGGCGGTGCCGGGCGGCATGGAGCCGCATTCGACGAGTTGCAGCAGTGCCGACTCGTCGGGCTTGCCCTTCACCACCAGGGACCGATTTGGGTTGACGAGTTGGTTATGGTCGAGAATTTTGAGATCGGCCCTGGCCGTCTTGTCGCTGCCGTGACACTGAATGCAATGGTTTTGAAAAATGGTGCGAACCTGGCCGGCCAGCTTGCCCGACCCGTCCGCCGTCGGCAACGACCCCGCGATGACGAGAACCAGACTGAGAGCTTGTGAATAAATTGGCTAACGCCTTTTTTTGGAGTGCGGCGCTTTTCCGCCGCTTTCTTTGGTTTATACGCAACGCGGTCCAAGGTGACACAAACGCCCGTAGCCACAAGCGGCCCGCCGTAGCCGCAAGCGGCTCGCTTGCTGGCTGCTGCGCGGGTTCAGCCAACAAGCGGGCCGCTTGTGGCTACGGGCGGCGGGCCGCTTGTGGCTACGGGCGTTTGTGCCGCATCGAGCCGCGGGCAGTATAGTACTGCCGCCCCAGAAAAGAAAGCGGCGGAAAAGCGCCACACTCCAAAAAGGAGCCTATTTCTGCCGTGGTTCATAATAGCGAATCGTCGCCGACAGCAGCGGAACGCGCTGCGGAACGAATTCGACATGCTCCACCAGGCTGTTGGCAATCTTGCCCGAGCCGGTCACCATGCCGCGCGAGCGGGCCTCGTTCTGGTCGGCGGGCGACTCCTTTGCCAGCTGGGTCTGAAAACGCTTCAGGTCCGTGGCCTTCGGCTCGCCGCGCAGGACCAACATGCCGCGGCTGATGCTCGCCAGCGGCGCGTCGTTCTTGACCAAAACCTCTTCCACCTTGCCGGTGCGGAACACCACCAGGTTGATCGTGCCAGCATTGTCGCCGTAATAAACCGAGCTCAACTCCGACTCGTAGGGCGTCTCCACCTTGAACGGGTCGCGGTCCTTGTCGTTGAGCTGGAAGCCGTAAATCGTGATGACTTCCTTCGGCTTGAGAATCCATTTCTTGCAGTCCAGCGCGTCCTGCTGCTCTTTTTTAATGGTGTTGTGGCCGTTGAGCTTGAGGACCACGCCGTAGGTCTCGTCGCCGGTGTTTTCCAGGCGAAATCCGACTTCTTTGACACTGGCCTTGGGTGTCGGCACCTTCAACAACACGTTGGTCTTGTCCGCGGACACCGGGGCCGCCTGCACGTGTTGCTCCTCCTTGTCGTACAGGATCGTGAGCTGGACGGGCGACTTGTCCAGTGCGGCCAGCGCCTGGTCGGCCTTCTTTTGCAGCACGTCGGGCTTGTCGTCGGCTTGCGGTGCGGCTTCGGTCGCCTTGGCCAGCAGCAGGACCGGGTCGTCGAACGCGCCGCGGGCCGAGAAGGTAACGCCGGTTTCGGTCAGAGTGCGCAGGTCGGCGGCGGCCTTGAACTCGCAGACGGTCCGCACGGTCTTGGGGTCGTCCTTGTCGAACAGGGAAACGGTGACCGTGAGGCTGCGATGGTCCGATGCCAGGCGGGCCTCGCCGCTGAGAAAGGCGTCCGGCGCGACGCCTTCGCCGGCGCGCCAGGGGACCGTGAAGTATCTCTTATTGACCTTGAACAGCTGCCCGCGGCCGTCCTCGGTCGTGTGGTTGGCGCGACTATTGCCGGACGCCTGGACGCCCTTGCTGGCGCTGGAAATAATGCCAAGCCCGTTGTCGTCGAGGGCGAGGACGAGGGCGACTTCCAGGCGGTCGGCGAGGCTGGAATTAAGCGGCCCGAAGTTGTCGCGCGGCGGGCCGTCGCCGTTGCGGACCATGAATTTCAGGACGCCGACGTTTTTGTACTTGCGCTCTTGCAACTGCTTGACGATCTTGGGGGCGTTGTCGCGCAAAGCCTGGTCGAGTGATGGCAGTTCGTCCGCGGCGCGGGCGGCGGTGCCGAAGGCCAGCACGGCCAGGCCGGCGACCCATGCGAGAGGTTGATTCATGCGGTTCATCGTTCGTGGACTCCTTCAAGACAGCCGAAATCCGCCAGACCGGTATCTTTCGTTTCGGGTTTCGGGTTTCGGGTTTCGGATTTCGGGTTTCGGATTTCGGGTTTCGGATTTCGGATTTTCTTCTTCGGTTCCTCGGTCACTTTTCCTGCGCCCTCGCCAGCGCCACCGGCTTGCCCGCCGGCGTGAACATGATCGGCACCTGGGCGTACTCCGCCTGGTCGATGCCCTTGAGCAACCCTGGCATCACCTTGCGCGTGTAGCGGTAAATCTCCGCCGCGTCCAGTTCGCCGTTGTGGTCGGCGTCCGCGTCGGCGAACTTGTCACCGAGCGCCTGCAAGATCGCGTAAGTGAACAGGCCGTGCCGCCGTTTGTCCTTGTCCTCCTTGGGGAACTCGAACGAGAACTGGTTGCGGTCGCACGCCGCCATGATGACCGGCCCCTGGCCGCCGGGCACCAGGCCGCGCACCGGATTGGCCGCCGCCTCGCCCGAATGGCACGCGTCCAGGATCACCACCTTGTGCCCCGCGATCGCCGCCAGCTTGCGGTACAAAACCTCGCTCGCGATGCCCGTTTCCTCCGGCCGTTCCGGGTCGAAGTCCGGGCCGCAGAACACGAACGTCGAGCGCGCCGCTTCGCCGGAGGCCGCCTTCTGCTCCACGAACATGCCGTGCCCGGCCAACAGGATCACGCAGTTGTCGTCCGGCCCGACCTTTTCGGCCAGGTCATCCAAGGCCTGAAGCACCTTGGCCCGCTTGGCGTCCGGATCGAGGTGGACGAACACCTTCGGCTTCTCGGCGTACATCTGGCCCAGTTGCCGCCAACGCTCCTCGAACTCCTTGGCATCGTTGCTGGCACCGGTCAGGTCCTGCAACTTGCCGCGGCCCTGGCCCAGGGACTTGGCGTTTTTGTAGTCGTCGACGCCGACCGCCAGGCCCCACAGCCGCGGCTTGGCCAACGGCCGGGCGCAATTGATCGTCGCCGCAATCTCCGCCCGTCCACCGAGTCGATTGTACGTCTGGAACGTGACGACGTTCGGCCCCGTCCGCAGTTTCTTGTTCGGGACGGTCACGGTCAGGCTATACTGGTCGCCTTCCTTCGCCCAGACCACCAGGTTTTTCCAGTCCTCCAGGCGGTAGTCGTTGATCCACAACTCCGCCCGCTCGGGCTGGTAGTCGAGGTTCGATCCGGCGGCGGTCGCGAACACCGTCACCTTCACGTTTTGGTTGACGACGACCCCCGCGGCGATTTGCAGGGCGACGGCCGGCGGCTCGAAGCGGTCGAACGACAGCGGCATCGGGTTGTCGCTCACCTCGCGCAACGCCAGCCGCACGTCGCGCGTCTGCAACAGCTTGTCAATCACGTCGGACCGTTCGAGCACTTTGCGGAACTGCTCGGCGCGGTAGAACGTCGGCTTGCCGTTCAGGTCGGGGCTGTTGACCAGCCAGCCGATGTACGAGTCGCCCTTGGTCGAGCAGTCGTAGAACGAATTGCGCCACATCCACAGCACCCACTCGCCGTCGGTCGTGGGGAAGAAGCGCCACAGCGGCCGGTGGCGGGCGGTCGTTTTCATCGCGACGAAGCGGCCTTCAATCCAATCTGCCGTGCAGCCGCCGAGCAACCCACAGCGCTACCGGTCGCCGGCCGTCAACGGGTGGCCACCGCGGCGGACTTTGAAGTAGTTTTCCCGGCCCGGTTCCACATTTTGCAGGCGCTCCAGCCACTCGGCCGGCCCGCCGGGAACCAGCCTGGCGTTGTAGGCATACTCGACGACTTCGTCGGTCTCAAGCAGCCCCGCCTCCCACACCGGGCTGCCCACGTCCGCCTTTTTCACCACCAGCCGGTCGCGCAAACCGGCAACGCGCTCGTCGGCCAACTTCGCGCCGGTCACGGGGTTGCTCGGGAACACGTCGCCGAGGTTCCAGGCGGCGAGGCTCTGGTCGTTGGCGACGGACACAGCCCACGACTGGTCGGCGGACACGGCCAGTGCCGTGACCTCGCCCTGATGGCCGGCAAAGACGCGCGTCCGCCGCGCCCCTTCATTTGCCGTTAGCTCGTAGAGGCTCAGCCCCCAGTAGTGCCCGACGAGGACGCGCGTCGGCGTCTTGTCGCCGGCCTTGAGGAAGGCGTAGCAGCGCGGCATACCCTCCAGCTTCTTGAAGCGCGGCAGCGGCCACTTCTTGCCCTTGGGGCTGACCGCGTACCACACGTACGGATCGTCGCCGTCCGGCTCGATCGTCCATTTGTCCGCCGTGGCCAGCTGCTCGACCGGCTTGAAGTCGGCGGCGTCGCGCCACTTCCGGAGCGACAGATCAAAGACCCGCCACGGTCCGGTGCCGCGCTGGTTGGGGTCGGAGGATTTGGGGTCCCGCTGGTCCTGAAACGCGACCTGTTCGCCGTTCGCCGAGAGGGCCACGCCCCACAAACAGCTGCCGGCCCCGCGCAGCACAGACACTGGCTGCTTCGGCTGGTCGAGGTCCCAGAGCGTAACCTCGTGGTTGTCGCCGCCCGCGACGGCCAGGAAATTCTGCTTCGGATGGAAGGCCAGGAATTCGGCCCGAAACGTGTGCGGCAATTCCTGCGTCACCTTTGCCTTGTCGCCTGCAAGGTCGTAAAGGCGAATCAGGTGGTCGCCTTCAATGTGGAAATTGCCGCCCGCAACCAGGGAGCCGACGCTCACGGCCACGCGGTCGGGGTGTGCCGGGTCGAAGACGACGCAGCGCGGGAACTCGCCCTTGGCCAGGTCGATTTTGCGCACCTTGCCGCCGGCGACGGACCACACAAAGACGGCCGGCCCGTGCGTCGCCGCGGCCAGCCACTTGCCGTCCGCGCTGGCGGTCACCTGGCGGAAAGTGAACGGCTCGGCGGTAACCGGCAAGGGCTTGTTCTGTTGAACCGTGTTGCCGCCAACGGGTGAGCGGAGAAACGTACCGTCCTCCGCGACGGACAGCAGGGTGTCGTCGTCGAGGAAGCGGACGAGGCGCACGGTGTTAACGCCCTCGCCTTTCGGCCCCGGCGGGTGTCGGCCGCACAGGAGTTCCTTCTTTTTGTTCTTGAAATCCCAGACCAAAACACTGCCGTCGCCGGTGCCAAAGGCGACCTTGTTGCCCGCGGCGTTGAACGCCACGGACCAGACCGCGCCGTAATCCTTCCCTTTCTCGGGATGCAGCGCGGTGATGCCCTGGACGATGTCACCCGTGGCGCGGTCGAGGACGGCGACGGAACTGGTGAGGGTGCCGAGGCCGCCGATGGCAAGGTATTTGTTCTCCGGGTCGGGCGACAGGGCAAGGGCGTAGATGGCGCCGCGCTGTTCGCGCCACACGCCCCAGCGCAACGCGGATCGTTGAGCGGGCCGCAGTTTGCCGTCCTCGAAGTCGTACACGCGCACGACCTTGTCGTCGCCGACCGCGAGCACGTGCTTACCGTCCGCCGTAAACGTGAGCACGTCGCAAGTGCCCATACGGCCATTGCTCTCGTTAATGAGTTCGGGTTCCTGGCGGTCCAGGCGGTTGGTCTGGGCATCGGCGGGCGAAACGGCCAACGCCCCGACGAGGCAGGTTAAACGACACGACAGTAACAGCGAACGCATGGCAATCTCCAGGATAAACAGGCTTCCGCCTGGGATATGCGGTTTTCGGGACGAAGGCGGACGGTGTTGGACTGCGTCGGACGGAGCTGGACCAGGGGACCAGGGGACCAGGGGACCAGGGGACCAGGGGACCAGGGGACCAGGGGAGGTTGTATCGCGCTTCCCGGCTCGTTAACCCTCCTGGCATTTTTCCCCTTGTCTCCTTGTCCCCTTGTCCCCTGGTCCAGCTCCGTCCGCCGACGCCGCCTCCGTCATCCGCAGCCCTTCCTTCTCGGCCACCTCGCGCACCCGTTCGAGGATACGGCGGATCTTACGGTCGTAACGCAGGTCCAGCCGCGTGGTGATCTCTTCGTTGGTGTAGCCCTGCAACCGCAGCTCCAGGATTTGGCGCTCCAGCGGCTGCAACTGGTGCAGGAAATGCTCCAGCTGGTCCAGGAACGCCACCGCCGCTTCGGGCGTCGGCTCGCGATCGAGAAGCGCCAGCAGTTGGTCGCGGTGGTGCTCGCCGCGGTCGGTTTCCATGCCGGGGTCGCGCTTCGCGGCCTTGTGAAACGCCACCTGCCGCAGCGTCTTGTGCAGCGTGATCCGCATGAGCAGCTTGCACAGGTCTTCCTGTTCGGAAAAGACAAAACGGCCGTCCTTGAGACGCACGAAGAATGTGCGAAAAACCGATTGCACAATGTCCTCGGCATCGACGCGGCTGGCAAGGCGCTGGCTGATGCGGCCGCGCGCCAGGTGTAGCAGGCGGTCGAGGTAGCGGTCGACGATCTGGCGGGCGGCGTCCTGGTCGCCCTGGCGCCACAGGTCAATCAGCGCTTGCTCATCCGGAGAGGCGGGCATGTTC
>JBBRLG010000331.1:0-8428 GCA_038231495.1 Gemmatales bacterium | reverse complement strand
CGGAGTGGATCGCTGAAACTAGCTCCGGTCGCTGACGCTCCCGGCTCGCCTTGATAAGAGCGTTCGGAAAAAAGGAGATCGCGAAGGCGGCGAGTCCGCCGCGCGAAGCAAGGACGAGCACGCAATGCCGGGAACCGGGCCGCTCGTCCTTGCTTCGCGCTGCGGACTCGCAGGCCCGACTGAAGCGCGTCTCATTCTTTCCGGACTCTCTTAAAGCGCATCATCGCGCCGCTGTCACTTTTCCAGGTCGTTTTATATAACCTAACCGGGTCGGCAGCCGCGCGGACTAACAGCGCCATTGCCCGAAAATCGCGGTTAATGGTATCATCGGGAATTCGGTTGCCCTAACGAGAGGTCCGCCGGTCGATGACGTTCGACGCCGGCGGGGACAGCATTGACGCACTTGACCGACTACCTCGACGCGATGCGTGTACGGGTGGAGCACCATCTGTCGGCGTTGTTGCGTCCCGAACCGGGGCTGCCGGCGTCGTTGCTCGAAACAATGCGTTACAGCCTGCTCGCCCCCGGCAAGCGCTTGCGTCCCCTTCTCGTCGCGATGGCTTCCAGTGCGTGCGGCGGCAACGAGGACGCACCCTGGCCGGCGGCGTGTGCGGTCGAGATGATCCACGCCTATTCCCTCATTCATGACGACTTGCCGGCCATGGATGACGACGATTTGCGCCGGGGCCAGCCGACTTGCCACAAGAAGTTTGGCGAGGCATTGGCGATCCTGGCCGGAGACGCGCTGCAAACCCTCGCCTTCCAGGTGCTTGCCGAGGGCTATCCGGCAACGACGGCAAGTGCCTGCTGTCGGGCGCTGGCGCGGGCGTCGGGGATGGCCGGCATGGTCGGCGGTCAGGTGGACGACCTGGCCTGGGAATCCGCAACCATTCCGGACGCCGAACGGAATGTGCTATCGTTAGAGAACTTGCACAGCCGAAAAACCGGCGCACTTATCCGCGCTGCGTTACAATTGGGAGTGTTCGCCGCCCACGCGGGCCGGGCCGAACCCACCTCCGCGCTGGTCGAGTGCTTCGACGCCTTTGGCCAACGCCTCGGCCTGCTGTTCCAAATCACGGACGACCTGCTCGATGTCGAGGGCCACGCCGATCAAACGGGCAAAAGGGTGCAAAAGGACGCCGCCCGCGGCAAACTCACTTACCCGCGCCTATTGGGCGTCGTCGGCAGCCGCGACCGGGCCGCCCAGTTGTGCCGGGAGGCGCGCGAGTTGATGCTGCCGCTCGGCGAAGAAGCCGCACTGCTGGCCGCCCTGGCTTCGTACGTTCTGGAACGCGATCGTTGACCGGTTCGCCGTCCGTTTAGTAACCGATCACTCCCCCCCTTACGAAGAGGGGGCATTACTCCCCTCCTTACGAAGGGGGGGCAGGGGGGGTTGAGAGCAACATGACCGACTGCTTCCGTACTTAACCCCCCCAACCCCCCCTTTGTAAGGGGGGGAGAAATTGATGCCTGTCTGGACCATGGATGACAGACACCCTTGACCGAGGAACCTTGCCATGAACACCCTCCTCCCGCAAATCGCTTCCCCCGCCGATCTGCACGGACTCAGCGACGCGGACTTGAACCAGCTTTGCCAGGAGATGCGCGACGAACTGGTGCGCGTACTCAGCATTCGCCCGGCCCACTTTGCCAGCAACCTCGGCGTCGTCGAGTTGGCCGTCGCGCTACACCTGACCTTCGATTTCATGCGCGACCGCCTCATCTGGGACACCGGCCATCAGATCTATCCGCACAAACTCCTAACGGGTCGCTTTCCGCAGTTCGACACGTTGCGTCAGCGCGGCGGCTTGATGGGCTACCCGAACCCGAACGAAAGTCCTTACGACCTGTTCATGACGGGCCACGCCGGTTGCAGCGTCTCGGCAGCGCTGGGCCTGAAGGTCGGCGACGACCTGATGGCCGGGCTTAAGGGCGAAGGACCGGACCACGAGCGCCACAGCATCGCGGTCATCGGCGATGGGGCGCTGCCTTCAGGCATCGTGTTTGAAGCGCTCAACAACGCCGGCGGCCTGAAAAAGAACCTGCTCGTCATCCTGAACGACAACGCCATGTCGATCTGCCCGCGCGTCGGGTCGCTGGCCCAGACCCTCGACAAGGCCCGGCTGACGAACTTCTACCAGGATTCCAAGCGCCAGGTGCGCGACCTGTTGTCCAAGGTGCCGCTTGTCGGCGGCATGGCCACGCACGCCATCGAGAACGTGAAGGACGGCCTCAAGGCGGTTCTCACCGGCGGGATGCTGTTTGAAGAACTGGGCTTCCGTTACATCGGGCCGATCGACGGCCACGACTTGCCGACGCTGCGCCGCTGGCTACGCGACGTGAAGAACCACAAGGGGCCGGTGCTGCTGCATGTCCTGACGCAAAAGGGCCACGGAGTCGCCCAGGCCAGTGCCGACCCGGTGACGTACCACACGCCGCCGCAGTTCGAGAAGATCGGACCCGAGCGCACCATTCTGGCCCTGAAGCGCGGCGGCGCGCGCGGTTACACGGACGTGATGAGTGCCGCCATCCAAAGTGCGATGCAGGAAAACCCGCGCGTCACGGTCATCACCGCGGCGATGTGCCAGGGCAACAAGCTCGAAAAGGTACGCACCGAGTTCCCCGAGCGCTTCTTCGATACGGGCATCTGCGAGTCGCACGCGGTCGCCTTCGCCGCCGGCCTGGCCAAGACCGGCATCCGGCCCGTCGTCGATATTTACTCGACGTTCCTGCAACGGTCGTTCGACCAGATTTTCCAGGAGGTGGCCTTGCAAAACCTGCCGGTCACGTTCTGCCTCGACCGCGCCGGTCTGACCGGTCCCGACGGCCCGACGCATCATGGCGTTTTCGACACGCCGTACATGCGCCTGTTCCCCAACATGGTGGTCATGGCGCCCGGCGACGAACTCGACGTGGCGCCCATGCTGCGGTTCGCACTGACCGAAAACGCGCCGGTGTCGATCCGCTACCCCAAGGCGAATCTGGAAAAGGTGGACCGCCACCCGACGCCGGTCGAGTTGGGCCACGCGGAAGTCCACGAGTGGGGCGAGGACATAATGCTGGTCGCGTACGGCACCCTGTTCCCGACGTGTGTGAAGGCCGCCGACCGGCTCCGCGCCGACGGCCTGAGCGTCGGCGTCATCAACGCCCGGTTCGTCAAGCCGCTCGACCGCGACACGCTTCTGAAGGCTGTTGAAGAGGTGCCGTTGGTCGTCACCGTGGAAGAGGGTACGCTGGAAGGGGGCTTCGGCAGTGCGCTGCTCGAAGCGGCCAACAGCGCCGGCCTCGACACGCGCGGGGTGTTGCGACTCGGGCTGCCGGACCGATTCATCGAACACGCGGAGCGCGGCGAACTGCTAGCATCCTTGGGCCTGGACGTGGACGGCATCTGCACGGCCGTCCGCCGCGCAGCGCCGCAAGAGCAGAAGGTCGCCCCGGTCAAAATGGAACAACGCTAATCACCACGGAAGACACGGAAAACACGGAAAAAAGACAGACGAGTAGCTTCGCATTTTGCAACCGTTCACCGGCATCAACTTCTCCCCCCTTGCGAAGGGGGGGGGGAGTGGATGTCCGTTCTTAACCCCCCCTACCCCCCCTTCGCAAGGGGGGAGTGAGCGGCTACCGCATTTTTTTCCGTGTTTTCCGTGTCTTCCGTGGTTTAATCTCCTCTACCACGAGGCTTTCTGATGCGCGTCCTCGTTCTCGGTAATCCGGAACGATCGGGCGTCCTCGAAGAAGCCGAGCTTCTCATCCCGTTCCTCCGCGATCATGCCGAAGTGGTCGCCGTCGATCTCCGCCAGGAACTTAACCTGGCCGAGACGAGCGCCGACATCTGCCTCGTGCTCGGCGGCGACGGGGCCATCCTCCGCGCCGCCCGGCAAATGGGTTATCGGCAAACGCCCGTCCTCGGCGTCAACCTCGGCAAACTCGGCTTCCTTGCGGACCTCAGCCCGGACGAGTTGCGTACCTGCTTCCCGGCAGTCGCCCGCGGCGAATACCGCGTCACGCGGCACCTCATGTTCGAGTGCGTGATCGACGGGGTAGGGGACCGGCGCGTAATCCTCGGCCTGAATGAAATCGCCATCCAGACCGGGCCGCCCTTTCACATGATCGACCTCGATCTCATCGTCGATGGCGAACCCGTCTCGCGCTACAGCGGCGACGGCCTCATCGTCAGCACGCCCGTCGGTTCCACCGCGCACAGCCTGTCGGCGGGCGGTCCCATTCTCGGCCAGGGTCTGGAAGCGTTCGTCATCACGCCCATTTGCCCGCACACGTTGACCAACCGACCCGTGGTCGATTCCGCCGACAAAGTCTATACCATCGCAGTGCGGCGGGCTTCCTCCAACACCACGCTCATCATCGACGGGCAGGAACACATCCTCATG
Organism: Gemmatales bacterium; assembly: GCA_038231495.1. GTDB lineage: Bacteria > Planctomycetota > Planctomycetia > Gemmatales > Gemmataceae > JBBRLG01. The sequence goes on along the minus strand of JBBRLG010000331.1, from coordinate 4,037 downwards.
ACGGTCGGCCATCAGGTGACGGTGCGCAAGGCCCCGGTCAGCTTCAGCCTGGTGAAGGTGCCGGGGCGCAGTTATTACCAAACCCTGCGCGACAAGCTGCGCTGGGGTACGCAACCGAATTATCGCGCTGAACCTTCGTCCGGGTCGTGACGTAGGAGGGGTAACGCGCGCGCGATCGAGGGAGTTGGGTTTTTCCTTTGGCGACCGGCACTCCCAGGGAGACGAATACAACTCCCTTGATCCCGCATTAGTAAGACCGCAACCGGGCCGGTTGCCTTTGTTGACTGTCCGGCAAGCAATCACTCCAGAGATTAGCCGATGTTCTCGATGCCGTTTTTCTTGATGGTGTTCGGCGGAACCCTCCTGCAAGGGGCGGCGGCGCTACCCTGGTTGAGCGTCTTGTTTTTTCAGCGCCATCAGGTGTTTGACCAGTTGCATCGAAGCCCGTCGGGTCCCTTCCAATCGTTCGGGCGATGGCGGGTTGCGACGCGCCTTGGCATAATCGTTCTCATTGCCCTCCTCGTACCCTTCCTCGGCACGCAAGGGTTCAGTTCCCTCGAATCGATGGGTTCGGTGTACGCCTCCATCCTGCAAGTGCAGTTGACACTCGATGCGATCATCTTCACGATTTTTGTCATGCTGAAGGTGTGGCCCAAGGGCGGTGCCGTGGCCCAGGCGGCGTTTCGCGAAGGGGTCCGCCAGCCCATGTTCTGGCTGATCGTCATCTTCGCCTTCACGGCCCTGACCGCCGCGCCGATTATCCCGTATTTCACGTTCGGCGAAGACTACATCATGACCAAGGAGCTTGGCTACGACACGATCATGCTCGCCACGGTCGTATTCGGCGTCCTCGCCGCCACCCTTTTCGTGACCGACGAAATCGAAGGCCGGACCGCCATCACCCTCATGAGCAAGCCGGTTTCCCGCCGCCAGTTCTTGCTCGGCAAGTTCGTCGGCATCATGCTCGCATCGGCCCTTATGTTTGGCATCCTGGGATTCTACTTTCAGGAAATCCTCGTGTTCAAACACTGGTTTGACAAGATGGACCCGGTAACGACGCCGGAATGGGTGAACGCGACGGTCAACTACCTGGCGCTGCCGGGCGACGCCAGTGAGTTTGTGCGCGGCATCGGCCTGTGGACGCAACACATGCTGGATACGCTGCCCGGCCTGGTGCTGAGTTTCTGTCAGGTCATGGTCCTCGTCGCCTTCGCGGTGTCGTTCGCGACGCGGGTGCCCATGGTCATCAACCTCACCGGCATCCTCGCCATTTACTTTCTGGCGCATCTCAGCCCTCACCTCGTCCAGATCGGTGCCAGGGCGCAGGCACAGCCGGATGATTCGACCTCGTCACAGCTGTTAGGCTCCACGGTGTTAAACTTCGTCGCCCAGGTCTTCGACACGCTGTTGCCGGCCCTGGAATTCTTCCGGGTCAGCCCGCGCCTGGTGGGCGACTCGCCGCCGGAGCCGGGAGTTTATGCCTACTACCTTGGCTCGGTGCTTTTCTACGGCATCCTCTATTCCGCCATCGTGCTGTTCATGGGGCTGATCCTGTTCGAGGACCGCGATCTGGCCTGATTGCGACCCGGAAGCAGGTGTACCTCGCGGGCGGTACACATTTTGCCGCCAATTCGGGGCCATTTCCGCGCAGTTCGCGCCGGTTCGGCGTGCAAACGGGCGGAAATTTGTTAGTATCAGCAGGAGTGGTTCCGGAGCGGTGGCCGATACGAGCGCTTGCGCTTCCTGTCCCACCAGCGGACCACCTTCGGCCCCCACCCCACCCGTCCGAGGAGGCCCCGTGGACAACGAGCCAGCACCCAACGCCTTTGCCAAGGCCTGTACCTACCTGAATTACAACGCCGTGGCCAAATGGGCGGCCCACGGTGCCGGAGTCGGCAGCGCCTTCGTTTTCGTGCTGCTCCTCGTCGTTCTGATGCTCTTTACCGACTTGTTGGTGACGCGCGGGCGTATCCCCAATTTCCACGCCCTGAGCGCCCAGCAGCAGGAACGGTTCAAGAATAAATGGGCCACCCTCGATCCGGCGGAGCGCAAACGCCAACTCGCCTACTTTGTGCCGGCTCCTGTGCCGGCCGAGGACGCGGACAAGCTGAAAGACTTGTCGTCACTCGACGACCTGCCCCGCGCGCAGCTGGACCTGTTATGGCGCGCCAACGTCGGCGAAGTCTTGCGGCACTACGACATCGGCAACGACGAAAAGCGTGCCGAGCTACTGGGGGGCAGGGACTACGACGAGATCGACCGCGGCGTGCTGAGCCTGCTGGTGCGCTACGACGCGAACGGCGAGCGACTGACGCCGATGTTCGGCACCGTCGCCCGCTGGAACCCGTGGATGTGGAACGCCGCCAACGACCCGGCGTCGCGGATCAAGACGTACCTGATCGGCCTGCTCCTTGCCGCCTTCCTGCTTACCATTCTTGGTACTGGCTTAAATGTCCTCATGCGCGACATGGCGGCGCGCGCGACCACCGAGGCAGCCACGCGGTTGCGGCGCGGCGTCTACCACCACACATTCCGCCTTGGCACGTTGGCCTTCCGTGCCCTGGGGCCGAGCGAGGCCGTCACGGTCTTTACCCGGCACGTCGAGGCCGTCCACGACGCCCTCTTCGTTCGGCTGACCGTCTACTTCCGCGAGCCGATCAAGTTCATCCTGCTGCTGCTGTTCGCCTTCGTCGTCGATATGTATTTGACCCTGGCCTTCCTCATCTTTGCGGTGCTGGTTTGGATCATCGGCGGGCAAATCTCGGCCTACTTCCGGCGGACGGGCAAACTGGCGACCAACCGCGCGGGCGAACGGCTCACGGTCATGCGCGAAAGTCTGATGCTCATGCGCCTGGTGAAGTGCTACCTGATGGAGGCGTTTAACCAGGCCCGCGTCGAACGCCAGCTGTCGCAATACGCCCGCATCCAACTCGTTCGGCTACGCGGTGAGGCGCTTTCCCAGCCGATCCTGCTATTCCTCGCCATGCTCTGCGCCCTCAACCTGTTGTTTGTCGCCGGCGTGATCGTACTGAACGGCTACATGGGCGTGGCCCGCATGGTGGCGTTGACCACGGCACTCATTAGCCTGTACCGGCCGCTGGAATTGTGGTTCGCCGCCCGGCGAATCTTGCGGCGGGGCGCAGACTCGGCCCGGCAGGTGTTTCGCTTCCTGGAGCGCAAAAGCGAAGTCGGCCAGGTGGTCGGGGCAGAGTTCTTGCCGCCCCTGACCAAGCGGATCGAGTTCGACAAGGTGAGCCTGGCGGAACCGGGCAGCCAGCGCATGCTGCTCGAAGACGTGTCGCTAACCATCCCGGCCGGCCAGCGCGTCGGCCTGATCGGCGCGGACGACCTCGAAAAACACGCCCTGGTTTACTTGATAGCACGGCTGCTGGACCCGTCGGCGGGCGAAATCCGCATCGACAAGCACAATTTGCGGTGGGTGACGCTGGACTCGCTGCGGGCGCAGGTGGCGACGGTGTTGCAGCACAACCTCGTGTTCCACGACACGGTAGCGAACAACATCGGCTGCGGCGACTCGGCGTACACGTTGCCGCACATTATCGAAGCGGCCAAGGTCGCGCACGCCCACCACTTCATTCAGAGTTTGCCGGAGGGCTACGAGACCCCGATTGGCGAACTGGGTCATTCACTGACCGTCGATCAACAGTTCCGCATCGCCCTGGCGCGGGCTATCCTGCGCGACCCCGCGCTGCTCATCATCGAGGAGCCGTCGGTTACGCTGGACGAGGACGTCAAGAACCTGCTCGATGACACGTTTACGCGCATGTTGCCGGGGCGCACGGCCATCTTCCTGCCGCACCGCATTTCGACGATCCGCTCGTGCGACCAGCTTTTCCTGGTACACAAAGGGCACGTCGTCGCGGCGGGGGTTCACAAAGAACTGCTCACGGAAAACCCGCTTTACCGGCACCTGCATTACCTGGAATTCAACGAGATGGTCGAGCAGCTCTGATAACCGCACCGATTGGCGCGCCGGGAGCGTAAGCGACCGGAGTGAGTGACAACCTCCGGTCGCG
>JBBRLG010000330.1:0-8473 GCA_038231495.1 Gemmatales bacterium | reverse complement strand
CGCCAAAGAAAGAAAGCGGCGTCGAGCCGCCGCACTCCAAAGAGCGGCCGGCACTCCCAAGGATACGAACGTTGAGCGACAGGCTGCTGAAGTGGAGCAACGTCTTCGTCTTGTAGGGGGCGTTGTCGGGCACCGTGGCCACCAGCCCGCCGAGGCGGATGGCACCCGCCGCCAGCGCGGTCGGGCTGTGGAAAACAATGGTCGCTGTCGCGGCACTGCCCGAACCGGCCGTGGTCACGGTGAAGGTCGCCCCGGTCAGGCTGGGGTTCACGGTGCCGCCCGCGACCGCGAGCAAGTTGGCGTTGTAGTGCAGAACGAAGGTGGCCTCGGTTACGCCGTTGCCGTTGGCAAGGGCCGACATTGGCGAGGGTCGATTATGGACTGTCATGGATACGGAAGAGCTTATCGGCAAAGGTGTTGTCTCAACCCTTTACAAAGCGATACCGCATAGTAGGGGGTGACCCTCGCCATATCTCATTGGCGTGGCTTACATGGAAAAGCAGCCATCGACACAGCCGTACTCGGCACAATCAGCAAGGTGCCGGCGTTGACCGTGGTCGTGCCGCCGGTGTTGGTGTTGGCCGCCGTGCCGTCGAGGAGCAGGCTGCCGGCGCCGCCCTTGGTGAGCGCACCCGTGCCCGAAACCACGCCGGCAATCGTGAAGTTAATGCTGGCCGCCACCGAGAGGGTGTTGGTGTTGCCCGTGACCGTCACCGGCCCGGCAAGCGTGATGTCGCCGCCGCGGCCCGCGGTCGTGGGTCCAGGCCCGCCGATGGTCGTGTTGGCGTTGATCGAGTTGAACGCGCTGTGCAGCGCGATCGAATTGGTCGCGTAATCGGCGACGGACGAGTTGGCGTTCTGGAGGACGCCGCCCATGAGGTTGACCGGCCCGGTGCCCAGGGGACCGCTCACGATGACGCCGCCGACGAACACGTCGCTGGAGTTGACTTGCAACTGGCCGTTCGACGCGCCGGTGCCGACGTTGGTGCCGCCGGAGTAGGTGTTGTTCGGGTTCTGCATCACCAGGGCGTTGCCGCTGACCAGGTTCAACGAACCCGTGCCGCTGACGACGCCGCTGAAGAAGGTCGGCGTGCTTATCAGGATTTGGTTGCTGCCCGTCAGCACGATCGGGCCGACGAAGAAGGTGCGGTTGCCGACGCCGAGCGTCACGACGCTGTTGGTGAAGTTGACCGGGTTGGCGACGGCGAAGTTAGCCCCGACGTTGTTGGCCACGAGGCCGCTGGTCAAGGTCACGGTGCTGTTGCTCAGGGCGCTGATGTTGCCCAGGGTCAGCTGGCCGCTGCCCGTGCCGTTGACGGTGGTACTGCCCAGGTAACTGTTGGCGGCGCTCAGGGTAATCGCCCCGCTGGCGACCGCGGCGCTGCCGGTCGGCGCGCCGTGGGGCGTGATGACGTTGCTGTTGGTGAGGTTGTTGGCCGTCGGGTTGGTCAGTTGCATGATACCGGCGTTGATGTTGGTCTGGCCGGTGTAGGTGTTGGTGCCGGCGAGAATGAGCGTGCCGCCGCCCGTCTTGGTCAGGTCGGCGGTGCCGGAAATCGCGCCGGTCAGCGCCAGCTGGTTCACGTCCACCTGCACGGTGCTGGGCAGGCCGAGGAGGACGTTGCCGCCGATCGTATTAGCCCCGGACAGGTTCTCCAGGGTGCCGCCGGAGTAGTAGCTCGGCCCGGCCAGGGTCAGCGTACCGGTGCCCGCGACACCCAGCGCCCGCGCGCCGTTGCTTTCACCGACGCCGCCGCTGAGGGTAGTCCCGGCGGTGTTGTTCACCGTGAGGATCGTGTTGGCCAGCGGCGAGGGGGATCTGTATGTCCACAGTTCCGACGCCCAGCCGCGGTGAGGTGTGGCTCGCCGGGACCGTCTGGAAGTCAACGATCGTTTGCACCCCGGCCGCCGTTGTATTACCTCGGCACGAAAGTTACGCATCCCCGGCTGCCACCAAGGGGCTTGCCAAGGGAACCCTTGCCACCAACCCTTGCCGACCTTCGCCTGGCCTTTGGCAAGGGTATATTAGCGCTGCTGCCTGCAACTGACGGCCCTTGAGTACCAAATTCCGACCCTTGCCAAGATTGTTGCGCTTGGCAAGGGTGGTCGAGTGGGCGCTGCCGCGCGGTCCCATTGGACGCAAAAGGGAGCCCGGTCGGGTAAGCCGCGTGCTCCCGAAACAGCACGATTGGCAGAATGAATTTGTGCGAAGCTTACATGCCGAGGCAATAACTGGCGCGGGGATAACCGATAGACATTCGTTCAACTGCGGGTTTGGCTCAAGGGCGCACTGTTTAGCCGTCGCGCGGCATTGGCGTTCATTTGCGCTTCAATTCCACCGTTTGCTAACAGCCATTTTCCGGCGTGGGTTTATTTTCCCTTCTTCGGCGTAAGCCTGACGGGGCTGGAGTGGGCTGTCTTGTCAGTTGCGGTCCTAGTCTAATTAAATAGGGCGGCTTGTGTGCGGCCTCTCACCCACTGTTCCCCTTGTTTTGGCACTTTGTCGCGGACTACGGGCCGCTTTATGCCCTTTTTACCGCCCTATTTAATTAGACTTTGCCGCCGCCCTGCGTTAGCCTGCCCGCAGCGGTTTTCTTCCGCTCCCCACCCCGTGCAGGTGCCCCCATGTTCCACGCCGATCTCCAACAGCAACTCCTCGTCGGCGCCGCCGGCACCCTCGCCCTCCGGCCCGGCGACCAAGGTGGCGCAAACCTTCTTCGCCCTCGACGGCGACACCGGCCAACCGCTGTGCTTCACCACCGGCACGCCCGCGCGCACGGTCCCGCCAGCGACCCCGGAACTGCTGGAACGGGCCGCGGCCCTCTTGGGACCGCGGCCGGCCACCACCTTGGTGCTGGCCGACGCCGAGCCTTTCACGACCGAACTGATTGAGCAGGTGCATCGGCAAACCGGCTTCGACTTGTTGGTGCCGTTGGTCATCCGCAAACCGCTCCTGGAACGTCTACGCGGGCTGCCGGCCGCGTTGTTCACGCGCCACGGGGCGGGCTAGGCCACGGCCCCGATCCCTTAGCAACGGACCCACGGCTTGGTCGGCCCCTTGCCGTTGTTCGTGCAGCGCTTCAACGAAACGCCCGCGGACTGGCGGTTCAACGCCTTCCGCTGCACGGCGGCTCGTAACGAGGTCGAGGCTTTAACCCGCGACTAGCCGAAGCGTTGGCACGGCGAGGAGTTTTTCAACCAGGAGCAGGCCCTCGGCGGGGACCGGGCGGGCACGCAGCATGTCAATAGCCGCTACGGCCAGATGACGGTGTCGCTGCTGGCCCAAGCGGTGCTCCACCAATGGCGTTGCCGCCTGGGGGAGCCGTTCGCGACCTGGGACGCCAAGCACCTGGCCAAAGAGGTCTTGCAGGGGTTGGCAGGGGACGTGCGGGTCACGGCCGATCCCATCGTCGTGACCTCTTACAATGCGCCCAATGCAGATTGCTTACGGAGACAATACGAGGGTCTGCCCAACAAGCTGCGTCCGGAAAACCTCAACCCCGGTGTCCCGTGGCTAGAGAACTACCAACTCGACTTCCGCTGCCGTTGAGCGAAGCCGACACGGACCAACGGGCCTTCGCAAAAGTCTAAAAAATAGGGGTGCGAAAATCGCTGTTAGCAAACGGTGATTTGACGGGCGCTTGAAGGCCACGGCCGTTCGCGCGCTTTCAGGGCAGGTGAATCCGCCCATAACCGGTCTCAAAATCGTGGCCGCCCTTGGTCGGGTACTCGGCCGCGGTCCGCAACTCGTCGCGGACGTGGCGGGCCGTCCAGTCGGGGTGGCGCGTCCAGAACAGGGCGGCGAGGGCCGCGGCCTGGGGCGACGCCGCCGAGGTGCCGGAGAACGGCCGCTCCCGCCAGCCGCTTGGAAAGGGTACGACGGCCACCAGGTCGGGCTTGGGACTGGTCGAGTTCGGGCCGCACGAACTGTACGCGGTTCGCCGGCAGCCGGCGTCCACCGCACCCACGGCGACCACTTCCGCGCCGTCGGCGGGAAAGGCCACGCTGCCCGCCGCGTTGGCTACCTGTAAGCCGCCGCCCAAGACGACGAGGTGGAACTTGTCGGTGACTCCTTCCCGGCCACGCACCCGGGCCGTGTAGGCGTGGTCCGCGCGCGGCACGAACCGCACCACTGCCGTGCCGTGGTCGTGCTTGGCTACGACTGCGGTCGTGCCCACCGTCTCCGCCGCGGTCACGTCGTAAACTGACAGGTCGAACGGGGCCGCCGTGGCGCAGCACAGCTCGACCGAGACGACCTCGCCGCCCCACGGATGGATACCGTTGTCGAAACAGCCCGCGGTCCATTCGTGGCCGCCGTCGCCGCCGTCGTGGAACGGGCCACTCCAGTGCCGCTGCGCGGTGTTGCCGGCACTGGCGAACAACAGCACGTCGTCGGCCTTGTCGCCGGTGCCGAGGATGCGCGCCAGGTCGCGGTGGACGCTGCCGCCGCCTTCGCAGTCGCTCCAACTCGGCATGATGAGCGAACACGTCACGACCCGCGCCCCTTGCTGCCGTGCCCAACGCACCGCGTCGAGGAACTGGTCGGGCCGGTCCGCCTCCCAGTTGGCGAAGAGCAGGTCCGCCTCCGGTGCCAGCGTATGCACGACCTCGGCACAGAGGATGCCGTGCTGGCTGGCCTTCGCTTCCAGGTTGCCGTCGGTGCGGAACGATTTCACCAACACCTTGTCCGGCAAAGCGTGGCCGAGGTGCTCGTGGTAGCCGCTGAAGCCCGAATCGAGGACCGCGACCTTGACGCCGCGCCCGCGGTCGCCGGCCTTGTGCCACGCCGCCACGCCGAGCCGTTCGAGGTGCTCGGCCCGACTCAGGGCGGTCGCCTCGGCGGCGCTGCTGTCGGGCGTGGCAACGGCGGCCGCACGCAGGCGCAACCCCAGACCGCCGCGCGGCGCTTGCGGGCCGTCGAGGGGGAAGAAGAAGGCCGTGCCGAGCAGGACGGCAAACGCAGTCCAGCGGAGCAGGGGCGGCCGGTCGGCGCGGGGGTGCGGGGTGGTCGTCATGGGGTGGCACCGTGGGGCCCAAGATCCGCGGCGGGGTGGGTGGCGCACTGTCGGCCAACATCCCTTTTCGACGGAACGAGCCGCGTGGGCACAGTAGTTTATGCGCGCTTACGGCAACCCGGTCGGCGGCGCGGTGCGGATTGGAACGATCCTTCCGGTTCGGGTGAGAAAGGCTAACGCCTCGGGAACCGGCAACGAATGGACGGGCAGGGTAAGGTTCGCGGACCACGCCGGTCCACCTTTGCCTGTCAGCCCTGCTTCGCCGGTTTGCCCAGGAAGCCGAACAGGAGCAACCCGCCGAGGAGCATGCTGATGGTCGAACCCACCAGCACGCCGAGCTTCGCGGGGGCGAGTTGTTGCGGCGGTTGCCGGAGAACTGGATCAACAAAGGACAGGTCCGCGAGAAACAGCGACATGGTAAAGCCGATGCCGGCCAGGCAGCCGCCACTGAGAAGGACCTTGGCGTTCACGCCGGCCGGCAGTCGGCCGATGCGCAGGACGACCGCCAGGAAGCTGAACAACGCGATGCCGAGCGGCTTGCCGACCACCAGGCCGACCATGACGGCCAACGCCGTCGCGTCGAGGAACGCCGCCGGTTCGATGGCCACGCCGGCATTGCACAGGGCGAAAATTGGCATGATGGCGAAGCTCACCCACGGGTGCAAGCGCTCTTGCCAGCGCACCAGGGGCGACTTGCCGTCGGGTCCGGGCCGGTGAGTCGTCATGACGCCGAGCAGCACGCCGACGATCGTCGGATGGACGCCCGATTGCAGAAACGCCAGCCAGACCAGCACGCCGACCAGTATGTAAACGGGTGCCGGCCGGACGCGCAGGAACTGCAACGCTGCGATGGTAAGTAGGCCAAGTCCGGCAAGGAAAAGGGCGACGAACGAAACCGCCGCCGTGAAGACGACGGCGATCACGAAGATCGCGCCGAGGTCATCGACGACCGCAAGCGTGAGGAGGAAGACTTTGAGGCCGCGCGGCACCCGCGCACCGAGGAGGGCGAGGGTGCCGACGACGAAGGCGATGTCCGTGGCCATCGGGATGGACCAGCCCGCCGCGCCCGGACCGCGGAAGCCGTGCAGGGTCAGGTACAGCAGCGCCGGCACCACCATCCCGCCCAGCGCCGCCAACCCCGGCAGCAGCGTGTTGCGCGGCTCGCTCAGTTCGCCTTCGAGCCATTCACGCTTGATTTCCAGGCCGATTGTGTAAAAGAATACGACCATCAGGCCGTCGTTGACCCAGAATTCGAGCGGCTTGTCGAGGTCCAGGCCCAAGCGGTTGAAACCGAGGTGCAAGTGCCAGAACGTCTCAAAGGCGTTTGCCAGGGGCGAATTGGCCAGACCCAACGCGATCACGGCACAGGCCAACAGCACGAGGCCGCCCGCCGGTTCCCAGTGGAGGAAGCGAGCCAACGGGTTTTTTCGCGCCACGGACATGCCGCTCTCCTCACGCCGGCCCACCGCGGGTGGCGACAAGCTCACTCAGACATTACGCACTTCGCCGCAGCGCGTCGCTCCGAGCCAGGATAGCATTCCCCCTCTTGCACGTCCCGCCTAGCTCGCCGTCGTTCGCCGGAATCCAGGCTTTACCGGCGTGCCCCCAGCCTATGGCGTCTGCGCCGCTTACGATTCTAATTGCTGAATCGGTAACGACTTCCGATGAAGAGGCCGGCGCGGACTGGCCGATACCAAATGCTGTCCAACCGGCTGAACCGGATGCACGGTCCGCAAGTCAGACGGCACGCGGGCAAGAGACGGGTAAACGAGTTTTACTTCGGACGGGAGCCTGGGAGGCGACCGAAATGATCGACGAGCAAGTGATGGTTTCCAGGGCCGAGGCGGACCAGCTCCGGCAACAGCTGCTGCACGCACAGAAACTGAGCAGTGTCGGCGCGCTGGCCAGCAGCGTCGCCCACGAATTCAACAACATCCTGACCACGATCATCAATTACGCCCGCATGGCCCAGCGCCCCGGCCAGGACGAGGCGGCCAAGGTGCAGGCGCTGGAAAAGATCCTCAAGGGAGGCCAGCGCGCCGCGACGATCGTTAACGGCATGCTCGGCTTCGCCCGCAACACCTCGACCAAGCGCGCCATGACCGACATGGTGGCGCTGGTGGAAGAGACGCTCATCCTGACCGACAAGGATTTGAGCAAGCACCGGATACATTTGGACAAGAAGTATCACGGCCATCCCAAGGCCTACGTCGTGGCGGCCCAGATCGAACAGGTAATGTTGAACCTGCTCATCAACGCCCGTCAGGCGATGCCGCGCGGCGGCCACCTCCGCATCGAGGTCAAGGAAAACCCGCGAACGCAACTTGTCGAATTGCGTATCGCCGACACGGGCATTGGTATCCCGCCGGACAGACTCCGGTTGATATTCGAGCCGTTTTACACGACGAAGGAGCCGGACTCCAGCGGCCACGGCGGCACCGGCCTGGGTCTGAGTGTGTGCCGGCAGATCATCGAACAACATCACGGCCGAATTCGAGTGGAAAGTGTCGTGGGCAAAGGCTCGACGTTTACGGTCAAATTGCCGGTCAAGGCGGAGGAGCCGGACGCGGTGAAGTGACCGATTGCCGCTTGCGGCGAAGCGCTCAGCCGCTTGCGGCGAAGCGCTCAGCCGCAAGCGGCAATCAGGGATTCTTCCTCAACCCGGTCAAATCCATGCACGCAATCCGTTCGAGGATGACCTGCTCTAACAAGAGGTCGCGCATCGGTCTGCCGGCGCGGTCGATGGGAATCCAGTTCGGGTCGTAGAGCGAGGCGTCGATGACTTCGTACTGCCGTTCGACCGTGGGGAAGCCGCCGAACGCCGCGCTGCCGGTCGTGGCGTAAGCCGGCACGGCCAGGTCTTCCAGTTCCTTGAGCACTTTCACGTCGATGAAAAAGCCGCCGTCGTCGGCCACGGCGATGCGAACAATCGCCCGGTGGCGGATGCTCTGAAACGACGCCAGGGTCCGCTGGTACAGGTCGGGACTGCCCGGTTTCCAGGGCTGGCCGAGGCCCGGTGCGATCCGGGGATACGTCTCGATGCGACCGTCGTAGCGGTTGGCAAACGCCACGTCGAAATAGTCGTCGATAATGTCGATAGTCTTGTCCCAGACGAGGGGATAAGAACTCGGGCCGAGCGGGACGTAGACGGGGTTCTCGCAACCGCCCACCTTCTCCGGCCGGACGAGGATGGGGTTTTCCTGAAGCGGTCCGGTGGCGTAGCAGCCGCTCAGGAGGAGTGCGCCCAAAGCCGTCCAGGTCGTCCAGCCGATTCGCACCATACCAGCCCCCTGACCCAAGGCACGCCCTTGCCCCCAAAGGCGTGCCGATTGCGTTCCCGGCGCCCCGTCAAAACGATTGCTCGGAAGGGGCGGCGTTATGCCAAGGATGGGGGTATCGTGTCAAGAGGGAGTTTTGATCGTTCGCTCCCCCCCTTGCGAAGGGGGGGTTGGGGGGGT
>JBBRLG010000329.1:0-8482 GCA_038231495.1 Gemmatales bacterium | reverse complement strand
GGCTCCTGCGTGGGTTCAGCCTGCAAGCGGGCCGCTTGCGGCTACGCCGGGTCGCTTACGCTCCCGGCTCGCCAAATTGCCGGTCTTGTGGGTCAGGCTTCCGCCAACCACGCGAGCGTTAGCTGCAACTGTCCGGAGGCCACGGGCACGGTCAGCGTCTCGCGGGTCAAATCCTCTTGCGGCCGGCGGCTCACGAAGTCCGGCACGGCCCGCAAGCAACCTTCCATCAATTCCAGTTCCCAGGCCAACGGCGGCCGTAACGCCAACCCGCGCTCTTTGTGGAAGATTGCGGGGTAGGCGTCCGGCCGGGCCACCGGCCAGTCGTAACGCCGGGCCGCTTCAAGGTCGGCCACGGCGATGTCCGACTCCTCGCCGAAGGTGACGGTCGTCGCCACGGTTTGCCGGGCGTTCGCCTCGTCCGAGGCTGCCCGCGTCCACAGACGGCGCAAGGTTGTAAGGTCTTCGTAGAGCGCCAGGCCCGTCATCAGGCCCGACTGGCCCATGAGTACCGCGTACCACGGGCCGCCTGAATACTTGTCGCACTCGATCTGAACCGCCGACTCGTAGCCGACCTTCTTCCACGGAGCCTGTTGGAAGAAAAACGCCGCCGCCTCGAAGAAACTGCCGGCCCGCAGCGGGGTGACGCCGGGCACGTCCAGCAATCCCGGTTGCGGCGGGCCGCCGACGTGCCGGCTCAGGTCGTCGAACACGGCGTCGAGGTGTTCGAGGCGTTCGACCGCCATCAATTCCACGCCGATCGCCACCAGGTGCGGTCGCAGCGAATCCCAGCGGGCGTCGGGCCGGATTTCGATGGCGGTCGGCCGGTGCGGTTCGCCCGCCGCCGGGTGCCGGAGCGCCTGCACCAGTACGTCCCACAGCGCCGCGGCCGATGGCGTCTCGTCCGGCATCTGGTGGGCCAGGACCCGGTCGTCGGTGCGGCTCGTCACCAGGACCACCCACGGCCGCACCGGCTCGCCGCCGATCCGCATCCAGTTGGGCAGCTGCCGGCAATCGGCTTGCCACACGTCGGGTGCTTGGCGTAACCGCTCCTTGAGCCAGGTTTTGACGAAGCCGAGTGGCCCTTGCGGCTCCGGCCCATCGGCCTTGCGGGTCTTGGTTTTCACGTTGGCCCGCAACCAGGCGATGGCACCGGGGGTTGCCCGCCAGCCCACCAGGAAGCCGCCGGCGTAGAGGATCGCTTCCTCCTCACTGCCCAGGCTGTAACCGGCCGGCTGAACCGACAGCAACTTGTGGCCGAGCAGGTAGTCCGGGACGTGCTTGTTCGTCTTCTTGCCCAGCTTGAGCGCCCGGCGCGCCTCGATGGTGTCGCCCTGTTGCCGGAACGCGAGCAGGGCATTCGTATAAGCCCACGCCGCCGAGGCGTCGTCTTCGTAGTGGCCAAGGAGTTGCCGAAGTTCATCGTCGCGGTCGAGGAAGAGCAGGAAACCCGCGAGCGTATAGCGAACCCCCTGGTTGTCGCCGGGGTTGAGCCGCAGCATGTCTTGCAGGTGTGGCACGGCCTCGTCGCGCCGGCCCGCGATCCAGAGCGCGTGGGCCAGGCCGAGCCGGGCGCGCAGGTAAGGCCGGGTTTCCGAAATATGCCAAAAATGGCCGGCGTCACGCTCGAAGGCTTGCGGTCCCAGTGCCCGCTCGCCGGCGGCGACGCCTTGTTGGTACAACTCCCGCGCCGCCTTGCGGCTTGGGGCGTGTTCGGCCAACAGGACGTAAGCGTCGGCACAGTCCGGGCTGACGAGCAAGGCTTGTTGCGCGAGCTTGACGCGCCGCGTCTCGTCCTTTTCTGCCAGTGCCCGGTACACGAGTGCTTGAGCCAAGGCCGGCGGCGAGTCCGCGTCGTCGCCGCCGTGCTGCGAACGCACGAACTGCTGGATGACGCCTTCGGTCAGGCGCGGGTCGGGCAGGTCGGGGACGGTGGCGGGCGGGCGCGACCGTTTGCGGCGGTCGCCGTCGGGCTTACGTTTCTTTGCCATTTGAAGAGTCTCTTGGCGTGGCTCAATTTGTTTAACCGCAGTTCGGAGAACCGCAACTAATAAAGGCGAGTGGCGGACGAAAGTCCGCCGTGCTACCGCACGACCACGGCACGACCACGGCGGACTTTCGTCCGCCGCTCGCCTTTACGCAGTCACCATAATGGGCCGATACTGGACCTCATTGCGTCCCGATTTCGGGTAGGGCCGCGGCTCCGGCTGGGCGTAGCCGTTCAGGTCGATCGTGCGCACCCGGAACTCGTACGCCCCCGCTTCCAAACCCTTTAGCGTCACGCTCCAGTGAGCGAGGCTGAAGCGCAACGGCCACTCCTTCGGCTTACCCGTCGCGTCGAAGCCCCACACGTCCTTCGGCAGGACGCCTTCCGGCAAGCTGCCGCCCCAATCGGCGGGCGGGCCGTCGAGGACGCACGGCTCCCATTTCGCTTGCCGCCAGGCCGGGTCGTCGTCCGCCAACTTGCCGTGCGTGCCGGTGTCGGGCCGCAGCCAGTATTCGACGCGCTTCAGCCCCGACCAGCCAACCATTGCGTTGCCGCGGACGACCGCCTTCGCGCCCGCCTTGATCTCTTGCGGGCCGTCGTCGAAATACGCCGCGGTCTTCAGGTACGAGTCGGGGTCGTTGTTGGCCTCGGCGTAGGTGTCGTTGGTTTTGTAGTCGTTGGTCAGCGTAAGCCGTTGCAACCACTTGATCGACTTGAAGCCGTGCGCCCACGGCACCACCATCCGCACCGGGCCGCCGCGCACCGGCGACAACGGCTCGCCGTTGAGGCGGTAGGCCACGAACGGCCCCAGATCCCACGGCGGCGTCTCCATCACCTGGTTGTAGCCGAGCGACGATTGGAAAAGTTGTTTGGGGTCGTTGTTGTGAAAGCCCTCGTAATAAACCCGGCGGATGTTCTTCACCTTGCCGACGAGCTTGAGCACCTCGCGCAACGGCACGCCCTCCCACAAGCCCTGGCCCAACGGTTGCGGGATGTTGAGGCACTGCATCGCCTTAAGGAACTTGACGCCGACGCGCTTGCCCAGCGCCTCCAATGCCGGATAATCGAGAGCTGTCTTGTCGTCGAGCTTGCGCGGTGTCGCTATGTCGGCGGAACCGTCGCTCACGATCTCCAACCGCCACGACTCCGGCGTCATGCGTGCCTTGACGAGGTCGTCGCCCTTGAGCGTGTGCGGCCGGGGATCGCCGCGGCTTACGTCGCGGAAGGCGTCGGGCTTGGTCAGGAACGGGGGCGGGTCGGTTGGCTCTGCCATCGCGGGGACTCCTTGCCGGACGTTGGACGCGTCGCTTCATGCCTGTTATACTTGCCGCAGCTTGGAATGACACTTGGAATGACACAAGCCCGAAGCGCAAATCCCCATGCAAACCATCCGATAATGGCTTTCACGAGCAATGGCACAGGTAGCACTCATGGCACTTTCCCCCCTCGCGGGCAAACCGGCTCCGAAAGAACTCCTCATCGACGTCGCCCAACTCGAACAGGCCTATTACGACCACGAGCCAGTCGTGGCCGACCCAACGCAGTTGGTCGCCTTCGGCACCAGCGGCCACCGCGGCACGCCGCTGAACGCGACGTTCACCGAGGCCCACATCCTGGCCATCACCCAGGCCATTTGCGACTACCGGCACGACAAGGGCATCGATGGCCCGCTCTTTCTGGGCAAGGACACGCACGCCGTGTCGGCCCCCGCGCAGCGCACCGCCCTGGAGGTGCTGGCCGCGAACGGCGTGGAAACGGTGATCCAGCGCGACGACGGCGTGACACCGACGCCGGTCATTTCGCACGCCATTTTGACGCACAACCGCGGCCGCCGCGAACACCTCGGCGACGGCATCGTCGTCACGCCGTCGCACAACCCGCCGGAAGACGGCGGCTTCAAGTACAACCCGCCCAACGGCGGCCCCGCCGACACCGACGTGACCAAGTGGATTCAGGACCGGGCCAACGACCTGCTCCGGACAAACAACGCCGGCGTGAAGCGCGTGCCTATCACGGTAGCCCTGAAGGCAAACACCACGCACGAGCGCGACTTCGTGCGGCCGTACGTCGAAGACCTGCGCAACGTCATCGACATGGAAGCGATCCGCGCCGCCGGGTTGAAACTCGGCGTCGATCCGCTCGGCGGCGCCGCGATCCATTATTGGGGGCCGATCAACGAAATCTATAACCTCGACATTCAGGTCGTGAACCCGACGGTCGATCCGACGTTCTCGTTCATGACCGTGGACCACGACGGCAAAATTCGCATGGACTGTTCCAGCCCCTATGCGATGGCCCGGCTAGTCGGCCTCAAAGATCAATTCCGTGTCGCCTTTGCCAACGACCCCGATTCTGACCGCCACGGCATCGTCACGCCGGCGGCGGGTCTAATGAATCCCAACCACTTTCTCGCGGTGGCGATCCGTTACTTGTTGACCCACCGCCCCGATTGGCCCAAGGAAGCGGCGGTCGGCAAGACATTGGTAAGCAGCGGCACGATCGACCGCGTGGTACGGCAACAGGGCCGCAAGTTGACGGAAGTGCCGGTGGGTTTCAAGTGGTTCGCGCCGGGCCTGTTCGACGGCAGCATCTGTTTCGGCGGCGAGGAGAGTGCCGGTGCGAGCTTCCTCCGGCGTGACGGCCAGGTGTGGACGACGGACAAGGACGGCCCGATCATGGACCTGCTGGCCGCGGAGATTACAGCCCGCACCGGCAAGGATCCCGGCGAACACTACCAGGAACTGACCGCGCAGTTCGGCACGCCGTATTACACGCGCATCGACGCCGCGGCCACGCCTGAGCAAAAAGCAAGGTTGCAAAAACTCGCCCCCGACGCGGTGCAGGAATCGCAGCTCGCCGGCGAACCAATTGTGGCGAAGCTGACGCGCGCGCCCGGCAACGACGCCCCGATAGGCGGCTTAAAGGTGGTGTCGGCCAACGGCTGGTTCGCGGCCCGTCCGTCGGGCACCGAAAACATCTATAAGATTTACGCCGAGAGTTTCAAGGACCAAGACCACCTGGATGCGATTGTCCGCGAGGCCCAACAGATCGTGACCGCGGCGTTGGGCCGGGGAACGTGATTGCCGGCCAAACTCGACCCTTGCCATGCCAATGCGCTAGGGCAGGGGTGGCCGGCATGGCGAGATCGAGGGCTGTGGCGGCATTTGGTTATTCCCCTTGGGTCGAAAGAGATGGCGGCCAGGAATGATTCGCGGTCAAAGGCCGGACTGCATTGCTATAATGCGAGGGGAAAGGGGAATACCCATGAGTTTCGTGCTTGACCTGCCGCTTGAACTGGAAACCGAACTCGTCGCGGAGGCTGCCCGCCTCCAACTACCTATATCGGACGTAACCGTTCACTCCCCCCTTACGAAGGGGGGTAGGAGGGGTGGAGAGAGCGCCAGGACCGACTGCTTACGATCTTAACCCCCCCTGCCCCCCCTTCGTAAGGGGGGGAGTGAACGGTTACTATCGGACAAAGTATTGCGCCTGCTGGCCGTAGGGCGGTCTCCGAATCCCCGTCCGAACACGGGTGCGGAATTGCTCGCCTACTGGCAAAGCGAGGGACTTATCGGGACGCGATCCGACATCGCCGACGCGCCGGGACACGCTCGCGCGTTGCGCCAGCAGGCCGAGAAGCGGGAGCGTTTGTAGCCGATGGAACTCGTTAACACGGACGTGCTTATCGACATCCAACACGGGTACGCGGCGGCGCCAGTAGGTCTCGGTAAAGCGGCGACGACCTGATGAGGGAAGTGTGAACGGTCGTAAACGATGCCCCCAGACACGGACGGAGTTATCGATGGCTTTCCGCGATTTCACCTTTCCCGAAGTGCAACAGTTGCTCGGCGTGTCGGTCACCGAAGCCGAGTTGTTCGCCGATACACCTGCCGCCACCCTCCGGGAAGGTTTCGCGGTCATGATCCGCGACGGCGCCGACCTGGCCCTGGCCGTCAACACCGACAAGGCCCGCTCCGAATTCATCATCGCCCCCGTGCTGCTGGAACTAAGGCGCACTTTAACCGGGAGCTTCGGCCTTTTTTCGGGCATCGAATTCAACGTCGATGTGGCGCGCGGGCTGAACGGCTTCTGCGACTTCATCCTCACGAAATTGCCGCGGCAAATTATTCTCACGGCCCCGCTCGTGACAATTGTCGAGGCCAAGAATGATAACCTGCGCTCGGGACTGGGCCCGTGCATCGCGGCGATGGTGGCGGCGCAGGAGTTTAACCGAAAGGCCGGCACGACCATCGCGACGGTCCACGGCGTGGTGACGACGGGCAGTGCGTGGAAATTCCTCCAGCTGCGCGAGTCCGATGTGGTGGTCGATATCGATGAATACTATATCGTCGATCTCGCCAAATCATGGGGATTTTTACCCGAATCATCTGCACGTCCTGACAAAAAGCGGAAGAGAACAGCAAAGTCGCTAGGTCATGGAACCGCCTTCGCCAGTTCATCGACCCACCATTGGTATTCGGGCATCGTCGGGTTCGGCTTGAACTGGGCGAGTACCTGAATGTCCTGCAAGACCTTGTGCAGCGTCGCCTGATCTGGTCCGTTCGCGTCGGCCCATTTCTTCACCAACGCGGGACAACTAACGACCGTCAACCCCGCTTGCTGGGCGACCCGGATCGCCTTGCGGTCGTCGGTAGCCACGGCCCAGCCCCGCTGCTCGGCGAGAGCGATGCACATCGCCTCGCCGTCCGAGCGGAACTTGGCGGCGTAGTACACGAAGCGGTCCAGTTCGGTCTGGTTGGCGGGCGCGCAGACCTGCAACATGCCCGAGGTCTTCAAGGGCAACAGGTCCACGGCGACCTTGAGGAATTGACCGGGTTGGGCGAGATCGTGCTGGCGGACGTGCTGGACTTCGCCTTCCACGGCGGACGACAGATGCC
Source organism: Gemmatales bacterium (assembly GCA_038231495.1). Lineage (GTDB taxonomy): Bacteria > Planctomycetota > Planctomycetia > Gemmatales > Gemmataceae > JBBRLG01. Next base: position 1,600 of record JBBRLG010000329.1, on the reverse strand, counting down.
AGTCCAAACCCGCCGCCCGCAGGATGGCTTCCATGTGGCCCGTGGCCAACAGGTCGATCAGGCAGCAAGCGTCGATGGCTGCGCTGGACATCCCTATTCCTTGGCGTGTCCGGATGCCCCGCTCAGCAGAGAACGGTCGAAATCCAGCCGCATCGGTTCCTTTTCCCCCGTGTCGCCGACTTCGCCCGAACTCGTCAGCGTGCGGCTAACAATCTCTCGCGCCGTCACGATGTCGCAGCGCAAGTAGTGGGCGAGGTCGCTGTCGCCGATCTCGCCCCGCTCGTAGGCGTGGACGGCGAGGTACTTGTAGCGCTCGGGGTACGGCTCGTCATTCGTCGGCAGCGGTTGCAAGTCGAGCAGTTCCGCCGCCTGCCGGGGAGCGAACTTAGCTTCCTTGAGGTACTGCCAACTCCCCTTGGCAATCAGGCCCAGTTCTTCCAACCGCCTCGCCATCGCCTCGACGGAAACGAAGTAGAAGTGGCTCATGCGGCGCAGGTCGGCCACTTGGAAGTCCTTCGTCGTCGTCACGATGTCGTGGAACCGCTGGCGAACGGAACTGGCGGGCATCAGGAAGCTCAGGGCGAACGATTCGGCGAACCGCTCGTTGGCGGGCTTGCGTCCGCTCATCGAGAGGTAGTCGATGCCGGGCCGGTATCGGTCCACGCTGAGATGAAGATGGCCGTACTCGTGCAGCAATGAAGCTCGACGGCGCTCGGGCGGGTGCTTGCGGTTGATGAGGATGCAGCAGCCAAGGTCGGCGGTGTAGGCGTACATCCCGGCAATTGCCGAGGGTAGTTTGTTGGAGTAGAAGATCCGCAACCCGACATCCCACTCCAGCGTGCTGCGGAGGTAGATGACCGGCTGATCGCCCAGCCCGAGCCGCCGCCGCTCTTGGCCGGCCACGCCCTCGGCGAGATCGGCGGCGTCGATGCGGGAGTCGAGCGCGACCTCGGGCGGGTAGTTGAACCGCAGCGGGGCGTTCATCATCCGCTCCAAGTCCCGGTAGTCCTCCGCAAGCTGCTGGAGGTCGCCGATGGCGGCTTGCAGTGCGGGTTCGTCTGCCCCCTTCATGCGCTCGGCGACCGCCCGCAGGTGCGGCTGAAGATCGACGACCGGCTCGGTGGGCCGGACCAGAGCGTTGACCGTCTTGCCCAAGAACGGGGCGAGCTTGAGGATCTCGTCCGTTTTGGCGAGGCGTTCCCCTTTCTCGATGGCGATGTACGTGGGGCGGCTGCACCCGAGGAACTCCGCAACCTCCTCCTGCGTCTTGCCACGAGCTTTGCGGGCCTCGGTGATGCGCTGTCCCAGAATCCGGGGATCGAGCGTATCAGGCTGAGGCATGGATCACTCCTTGCGTTGCCGGTGGGTTTGGGGCGAGAAGCCGCGCCCAGGCGTGCCCTCTCTCACGTGCTTCCGACGCGATCTCCGTCCATTCGTCTCGATAGCGGACGAATAAATAAAGTAACCGTTCACCGGCACAAAGTGGCGCAGCTGTAGCTGCCGCGTTTTCGTAAGCTGTCGGCATGGCTGTGCCGACTTGTGAAGGCTGTTGCGAACGGGATGCGCGGATTGCCGTGCTGGAGCAGCAGGTCGTCGCCTT
>JBBRLG010000328.1:0-8500 GCA_038231495.1 Gemmatales bacterium | reverse complement strand
CCTTGTCGTAGTCGCTCGTGGACTTCTCCAGTTCGCGCTGGATCGCCTGGATGCGGCCCTGGATTTGCGCCTTCTTGCCGGCACCTTCGATAATCGTCGTGTTGTCTTTGTCGATCTTGACCTTCTTGGCGCGGCCGAGGTCGGCGACGCCGACGTTTTCGAGCTGCACGCCGAGGTCTTCAAAGATCGCCTTGCCGCCGGTCAGCGTGGCGATGTCTTCGAGCATGGCCTTGCGGCGGTCGCCGTAGCCCGGCGCCTTGACCGCACAGCACTTGAACGTCTTACGCAGGTTATTGATGACCAGCGTCGCCAACGCCTCGCCCTCGACGTCTTCGGCCAGGATGAGGATCGGCTTGTTTTGGTTGAGGATTTTTTCCAGCATCGGGACGAGGTCCTTGTTGCTGGCAATCTTCTTCTCGAAGATGAGGATGTACGGGTCTTCGAGTTCGCACTCCATCTTTTGCGGGTCGGTGACGAAGTACGGCGACAGATAGCCGCGGTCGAACTGCATGCCCTCGACGAACTCGTGGCCGGTCACGGCGGTCTTGCCTTCTTCGATCGTGATGACGCCGTCCTTGCCGACCTTCGCCATCGCCTCGGCAATGATCTTGCCGATCTCGCGGTCGTTGTTAGCCGCGACCGTGGCGACGTTCTCCAAATCCTTCTGCTTGTCGATGTTCGTCTTCATGCCGTTGAGGCGTTCGACGATGTCGGCGACGGCCCGCTCGATGCCGCGCTTCATGAGCATCGGGTTGGCGCCGCTGACGACCGCGCGGAGGCCTTCGTTGAAGATCGCCTCGGCCAGGACGGTGGCGGTGGTGGTGCCGTCGCCGGCCACGTCGCTGGTCTTGCTGGCGACCTCGCGGACCATGCGGGCGCCCATGTTCTCGTACTTGTCTTCGAGTTCGATCTCCTTGGCCACGGTCACGCCGTCCTTGGTGACGGTGGGCGAGCCGAAGCTCTTCTGGAGAATGACGTTACGGCCCTTGGGTCCGAGCGTGACCTTGACCGCGCGGGCCAACTTCGCGATGCCGCGGCGCATCGCCTCGCGAGCTTCCTGGTCGAACGCAATCTGCTTAGCTGCCATCGTGCCTCCCGTGGAGAATTCGTGGATTCAGGTGGTAATTCTATGAAAATAGGTTGGGGACGCGACGACCCGCGCCGCGTCCGCTTGCGAAAATCGTGCGGTTATTCCTTGATGACGGCCAACACGTCCTCTTCGCGCATGAGGAGGATGTCTTCGCCCTGGACGTGCTTGAATTCATCGCCGGCCCAGTTGGTGAAGAGGACGGTATCGCCCTCCTTGACCTGGAGGGGCCGACGGCTGCCGTCCTTGAGCATCTTGCCGGGTCCGACGGAGACGACTTTGCCCTTTTGCGGCTTGTTACGGGCGCTGTCGGGCAGAATGATGCCGCCCGCGGTCTTCTCGTCGGCCTCGAAACGCCGAATCACAATCCGGTCGCCCAGCGGTTTCACTTTCATGGTGTGCTTTCCGTCCTAACGAGCCTGGGGTCAGTCCAAAGGTACGAACAGGGTAAGGGCGAACGGTGCAGAGCAAGTTTTGTGCCTTGCGGGGTTAATTGGTATAAAGTCTTGCAGATATTTAACTTACGGATGCACAGCAACGGCTCGGCTTAACCGAAATCCTGCCAAGTTTGCGGGCTTGCACCAATGGGGCTGCCGCTTTGGCAGGGAATCGTTTGGCTCGTTGTTGCGAACCACGCGCGGTTCGTTTACGATGAATGGATGGACCTGGACACATTCGCTATGGTGCTACGAAGCTTGACCCGCCGACGGCCGTTCCTGCCGTTTTTCCTCGAATTGGCGAGCGGCGAGCGGTTAGACGTTAGTCACCCGGAGGCCCTAATTATTCAACAGGGCGTAATTGTGTTTCGGAGCGCTCAACGGGACTTGAGCGTGCTGGCCCCAACCGCAGTTGTCAGGTTTTGCCAACCCGCCGCGAAGTTAATGTAGTCCACGACCGGAAAGGAACGACCCATGATGAACCTTGGCGAGTTTGAGCAGAAGTTGCAAACACTGTTGCAAAGAGTGCCGTTTCAGCCCTTTGCTATCGAGTTAGATGACGGGGAACGTTGGCTCGTCGTGAAGAAGGAAAATGTGATGTATCTCGACGGCCCGACCGGTGTGTACTTCGGTGGCGACAGGTTCATGGCATTCGTGGATTACCAAAACGTGCGCGGGTTCCATATGCTTGAAGTCGCGCCGACGACCTAATTACTGTACCGGAAAGGTCGGAGATGCTCGCATCTACATTGCCGCCGGAAATCGCCTCCAAGCGCGACCGCCTGCTCGCAATCCTGCGCGGCCTGCGTCGCGTGGTCGTCGCATTCAGCGGCGGCATCGACAGCACCGTCGTCGCCAAGGCGGCTTTTCTGGCGTTGGGTGCAAACGCGGTCGCCGTCACTGCCGACAGTGCCAGCGTACCGCGCGCCGAAATCGCCGACGCCCGGCGGTTAGCGGATCAGATCGGCATTCGTCATCTCCTGGTGGCCACCGAGGAGTTTACCGATCCGAATTACGTCCGCAACGACGGCAGCCGTTGTTACTTCTGCAAAAGCGAACTGTACAGCCGCATCGAAACGCTGTTGGCCGACCTGGAAGCCGACGTGATTTGCAGCGGTGCCAACCTCGACGACCAGGGCGACTACCGCCCCGGCCTCAAAGCCGCGACGGAACATAAAGTACGCCACCCGTTGCTGGAGGCGGGTTTCACCAAGTCGGACGTGCGGACGCTGGCCCAAGCCTGGGGACTGCCGACGTGGGACAAGCCCGCGTCGCCGTGCCTGTCGAGCCGGCTGGCCCCCGGCGTCGAGGTGACGCGCGAGCGCACGGCCCGCGTCGAGGCGGCGGAGGCTTACTTGCACGCGCTGGGCTACCGCGAGTGCCGGGTGCGGCTGCATGAAGGCGAACTGGCCCGCGTCGAAGTACCCGCCGACGGCCTACAACGCCTGCTCGACCCGGAAGTAATGGCCGGTCTCGTGCGGCGGTTGAAGGAACTCGGCTTTCGATTCGTCACCCTCGACCTGGAGGGTTTCCGCTCCGGCAACCTGAACAGCCTGGTCAGCCTGGAGTTCAAGCGGCTCTATTCCCCGACGGCGACACCATGAACCACGCAGCGCGCAACGGCGCAACCTCACTCCCGTCCCAGCCCGCCCGCATCGCCCTGGATAGCTACTTTCTCGAAGCCCGTGCCCGCCTGCTCGACCTGGCCGCGATCCTCGACCGCATCAGCCGCGCGCCGGGAAGCGCCGAGGTTGAGACCGACCCGCGCCTGGTGAAGGTGCGGCAGGCGCTTGAAGTCTTGCACGACGAGAGCAACGACCGGGCCGAACGCATTCAGCAGCTTTTTTCGCTTTCCTACGATTCCGCATGGGAACGACCGCAACCGCGCTGACCCTGTGCCGGTAAGGAACGAATCCCATGCTCATTGACGTTGTTTGTCCTATTTGTGCGGCCCGGCATTCGTTCCTGCCGGAACAGGAGGGCAGCGTTGCCGTGTGTGGCACTTGCGGCGAAAGAATGGTCGTAAATCCGCCTGAACTAGAGTTCGTTAATCCAGTTCACGCAGCCACTACCCAAGCCGGTTCCAACAAAGCGGCACCGCCGAAAATTTTGGAACTTGGCCCTGGTTGGCGCGGCATTGCGCGCGGGTTGCATTGTTTGCGCTTCGCCTACATGGTTTGGTTAGTGCTGATACCCCTCGTGATACCCTTGGTTTTGATCGCGACGCTGCTGGCGGCCGCACGGCACTCGGGCGAACGCCAAAACCCCGGCACCGCTGCCGCCGTCTCCGCTATCGGCCTAATCGGCGTCGTCTGTGCCTGCCTCGTGTGCGTGTATGGCTTTGCGCTTTTACTGGGTCGGCTGCTATGCATAAGCGTACCGGCTCGCGCGAAGTGCCTGGATCTCGGGGCCTTGAGCTTCATCGCGACGCTCAGCGCTCCCATTCTCATGGGGGCCGGCATTTTTAGTCTCATTGCAGGCATGGCGAATCAGGGGGTTGGGGGTGACATCTTCCGGTTGCTGGCCTTCGATCTGTCCCTAGGCGGCTTGGCAGCCTGGATGGTTGGCGATGTCATCTTCCTCGGTTTCTTGTATCGATTGGGCCGTTTCTTGCAGGTGGCCGACATGGGTGCCCGCGTGCGCGGCTTGGCCGTGATGCTGGTTGTTTCTTCCGTACTTACCTTGATCGGAGTACTGGTTCCAATCGACCCTGTACCGTCACAGCAATCCTACGAGCCGGTGCAGGTATACCTAACCCTTGGGGTCGTGATGAGTTGCCTGGTTTTGTTCGTATTTGGGTTTAATTACCGCGGCGCACTCGGCGCGGGCATCGCTGCCATTGCGTCGGCGCGGTCGCCGCGCTAAGAGTCTGTCCCGTAAGGGTCCGCTGCTGCGCATCGCCCTTCTTAACGCAGGCCGCGTCGCACGACTCCAACCGAGAGCCAGCCAAACACCCCGGCAAAGCTCAATAACCCAAAAAACAACAACGACGGCCGTATTCCCAACGGACCCACCGGCGGCAGGCAAAGCAGCAGCGGTATAAACCAGACTATTCTCGTCCGAAATGTGCTCGGCTCCTGGGCGACGTGCGGTAAGAATACCAACACCGGATACAGCAGGACGAGTTCGTACGTATTCACATGGGGACAGAGCAGCAATTGCAGCAGTATACAGCTCCCCCAGACGACGGCGGCCGGCACTCGCCGCAGCCAGGCGGTCGCCAATACGACGGCGAGACTGGTAAGCCAGACGCCGACGCTGATCTTGCTCGACCAGTCGTCGCGCACGCCGCACTCCATCGTCAACAGGGCGCGCAGGTTGTTCATGTGGCTCGGCACCAGCGCCCAGGCGAACGCCGGCGGTGCCGTGGTGGTGTCATAATGGCTTACGAGAGTGAAATAGTCGCCGACCCAGCGCGTGCCGAGCAGCGGCGTCAGGGCGGCCGTCGTGACGAGCGTGAGCGCGACGGCAATCAACACGGGTCGCCAGTGCCGAAGTGCCAGGAGCGCGGCGCCGGCCGTGATCGCCAGCTGCGGCCGGGCCGTCAGCGCCCATAGCACGAGGGCCATCACCCAGACGTTGGTGCCGCGCTCCGTCGGCCGGCGGAACGTTGCGCGTCCGAGGTACGTCAGCGCGGCGGCCGCCAGCAACGCCGATTGGCCGAGGGTGAAACACGAAACCGCCGTCGGCGTCAGGAATACGATCGGGCCGAGGACGCGCGGACAGTCCGGGCGTGAAAGGAGGTAGCCGACCACTGCCAGGTTGAACACCGACCACGCGGCAAAGGCCCACGCCAGCGGCAGCGGGCAGAAAGGGCCAAGGAGATACAGCATCGTCGGCGCATACGGGAACGGCATCGCCGCCGCCATGTCGCGCCCGGTCCACGCGCGGGTGACGGCCAGGTGACTGTCGAGATCGTAACCGGCCTTGCCGGACCACAGCGCCTTCGCCATGACCAGGATGCCAGCGAAATCGCGGAAGCGATAGCTGTCGCTGTCGGGGTCGTAGGTGTAGCCAAAGGTTTCTTCGCGCAGCGCCGGCACGATGACGACGCCGACGACGTAGCCGACCAGGATCAGGTAAAGGGCGTAGTGTAGCCACCACGTCCAGCGCGCCGGGGGTTGCGGGGTGGGGTCCATAGATGCGTATTTGCCGCTTGCGGCGTTGCGAAGACCGCAACGCCGCAAGCGGCAAACCAGGGAATCGTTACAGCACGCCGAGCAGCAACTCCGTCGTCAGCTGATCGAGTTTCTCGTACGGCAGCTTCCGGCTCGCCAGCGCCACCGGGTCGAACGCCATCGTCTTCAGTTTCTGCGCCGCTTCCTTGCTGTACGTCGCCATCAAATCGCGGTGCGACGGGTTCGCGCCGTGAATCTCCTTCAAGAGGTCCTGAATCTCTTTGTTCTCGCTGAACTGCCGGACCTTCTCCTGCATGATCTTGTACATGCGCAGGTTGCGGTCCACGAAATCCCACGGGTCCGCCTCGCTGCGGTACGGGTGGGCGTCGAAACCAATCGTGCCCGCGTACTTGTGGTCCACTAGCAGCTTCGTCGTGAAGAACGCCTCTTTAATGTCGTCGCTGCCGAAACTCAAATCCTGATCGAACCGCAGCGGCTTCTGGCCGTTCAAATGCACGTCCAACAGTTTGCCGGAGTCCAGCGCCTGGGCGAACTCGTGGTACGGATTCAGGCCGGCCATCTTGATGTGGGCCGTCTCCGGGTTGATGCCGCACATCTCCGGGTGGTCGAGTGTGCCGATGAACGCCAATACGCTGCCGACCGTCGGCAAAAATAGGTCGCCGCGCGGCTCGTTCGGCTTCGGCTCGATGCTCAACTTCATGTCGTAGCCCTGGCTCAGGACGTAGTTGCACAGGAAGTTGAGCGCCTCCCGGAACCACTTCGCCGCCTCGACCGGGCACTTGCTGGCGTCCACCTCGACACCCTCGCGGCCGCCCCAGAAGACGAACACCTGCGCCCCCAACTCGGCCCCGGTGTCGATCGCGTGCATCACTTTCTGCGTGGCGTACGCCCGGATTGCCGGGTCGTTGCTCGAAAACGCACCGTCCTTGAAGACGGGATGATAAAAAAGGTTCGTCGTGGCCATCGTGGCCTTGATGCCCCAGTCGGCCGACGCCTTCTTGATGTCGCCGACGATCTTGTCGCGGACCGCCGCGGTGGCACCGAACGGGATGATGTCGTTGTCGTGGAACTCGAAGCCGTAGCAGTTGCGCTGGGCCAGGCCGCGGATGCACTCGAGGGCGGGCAGCTCCGGGCGCGTCTGGTCGCCGAACGGGTCGCGGCCGCGGTTCTGCAAACACCAGATGCCGAACGCGAACTTGTCTTCCTTGGTGGGCGCGTAAAAGTGCGAGGGCATGGGAAGCCTTTCTCGGATAAAGTTAAATGGCGGTTTCAAGCCGGGCCGCCGGGGGTCGGCCCGGTTCCCTGGCGCGGTCGTTCGGCTTCCTTGCGTGCGAAACAGCGTAACACAAGATACATTTCAAGGCACTTGAAAAGTGCCGTGGCGAGCAGAATCCAGGGCAACACTTCCAGAACGACGACCGTGACCTGCATCCAGACCGGCAGCACCGACGGCTCGAGCCGGAGCCGGCCGATCTCAATCTTGTCGCGCAAGATTGGCCACAGCGGAAACCACGCGCTGAACATCGCCGCCAGGGTGCCCAGGCCGATTAACGAGTCGATCACATAGCGTTTGCGGGTCCGCGGGAACAGCCCGTAAATCGTGACGCGCACGGGTTCCATCGGCAATCTCTCGGCAAGACAAACGATCAGCGTGCGGCGGCCAATGCCGGTTTCGCTTCCTTGACGGCCTGGAAGATCGCCTGCATGAACGCCGGCAAGTCGTCGGGCTTACGGCTGGTGACGAGGGTGCCGTCGCGCACGACCTCGGCATCGACGTAGTTGGCACCGGCGTTAATCACGTCGTCTTTGATGGCGAAAAAGCACGTCGCCTTCTTGCCCTTGAGTGCCTGCGTGGAGCACAGCACCCACGGCCCGTGGCAAATGGCGGCGACCACCTTGCCCTGCTCGGCCATGTCGCTCACCAGACGGATCATCGCCTCGGTGCGGCGCATGAAGTCGGGCGCGAAGCCGCCGGGGATGACGATGAGGTCAAAGTCGTTCGCGGTCACGTCCTTGGCGGCCTTGTCGCTCTTGACCGGGTAGCCGAGTTTGCTCGGATAGCTCTGGCCGGCTTCGGGGCCGACAAGGGTGACCTTGCAGCCGGCCTCGCGGAGGCGGTAAACGGGATACCACACTTCCATTTCCTGGTATTGCTGTTCGACCAAAATGGCCGCGCGTTTGCCCTGAAGTTCCATCGTCGTCTCCTTGCTCGGGATGAGGTTGGACTGAGGGCATTCTAAGAAATGGGGCGGAAAAGGCGAGCAAAGGCTGCCGCTTGCGGCTTTGCAGTATTCAATCGTCGTCGCCAGGCTTGTTCTTGGAGTTGCCGCGCGTCGCGATGAAAATGACAACCAGCACCCCGACGGCGAGGACGACAACGCCCCCACCTAAAACAATCAGTTCGGGCAGGCCGAGGTTGAAAATTGCAAACACGGACAGCCTCCTTCGGAAATTGCCGCTTGCGGCGTTGCGAAACCCAATCCCTATTTCTTCTTCGACTTGGGTTTCTTCTTGTCCTTGGACCGTTGCATCAACCAAAGCAGCAAAATGACCACCCCGACAACCCCGCCGGCGACCATCAGGCCAATTTCAAAGGGACCGAACTTGAACAACTCACCCATGATGCACCCCTGCCGACGTTTTTGCCGCTTGCGGCTTTGCATTGTCGCAGGCGGCACGCAAAGCCGCAAGCGGCAAAAACACAAACACCCCCTGGATTGCTCCAGGGGGTGTTTGATAAACCCCGGCGATGACCTACTCTCGCCCGCGAAGGACTACCATCGGCCCCGGATGCTTAACGGCCGTGTTCGGAATGGGAACGGGTGGGACCATCCGGG
>JBBRLG010000327.1:0-8514 GCA_038231495.1 Gemmatales bacterium | reverse complement strand
TTCGCTTGCGCTTCAGGCTTGTGTCAAACCGGGCCGCGTTGAGTATATTTGTTTCCGCCGATGCCAGCATCAGCGGCTTGGCTTAACGGTACACTCGACGTACACCACCCGCACCACTCCCATTTCAAGGTGTTGGGCGTCCACCACAAAATCAAAGTCGTACAGCGTCTTTTCGGTCAGATGCGGGTAGTCGTAAAGGAAGCAGAACGACTCATGGGCCAGGGGGCGCAGGGCCAGGAAGCGATCCGCATCCCGCGACAGTTCCTCGATAACCCCGTCTACGATTGCCGCCCGGTCGTCGTCGGTCAGACCCTCAACTTGCTCCAGGTACTCCCGGACAAGGGCGACGAGTTCGACGTGATAGCGCATACGGAGCCTCCTAACTCTTGGCTCCGCGGAACCAGGACCGCGCCTCCTCCGCCTTGACGGTCTTACCTTCCCGCGCCTGTTGCAGCCCCAATGCGAGCCGGGCCGGGTCGGCCGGCCGCCAGTCGCCGGCCCGGTGTTCCAGTGCAAGCTTGGCGTCCGCGGCCAGTTCTTCAAAACGCCGTTCCGCCCGGTCCAGTTCGTCGAACCGCTCCGGCACGACTCCGCTTTGCTCGAAGCACAGCCAAAAGGAACGGGCCGCACGGACGAGACGCTGGCAGGACTCAAAGGCATGCAGCATGGCCTGGAGAAGTCCCTCGGCAGAGTCCCCCGTGGGCTCCTTACGAAGCTCCGCCACGGCCGAGCGCATCAACCCTTCGGCTTGGGGTACCCGCGAAATGGCGAAATCAATAGCCAGGTGAGCCAAGTCAAGCCCTTTCGCTGAAAGGTCTTCCCTTGCGCTCAACGACCGCCGTTCGGCCAGGTCCTGAACCTCCGCGTCCAACCGGTCGGCGAGACGGCGGTTGCTGGCCGACGTTTCTTCCGCCAGGTCTTCGAGCAGCAGCGGCATTGGTTTGGGCCTCCTTCGCTTGGCAAGTAGAAGGAAGTAGGTCCGGCGAGCCGCGCCGGACCGCGGGTGCCGCCGGTGCCGCTCGGCTCGCGGCACCTCCTGCCTTCCGTTAAAGCCTCCTGTCCTTCCCCGATGATACCGGTGACGCCCAGGAGCCGAAAGGGCGGCTCTACCGCATTCCCCTTCGATCGTATGCCCGTCGCGGCGGTTGTGCCAGTCCCCGTCGTTGAACGACAGCCCCCGTTTTGGCACTCATTTTCGACAATACTCGTCTCTTAATAACGCCACGCTTTTGGCACAATAAAGGGTGGCACGCCGGTGCCGCTTTTCACCATCCCCTTTACCCGGAGACTATCATGAACCCGACCGAAGGCGCTTTCCAACCCCCCGCCCCCGACGCCGCCGCGAACGGCCATGACGTCAAGGGTCGGTTCGCGCCCGGCAATGCCGGCGGACCGGGCAACCCGTTCGCCCGGCGCGTGGCCGAACTGCGCCAGATCATGCTCGATTGCGTCACCGACAAGGACATGGAAATCATCGTCGGCGAATTGGTGGTGCAGGCCCAGAACGGAAAGCTGGCCGCGATCAAGCTCTTGTTCCAGTACGTCCTCGGCAAGCCGGCGGCGACCGTGAACCCCGACACGCTCGACTTGCAGGAGGTGGAGCAGTATCGCCAGGCACCGGAGCCGGCGGTGCTGAAGGACATCGTCGGCGCGCGGGTGCCGGCCGACTATGCGTGTACCGTGTTGCGCAGCGTCCTGCCCTACGTCGGCGACGCGCTGGTTGATTTGACGGTCGCAACCCTTCGGGGTTCTCAACCGGAGGCGGTCGAGCCGGTGATGGAACCGGCACCGTCACCAAACGGTGATTTTGATGCGGATGAACCCCGGAGAAGGTCATCGCCGCCGCCGAATTCGGGCGGCAGCCGGCCCGCGCCGAACCGGGACGCGCGCACCGCGCCGCCAATGCCCTTCGGCGCGTGATTTCGGACCTTAATTGTCGGTATTTCGGGCTGCCGCCACCGGTTGCCGCGTCCGGGGTGCGCGCAGAGTTTCCGCCGGCCACTTTCCCCTGCCCGCGCCGTGCCGATTGCGGTAAACTCACGGCTGCTGAACCCCACCGCACCGACGGAGTCCCACCGACATGACGCGCTTCGCCATCCTCGCCGCCACCCTCTGCCTCTCCGCCACGGCAACCGTTTACGCCGAGGAATGGCCCGGCTGGCGCGGCCCGCGCGGCGACGGCACCTCGGCCGAGAAGAACCTGCCTATCAAGTTCAGCGGCGACGGCGACAACCTGCGCTGGAAGGCCGAAATCCCCGGCAAGGGCCACTCCTCACCCATCGTTTGGGGCGACCGCGTGTTCGTCACGTCCTGCATCGAGACCGAACAGAAACGTATGCTCTATTGCCTCGACCGCAGGGACGGCAAAATCCTGTGGGAAAGGCTCGTCCTGACCGCCAAGCTGGAGGGCAAACACCCGCTCAACAGTCATGCCAGCAGCACGCCCGCCACCGACGGCAAGCACGTCTTCGTCGCGTTCCTCGACGCGCCCAACATGAAGGTCTTCTGCTACGACTTCGACGGCGACAAGGTGTGGGACAAGACGCCCGGCCCGCTGACCTCGCAGCACGGCTTTTGTAGCGCGCCGGTTCTCTACAAGGACCTCGTCATCCTCAACGGCGACCAGGATAACAAGCCCGACCCGAAGAACCGCGGCTACCTCGTCGCGCTCGACAAGAAGACCGGCGAGGAAAAGTGGCGCACCGACCGCCCCAACCAGACGCGCTCGTACTGTGTGCCGATCCTCATTAACTCGGCCAAAAACCCGAGTGTAACCCAGCTCGTCCTCAGCGGCAGCAAGTGCGTGACCTCCTACGACGCCGACACCGGCAAGCTGCGCTGGATCATCAACGGGCCGACGGAGCAGTACGTCGCCAGCCTGGTTTTCCTGGACCAGACGCTGTTTCTGACGACCGGCTTCCCGGAGTATCACGTCATGGGCATCGACCCCGACGGCGAGGGCGACGTGACGAAATCCGCCGTGCGCTGGCACACCAAGGTTAGCGACCGCTATGCCGCGTACGTCCCGTCGCCGGTTGCCCACGACGGCCATTTCTTCGTCGTGTCGGACACGGGCCGTCTGAATTGTTACGACGCGAAGGCCGGCAAGCGGTTGTGGAGCGAAGCGCTTGGCGACAAGCATTCGTCGTCGCCGGTGCTAGTGGACGGCCGATTCTACTTGCCCGACAACAAAGGCGTCGTCTGGGTCGTCAAGGCGAGCGACAAGTTCGAGGTGCTGCAGAAAAACGACCTGGGCGAGGAGTGCTATGCGTCGCCGGCGGTTGCGCACGGGCAGCTTTTCATCCGGGGGCTGAATCATTTGTTCTGTTTCGAGCAGAGGGACAAATAGCGTCGGGGGTCGGGGGTCGGGGGTCGGAAGAAGAGGAGAATCAAGATAGCTGTTAGCTGTCAGCTATTAGCTGTCAGCCAATTCCGACACCCGACACCCGACAGCCGATCCTACAGACACCCGACACCCGATCCCCGAATGTATGCTATGGTTTGAAAAGCCCCTTTCTGCCATGAAAATCCCGAACCGAGAGTGACGACCATGCGCGACCTGGTGCGACCGTTTGAAATCGCGTGGAATTGGGTGGGGACGAACCTCGGCCTGCCCGGACAAATGCTGTTCGTGTGCGCCGCCGTCATCGCGGTGCTGGCCTTGTTCATGTGGGTCGGCGGCCGCCGCGGTGCCGCCGGTTGAGCCAAGCCCCGATTCTTCCGAAGATGTTCTTGCGGTGCCGAACCCGGCCCCCTACACTTGGGGTCGAGGGAGTCGTTTTCAACCCCCATCCGCATCAAGGAGAGTCGAATAAATGGCCGTCGAACCAATAGCCGCCAGTTAAACCAGCAAAACGCCGCGGCCCGCGTCGGTTTCTGGGTGGCCGGCGGCGTCGCGCTACGCGCGGACACCAAGTCGCCGAACCAAAAACTCAACATCGCCTGCATCGGCGTGGGCGGCAAGGGCGACAGCGACTGCAACGACGCCGGCAACCACGGCACCATTGTCGCCCTGTGCGACGTGGACGCCAACATCCTCGACAAGAAGGCCGCCAAGTTCCCGAACGCCGCCAAGTTCTCCGACTTCCGTGAAATGCTCACGAAGATGGACAAGGACATCGACGCCGTCACCGTCAGCACGCCGGACCACACGCACGCCGTGGCCGCCGTCATGGCGATGAAGATGAAGAAGCACGTCTACTGCCAAAAGCCTCTGACGCACACCGTCTTCGAGGCGCGGACGATGCGTGACACGGCCAAGAAGATGGGCGTGATGACGCAGATGGGCAACCAGGGCAGCGCCGCCGACGGCTTGCGCAAGGCTGTCGAGGTCATCCAGGCCGGCGCGATCGGCAAGGTGTCCGAGGCGCACGTCTGGACCAACCGCCCGATCTGGCCGCAGGCGCCCGGCGTCACAAAGCGGCCCGACAAGAGGGACCCGGTGCCGGAATCGCTCAACTGGGACGTGTGGCTCGGACCGGCTCCGGAACGGCCGTTCGTCAATAAGGTGTACCACACGTTTGCCTGGCGCGGCTGGTGGGATTTCGGCACGGGCGCGTTGGGCGACATGGCCTGCCACACGGCAAACATGGCGTTCCGGGCGCTGGACCTCGGCCACCCGACGACGATCGCGGCCCAGAACGGCGAGCTCAACCCGGAGACGTATCCCGGCTGGGCGCGGATCACGTTCCAGTTCCCGGCGCGCGGCGCGATGCCGCCGGTGAAGTTCATGTGGTACGAGGGCAAACAGGACGGCAAGTTGGTGTTGCCGCCGCCGGACCTTGTCAAAGGCCAGAGGGAGCGCGACAACGCCAACTGCGTTTATTTCAAGGACAACAAGTGGTTCTTCCGCTCGGACAAGGGCAAAGTGAAGGACGCGTCCAGCGGCTCGTTCCTGATCGGCGACAAGGCGACGCTGTTCTCGCCGGACGACTACGGCGCCGAGTCGTACATCGTCACGACCGACGGCGTGGAGAAAGTGACGGGCAAGCCGGAGAAGTTGCCGAGCAACAACAAGGGCGACGACGGCCAGAAAGCCGAGTGGGTCGAGGCGATCGCCGGCAGTAAGGTGATGCCGTACTCGAACTTCGACTTCGCGGCCATGCTGACCGAGACGATCCTGCTCGGCAACGTGGCGATGCGCGTCGGCAAAAAGCTGGAATGGGACGGCCCGAGCCTGAAGGTCACCAACTGCAAGGAAGCGGCCGACTTCATCAAGCCCGAGTACCGTAAAGGCTGGACCCTGTAATTGCCGCTTGCCGCTTTGCGCGCTGAGGAAAGGCAAAAGGAATTCACGAAGGCAGCAACCAGGTAACGCATCTGCCTTTTGCCTTTCCTCGGCGATTAACCAATTTGCCCCGTCCATTCCGGCTTGCACGATGCTCGCTGCCACGCTATGACGCGCCTCTGGCCTATTGCGGAGGGCTTCATGAGGCGATGGCATTGGTGTCTGGTCGCAGCCAGTGTGCTCTATCCCGTTAACGCGCAAGCCCAAGGCGTCTTGCAACGCGGCCGGGAACTGCCACCCGCAGCCGCCGCGCCTGCCGCTTCTCCGCCTGCTCCTTCCACCACGAAATCTCAAACCGACACCTCCGGTTCCAACGGGGCGAACGGCCTGGATCCGGATGCGGGTACGGCGTTATTCGTTCTGGGTCTCGCGGCCGCCGGTGCCGTGGTCGTCGGTCCCTTCTTGCTGCCCGCTACTTTGCTGGGCGATCAGGGTTCCAATGACGGCTACTTCCCCATTTACCCCTACGCGGACCATTTCCCCGGCTACCAGCGCATCAACCCGTTTTACGGCGCGGCTTCGGTCAAGAATGGTACGAATTTCGACGAGCCGGACTACCTCCGCCCGTGGTCGGTCCGCTTCGCCGCGGAAGAGGGCACGGACTTCCGCGGCGTCAACCGCGTCAACGGCCGGCTGTTCCTGGACACGCTCACGCGCCTCGGCGTGCTGACGAACTGGAATTACCTGGACGAGCGCCTCGGCCACGGACGCGCCGACCACACGACGCTGGGCGACACCAACGTCACGCTCCGCATCGGCCAGTCGGAAAAGGTCCAGGTGTATACCGGCCTGGGCTGGCGGGTGCGAACGGACGACGTGAACACGCGCTGGGGCTTCAACTTCCTGTACGGCATCGACTGGTACCCGGTCGAGCCGGTGATCGTGTCCACGTCGCTGGACGTCGGCTCGATCGGTTCGCAATGGGTCTTCCACGGCCGCGGCACGGTCGGCGTGACGTACCGCCATTTCGAGTTGTTCGGCGGTTACGACTTTATGCGCCTCGGCGCCGTGAACATCCAGGGGCCGCTGGTCGGCGTGCGGATTTGGTTTTGAGCACCCTGCCTTGCGCGTCTGGCAAATGGTCATTCACGGCACGAAAAGGCGACCGGTGCCGCGCACTTCGTCGATGAACCCGAGTCGCCATTCCGTGAGCGACTCCAAAAATCAACAAGAAGTAGGTGCCGCGAGCCGAGCGGCACGGTTCGGCTCAGGGCGCGGGCGGCGCGTAGGTGCGGTGGTTGCCCACGGGGATGAAACCCATGCCGACGTAGAGGTGAAAGCTGGCACCGGCGGCGTTGAGCGTGGCACACGTGCAACCGCGGGCAGCGGCCGCGCGCAGGGCCGCCCAGGTCAAGGCTCTGGCGAGGCCGCGCCGGCGCAGGGTCGGAACCGTGGCCACGCCGGTCACGGAGGCGATGTCTTCGACACGGAGAGCGATGGCGGACGACGCCGGCCGGTCGTCGCAATAGCCGACCATCACGGCCACGTCCGGGTCGAGCACGCAGGCCAGGCTCGGGCCGAAGGAGTCAAACTCTGCTGCCGTCGGGACGGGCACCGCCGCCTCGGCAGTCGGCGCCCCGAAGCCGACGGCGGCGACGTGGTTAAAGTCGCGCCGACCGTCGGCGTCGGTCGCGCGCCGCACCGTCAACCCGTGGGGCAAGGGAGGCGCGGCCCCGATGGCCGGCAGCACCAGGGCCGCCTCGTCTTCGGCGACTGTCCAGCCTTGGCCGCGAAGTTCACTCTCGATCGGGTGGCCGGCGTCCGCCTGCACCATGACGCCGTAGTCCGCCGGCGTAGCGCCGAAGAAGCCGGCGGCCAGCTCGAGGATGCGCCGCAGCGGCGGTGCCGGCCCGAACACCGCGACCTTGTTGAAGCTCGGCCCCGGCAGGCCCCAGGAAATAAACGTCGCACCCTCGTGGGTCTCGTGCCGGCCGTTCGCCTGATGCCGCAGCAGCGGCGACGGTCGCAGCGCCAAACCGCGTTGGGCGATCGCGATCAATTCGGTGGGGGTCATCGTGGGCATCCGTCGGTGCGGTTTACCGGTCGTGCAGGTTCCACCGTTCAAGTCAATTGCCACTTCAACATCTTGTAGGCGTCGCCGAACTTGGCGGAGGTGCCCAGGGCGGCGGTCGGCTCGAAGCCGCAGTGCATCAGGCAATGCTCGCAGCGTGGGTCCTGGCCGGGGCCGTAATCCTCCCAGTGCGTGTTCTCCATCAGGTCGTTGAACGACTTGTGATGGGCGTCGGTGATGAGGTAGCACGGCCCCTTCCAGCCCTTGACGTTGCGCGTCGGGTTGCCCCACGACGTACACCCCAGCTCGCGCTTGCCGCTCAGGAATTCCATGTAAATCGGCGACGACATGAGGCGGTACTTGCCGAGCTTGGCTTCGGCCTCCTTGAACTTGGCGCGGATGTCGTCGCGCGTCATGAAGATTTCCGCCGCCCCTTGTGGGTTGGTCGCGTGGACCGCCGAGTAGCCGTACGCCGGGGCCAGCAGGAAGCCGTCCACGTTCAACTTCGTGAGGTAGGCGAACAACCGCTCGATCTCGTCGAGGTTGGTTTCCTTGTAGATGGTCGTGTTGGTGCAGACGAGGAAGCCGGCCTTCTTTGCCGCGACGATGCCCTCGACCGCCGCCTTGAAAACGCCCGCGCGCTCGACGGCCAGATCGTGCGTCGCTTCCAAACCGTCGAGGTGGACGTTGAAGAAGAAACGACTGTCGGGCCGGAACTCGTGCAGCCGCTTCTTGATGAACATGCCGTTGGTGCAAAGGTAGATGTTCTTGCGGCGCTTGAGGATGTTTTTGACGAGCGGCCCGATCTCCGGATAAATCATCGGTTCGCCGCCGCAGATGCTGACGATGGGAGCGCCGGCCTCGTCCACCGAGTCGAGGCACTCTTGCAAGGTGAGCTTTTCCTTGATGGTCTGCGCGTATTCGCGGATGCGACCGCAGCCGGTGCAGGTGAGGTTGCAGGCGTGCAACGGTTCGAGCATCAGCACGAGGGGAAAGCGCTTCGGGCCGGCCAGCATCTTCTTGGCCATGTAGCCGACCATGTTCGCGGTCAAACTGAGGGGGAAACGCATGAAATGCTCCTGGTATTCGCCGCTTGCGGCTTTGCGAGCAAGACTGCAAAGCCGCAAGCGGCGGTATTAACTCTCCGCGCTCTCGTACCGATAATTGATCGTCGGTTTCGCCCCCACCGCGCCGGCGCTGCCCGCGTGGTGGCGCG
>JBBRLG010000326.1:0-8523 GCA_038231495.1 Gemmatales bacterium | reverse complement strand
GGCCTGCGGCAGTTGCGAAGCTAGCGCTGCCAACGGCAACACGTCCGCCGAAGTCGTCAGCAAACGCAGGACGTGCTCCTGCCGTTCGGCCAGCTGATCCAGGCGTCGGTTCTGTTCGCGCAACTGCTCGACGAGGGCACCGTAATACTCGGCGTAGCGGTGTTTCAACCGCCGCACCTCCTCGCGCGCCTCGGCGGCCGCGGCTTGCATTTCCGGCAGGGCAACATTCGCCAGTTGAGCGACTTCCTGCCGGCCCGCCTGCGCGTCCTGGTGCATTTTGGGCAGCACGTCCGCCAGCAAGCGCTGCAAGGCCAGATTGCCGTCCCGCAGCGTTTGGAACTTCTGTTGCTGGTCCTTGGTGATTGTCTCCAGGGTTGCGTTGGCGGTCATCTGGGCGGGTACCGCGCCCTCGATGTAGCGGTCGAGTTGCAACGGCAAACGCAGCATCCGCTTGACGCCGCGCAATCCCTTGAGCAACTTCCGCTTCCAACCGCCACCGGCATTGGTCGTTTCGACCATGGTTTAATTCTCCTGACGATCGGGGTCGTGAAGGCTAGCGCCTGCGCAGCAGCCGTAGCCCGCTCGCGCCGGGGGCCGCGGTCGGGACCAGCGGGCCGCCGTCGGTTAGTGCGGGGTGGGGCGCGTCGAAGTCCGCGCGTGCCGCGTGGACCAACAGGATGGCGTCGGCACGCAACCCTCGGACAAGCGCGCTCCAGTCTGGTGCCGGGTTGTCCGCGAGATCGACGAAGGCGAAATCGAAATCCGCCGCGCCGCGGACGCGAGCTTCGGCCAGTGCCGCCGCGCCAACTCCGATGACCAGGCTCGTTCGCTGCCCCAGTTTCTGCCACAACTCGGGCGTGATGTTCGGGTCGGGATCGACGCAGGTCAGCGACCCGGCCCCCAGGTCGTCCAGTGCCGCGACGACGATTGCGGCCGCGCCAGCTTGGCCTTTGCCGACGACAAGCGCGTTGCGCGGCCGTGCGCCGAATGCGGTGCCGTACAGAACCGTCCGCTCCGGCCAGCCCAGAGCGCCCGGCGCGTGAAAGATCGCGTTGAACCGGCCGGGCTTCGGACTGGTGGTCTCCCCCGTGGGCGACGGAATGATTTCCGTCAGCCGGTCGTACACGACCGCTTCGTGAAAGACGACCTGGTCGCCGGGATGCTTGCCGTCCGTGCGCCGCAGGCCGCTGATGCGCACGACGTGGGCACCGGGCGGCAGGCCGTCGAAATGGACGTTTTTCATTGCCGGCGTTTCGCCGAAGAGGTCAACGGTGCGACTCACGCCGTCCACGTCGATGGCCGCGACGCCGCTCCACGGGTGCGACCAGAATTGCAGGATCAGGCCGCAACCCTCGAACGCGAAAGTACACGCCGACTGGTCGCCGCCGGTGCTGACGTGTCCCGTCAAGGCATCGCGGAGCGGTCCAACTTCCCAGCCGCCCTCGTAATAAAAATCGTCGGTCCAGTGATTGAACCGCCGCTGCCGACAAACGGGGCGCGTCCCGGCACCGGCCGGGGGGCGAACCGTTAACGTCGATCCGTTCGCGAGTGCCGTCATCACGGTCACACCTCCTTGTCATTGACTGCAAGTGGCTTAGGCCGCGTCGCGCCGGTTTTGAAACGGTTCCGGCGACTCCGGCGATTTCGGGTTCCGTTCGCGGATCAAATCGCGCAGCTCGTCCATCTCCTGCGTGACGACCCGCCGCGTCTCGTTGCCGCGCTTGTCGATCAACTCGCGCAACTCTCGGTTTTGCTCCTGCACGATCATGCGCAGGTTGTGCTGCATTTCGACGAACGCCGCCTGGAATCGGTGGAACGTCAGGGGCAGGTACACCACGAGCTTGACGTAACGGCCCAACTTCGCGAACAGCGGAATCGACTTGATCTTCGCCTTGACGCGCCCCAGGCGCGAGCGCGGCGGACTTACCGTCGAAGTCGTCTCCACCGGCAGCGTCGTCAACAAGCCGGCGGCCAAGCGCTGGGCCTGCGGCGCGGCCACCGCCGCCGTCTCGCCGATGATCTTGGCGAACTCCTGGACCAGCATTTCCTTGGACCCGACCGCGGAAGTCTGCGCGGGGGGTGCGTGTCCCGCCGCGACGGCTTGGTAGAACTGCAACGCATTCTCGACCATGATGTCGCTGGAGAATTTCTCGACGAATAGCGCTCGCGACCGTTCCCCGAACCGCTGCCGTACCTCGTCATTTTCGATCAGTCGGCGGAGACACTGTTCCAGGGACGCGGCGTCGTCGACCTCTGCCAGGTAGCCGTTGCCACCGACTTCGACGATCTCCTGCATGCCGCCGATCGCACAGCCGATCACGGGCTTGCCGAACAGCATCGCTTCCAGCAGCACCAGGCCGAACGACTCGTAACGCGACGGCAGACAGAACACGTCGCAGTCCGCGTACAACTGGTACAACTCCGCCTCGGAGACGGCCCCGGTAAACTGCACGCGCTCCAGCAACTCCGGCTCGGCGGCGTGGTCTTTGACGAACGCTTCGCGGTACGTCTTGCCCGTTTCCGTGTTCGGCGTGTCCTTGCCGGCGAGGATGAAATCGACCTGCGGGTGGTCCTTGCAGATTTTCTCCGCCGCCGTCAGCAACAGGTCCACGCCCTTCCGCCGTTCCATGCGGCCGACGAACAGCACCTTGAGGCGGCGGTCGTTCGGAGCACGGCGCGACTTGAATTCGCCTGAGCGGTCGCGAATGCCCAGCGGCGCGACCACCGCATTCACTGCGCCGACCGCGTAGTCCTTACGGACCTTTTCCAGGATGGCCGAACTGATGGCGTGGACGTGCTTGGCCGTGCGCGCCGTCGCATTTTCCAGGGCGATAAGCTGCTGTGTGTGGACGACCTTGTCCCAGGACGGGTGCATACTGGCGATGGTGCGCAAGGAAGTCATCAGCGTCAGCACGGTCGGGAAGCGGTCGTCGAGGTTGCTCAACAAACCCTCGCACAGCCACAGCGGGCCGACTACCACGTCCACTTTGCCGCGCTCGTGGACCCGGCAAACCTCGTTGTACACCGCCGACACCACTTCCAAGTTGGGCGTCAACGGCACACTTTTGCAGTCGGCGGGGGCGCGGCTGGCCGGTGCAAGCCGGTGCATCCAGACGCCGTCCTCAAAGTCCACGCGGTTGCGGTCCGGCGACTTGGTGATGACGTGGACCTCGTGGCCGCGGGCCGCGCAGCCGGTCGCCAGGTCCGACGTGTACCGGCCGATGCCGCCGAAATCGTCGGGCGGGTACTCTTGCGAGAGAAAACAGATCGTCAAACGCTTTTCCTGCGACCGCCGCGTCGGGTAGTGCAGGAACTTGCCCTCGTCGGCCGGCGCGATCGTGCGGAAGTAGCGCGTGCTATTCAGGCCGCGGTCGAGGCCGCGTTCGATGGCGCGGTCCACTTGCTTCATGTAGAAGTCGCGCTGTTCGAGCGTGAAGGTGCCGTTGGTGTAATGCTCCGCGCCGCCGGCCTTCACTTCCTCGGAATACTGCATCAGGATGCGCAGGACTTCTTGCAGCGTGCGCGTCCGGCGGCCGTTTTGCAGGGCGAAATAGAAGCGGTTTTTGACGACCGCGAACGGGTTGAAGACGGCCCGCTTCTGGTTGCGGAGGTGGCTGGCGAGGTACTTGTGATGCACCGCGGCGTTGGTCAACGGCCGCAGTTCGTAGCCGAGGTCGAGGACGCGCATGCACACTTCGACCTCGTCGAGGTAGTATTCGATTTCCTCGTCGAAGCCGCCGATCTCGACCAGGCACTGACGGCGGAAGCTGGTATTGGTGCCTTGCAGGTAGACCATCGGGTCGGCGCCGCGGCAGGTGAAATCGTCGAACGGCGGCTTGACTTCAAAGCTGTTGCCGCCGACGCGGTCGCAGATGGAGTACTTGTATTGCAGGGCGAAACCGGTGTGGTCGTAAACCAGGCCGCCCGCGCCGCCGACCTTGTCCGCGTCGTAGGCGGCCAGCAGTTCGGTCAACCAGGCCGGCTCCGGGATGGCGTCGTCGTCGATGAACGCGACCACGTCGCCGCTGGCCGTGTCGATGCCGATGTTGCGCGACCGGGACAGGTGGATGTCGGGGCAGTCGGCGACGCGCACGGCACCGGCGAACTCGGCCAACACCGCGTCGGTGTCATCGGTACACGGCCCCTTGACCACGACCACCTCGAAGGCGTCGTGCGTCTGATACTGTAACGCCTTGAGCGTGTCCCGCAGGCTTTTGGCCCGGTTGTACGTGTTGATGACGACACTGACGCGCATGCACCACTTCCTTGTTCCGGTGGCGATGGTCACTCCTTGACGCGGCCGGCGGCACCTTACGCCGACCCCGGTGCGACAGGGTATCGCCAGTCGGCGGCGCGTGTCAAGGTGGACCCGGAACGCCGCAAGCGGCAAAACGACTGTTGCCGCTTGCGGCGTTGCGGGTCACCAACTCGCTCAACGGAAAACGCCGTGGCACTGGGTGCAACTGCCATACAACTTCGTCGCGGCGGTCTGCACATCCGCCGGCTTGTTGGCGTTCACGGCGTCGATCAAGTCCTTCGCGCCGTCCTTCTGCTCCTTGTTGAACTGCTGCCACTTGGCGGGCGGCTTTTTCGGATTGCCCGCCGGGGGCGGGTTCAGGTCCGCGACCTCGCCAATCGCCTGGGCGACTTGCGCCATGCGAATCAGGTCCGGACCTTCCTTTTGCAGTTGCCCCGCCGGTAATGCTCTCTTGGTCAGGGCGATGAGTTTCGCTTCGATGCCGTCGGGCGTCACGATGCCGGCTTTCTCGCCGACACCCTGGCCGCCCTTGGCGCGCGGCTTGTAGGCGGCCCACATGACGTGCTTCAAATCGGTCGCGTCGTTCAAAGTCTTTTTCAACGCGCCGATCGCCTTGTCGTTCTCCTTCGCGTCCGTCCCGGCCTCGCCCCGCTTGGCGACCGCATCGACGAGTTTCTTCAACTTATCGGTCGCCTTCTGTGCCTCCTTGATGTCGTCGGCGTCGTCGTCGGCGCTGCGCGTTCCAGGCGTGGCAAACAAGCAAACCCCCAGGACCAAGATGCCTGATTGCCAGCGGCGTGCAAAGCGGCTCATGGGTTCCTCCGGGTCCGGGCAAACGGCGGGTGTAACCGTTCACTCCCCCCTTACGAAGGGGGGGTAGGGGGGGGTGATGCCATGACTGAGTACTTCAATGGTCTTTAACCCCCCCTACCCCCCTTCGTAAGGGGGGAGAAGTTGATGCCGGTGAACAGTTACGATAAAAACGAGTCGCCAACCTCAGTCGCGGAAAATACTGTGGCAGTTGGTGCAACTCGAATACAGGTTCTTCGTCGCGTCCAGCACCTTGTCGGCGTCGTTCGCCTTCGCGGCGTCTTCCAGCGCCTTGGCACTGTCCTTCTGGAGCTTGGTGTACTTCGTCCAGGCGGCGACCGTCCTTTTCGGGTCCTTCGGGTCAGTCTTCTTGGGCGTATTCAACTCCGCAATGTCGCTGATCGCCTGGGCGACCTGGGCCATCTTGACCAGGTCCGCCGACTCCTTCTCCAGCTGGGCTCCCGACATCGGCTTCTTCGACATGGAGATAATCTTGGCTTCCACGCCGTCGGGCTTAATCGCCCCAGCTTTTTCACCGACGCCGACGCCGCCCTTTTCGCGCGACTTGAAGCCGGCCCACATGATGTGCTTGAGGTCGCCCTTTTTATTCAGGTCTTCCGCCGCCTTGGCGACGTCCTTGCCGCTCTGGACCGCCGCCAGCAGCTTCTTTACCGGGTCGGCCAGCTTCTTGGCCGCGTCAATGTCGGCTTTATCATCGTCGTCGTCGGCGCTGCGGGTGACCGAGTTCGTCAACAGGCAGACGCCCAGCGCCAACACGCCGAACAGCCCGAATCGTACGAATCTACTCATGCGTTACTCCCGGTGGGTGACAGGTGGGCCAATAAAACTTCGTTCGCGAAAGATGCCGGTGTTCGCTGCCAGGGCCACGCGGCTCGGCGGAACCCATGCCCCGTCAGGTAGGTGGTGGACGCGATCCGGGGCGCGGTCGATCCGCTGGTTATCATAAAGCGAACGGGCAACAATGCAAGGGTCCGGACCGTTTTCGCCGCCG
Source organism: Gemmatales bacterium (assembly GCA_038231495.1). Lineage (GTDB taxonomy): Bacteria > Planctomycetota > Planctomycetia > Gemmatales > Gemmataceae > JBBRLG01. Next base: position 2,443 of record JBBRLG010000326.1, on the reverse strand, counting down.
GCCGCTGCCGCCCGATTTGTTGCCCCAGTCGCAATTGCACCCTATGCTTGCGACAACACCCGCGCCGCCGCCAATTACTTCAGGAATTGCGATGACTTCAACGCATATTACGCCGCGCCCGCCGGGGTTCGACCACCCCCAACCCGACCGGGGCCCGGCCGGGGCCGCGACCGCTCCACCGGTCTGCCGAGGGTTGCCGGGAGCTTTGGCCCCCGACGCCCAGGCGTTCCTCGACAACTTGGTGAAATTACGGCTCGTCGAGCCGAGCGCGGTGCGGATGTTCCTGAACGAACAGGCCGATTTGCAAGCAGGTGCCGGGACGCAGGACCGCCTGGGCCAGGCGCTCGTCCGCGACGGGCTGTTGACGAATTACCAGCTAGAGCGCGTCGCTTGTGGCGTCACGCACGGGCTGGTTTTGGGCAACTACCGCGTCCTGGACGCCATCGGCCAGGGCGGCATGGGCGTCGTTTTTCTTGCCGAACATCGGCTGATGCGCCGGCAAGTCGCCGTCAAGGTGTTGCCGGTGGACGAGGACTGCGACTCCGGCCTGCGCCAGCGGTTTTACGCGGAGATGCGCAGCCAGGCGGAGTTGCAACACCCCAACGTCGTCATGGCCTTCGACGCCGGCGAACTCGACGCGCCGGGGCCGGATGCCCCCGGCCTGGTGTACCTCGTGATGGAATTGGTCGACGGCCACGACCTGGAGCGCGAGGTCCTGAAAAACGGCCCCTGCGCGCCGGCGCGGGCCTGCGATTTCGCCCGCCAGGCGGCCGCGGGGTTGCAGGCCGCCCACGACCGGCACCTGATCCACCGCGACCTCAAGCCGTCGAACTTGTTGCTGTCCAAGACCGGGCAGGTCAAGCTCGTCGATTTCGGCCTCGCCCGCCAGTTCTGTAGCCGACTGACCGACCCGCGCTCGTTGCTGGGCAGCGTCGAGTTCATGGCGCCGGAGCAAAGCTTCGACCCGTCGGCGGTCGGCAAGGAAGCGGACATCTATGGCCTCGGCGCCACGCTGTTCTGGCTGCTGACGGGCCAGCCGCCTTACGCCTTTTGCAAGACGGTGGCCGCCGTGCTGCGCAAGCTCCAGCAAGAGCCGCCGCGGCGGTTGCGCGAGTTGAAGCCCGACGTGCCGGCCGCCCTCGACGAGCTTGTCGCCCGGATGTTGGACCGCGATCCCGCCCGGCGGCCCGCGTCGCCGGTCGAGGTCATGTACGCCCTGACGCCGTTCCTGTCCGCCGACGCCAGCCGCCTCGTCAGCCGCGCCAGTGCCGTACCGGAGCCTAGCAGCGACCCGCGCCGCTGTCGCGCCCTGATCGTGGACGACCAGGCCGAGGTACGGCTGTTCCACCGCCGTTTGCTGGAGCACATGGACTGCGAGTGTGTCGAGGCCGGCGACGGCGCCGCGGCGCTCAAGGCGGCGGAGTCGGCTTTCGATCTCATCCTGCTCGACGTGTGTATGCCGGGGATGGACGGCTTCGAGGTGTGCCGGCAACTGCGGGCGCGGGCACCGCACTCGCATGTAAAGATCATCATTGTGTCGGGCAACGGCGATACCGACCAGCTGGCCGAGTCGCTGCCACACGGGGCCGATGACTACATTGCGAAGCCGTTTGGCGTCGCCCAGATGATCGCGAAAGTAGAACACGTCCTCAAGTTGAAGGCGGCCCAGGAGCGCGCGGATTGGTTGGCCGAGGAAGTGCGCAGGACCAACGGCCAGCTGTGTCTAAGTCTGGAGGCACGGGCGGCGGACGTGCGCCAGGCCCAGGACGCGCTCCTGTTCACGATGTCCAAAATGGCGGAAGCCGGCGACGGCGAAACGCCGGGTCACTTCCGGCGGATGCAGCGTTACACGCGCGTCCTGGCGGAGCAGGCCGCGAAGCGGCCGCCGTGGTCCGGCCTGGTGGACGACCGGTTTCTCGAACAGATGGAGCGGTGCGCGCCGCTGCACGACATCGGCAAAATCGGACTGCCTTACGAGGTGCAGGTGAAGCGGACGCCGTTGACCGACGCGGAACGGCGGCTGTTGCGGGCGCACCCGTTGATCGGCGACCGCATCCTGGGCGCGCTGGCCCACGAGCACGGGGCCTCGCTGGAGTTCATGGGCGCGGCGCGGGCGATCGTCCGGCACCACCACGAGCGCTGGGACGGCGACGGCTACCCCGACCGGCTGGCCGGCGACGCGATCCCGGCGGCGGCGCGGCTGGTCGCGGTGGCGGACGTTTACGACGCTCTCCGGCGGGAGCGGCCGCACAAGCGTCCGCTGTCGCACACGGACTCCCTGCGCATCCTGACGGACCTGTCGGTCAGCCAGTTCGACCCGGCGCTGGTCGAGGCGCTGATCGCTTGCGCGCAGGAGTTCGAGCGGATTTTCTGGGAGGTTGCCGCCTGACGGCAGTATTGCCGCTTGCGGCTTTGCAAAGCCGCAAGCGGCAATAACTACATC
>JBBRLG010000325.1:0-8552 GCA_038231495.1 Gemmatales bacterium | reverse complement strand
TTCGTCGAGCGCATCCTGACGGTGACGCAAACCCTGCGCTTGCAAAAACGGCCGGCGTTGGAGTTCCTGTATCATTCGTTGGTGGCTCATCGTGGCGGCCTTCAAGCCCCGGCACTACTCGCAGGGCAGTGAACGGTTACCCCATTTCTTCGACTCCTTCGAGGATAAGCACATTCCGGGTTCATTATCGCATCTCTCAACCGTTCACCGCCGGGCCGAATAAACCGTAAACGTCGCATCCTCGTGGCACGACCGCAAGGTATAGCCGTGCCCGCGCAGCGTCTCTTCTACAATCGTTTGCGCCCGTGGCGAGACGATCCGTTCGCCCGATGGACTGTGGTGGTTAACCACGAACGCGCCGATGCGGTAGTCGTCCAGCAGCGCGACGTATTGGTCGAAGTCGTTCCAATTGACCGAATTCCACGTCGGGATCATAAGCGCCCGCCGTTCGCAGCCGTACGGCACCTCCGAGGACCAGTCGCAACCGAGCACGACGATCACGTCTGCCGGCTCCGTGTTTGCACGCACCGCGGCACAGGCGGCGCGCGATTCCTGCTCGTCGGTCCGCTGCAAGGGGACGTAGGTGGTGAAGTAACCGACCGGTGCCAGCACCAGGACCGCGAGCAGGAGACCGTAGCCGACGACCCGCCAGTTACCGCCGCGGTCGTGCAGCGCTGCCAGGCCGATGCCGACGGCGGCGATCAGGTACACGTTGGTCGCGCAGGCGTAATACTCGTGGAAAACGTGGAGGTTGGTGAAGACGAACGGCAGGGCGAAATAGACCGCCAGGCAGCACAGGACCAACACGGCTTTTTGCCGGGCGACGAGCAGGCCGGGGACGGTGGCGAGCAGCAGCAGCCAGGGCGAGCCGTACATCAATTCGGCAACGCCCGGCGTCCAGGGCGTCAGCACCAGCGGGGCACGGCCGAAAAGGGTGCCCCACGTCTCTGGCTGGTAACGGTCGTACGGTTTGCCGAAGTTCCATTCGTGGAGATTGGCCGAGGTGAGTTTCTCCGCCAGGGGGTGTTGGCTCTTTTGTCCGTCCGCCACATGCGTCCAGCCGAACGCGAATGTGGTGGGAATGAGCATCAACAATACCAGCGTGCCGCCGCGCCACGCGAGCTGGCGGCCGGTGACGAACCCTTGCCGGTAACGGACGCCCAGCCACGCCACGAGGAACCCCACCAATAAGAGAGGACCGGCAAAAGTTGTCACCTTTACCAGGGCCGCCAGGATGCCGAAGAGCAAGGCCCCGATTCCGGTCGCGACGCGCGGTTCCTGCGCATGGGCGACGCCACACGCCAGGTAACTCAGGGCGAGGAAGAGGGCGGTCGATTCCATCAGGAACGTGCGCGTCCAGAACAAGTAAAACGGACTGACGAGCAGCAAACTGAGGGTGACGTAGCGCAGCCACGGCGACAGGCCGAGCAAGCGCAGCAGGCAATAGGACGGCACCAGGCACAGGAGGAAAAAGCCGCGATTGACCAGGCGGCCGGCCTGGTCGAGCGGGCAGCCGGTGGTCGTCGTCAGGAAGGACACGATCCACTGATACAGCGGGAACTCGAACGGGATCGACCACGGCGGGCCGAAGACTGGCGTCTCGTACAGGACGCGGTAGTGGTGGCCGAGCATGAACCGGCAGCTAAGGGCGGTCTGGGCCTGCCGGAACGCCATCGTGTCGAGGATCGAGTTATTCCAGCCGATGGCGGCGACGGCCACGTTGTAGGCCAGGCAGCAACCGCACAGGACGCGGCCGAGTAGCAGCAGCCGCGACGCACTCCGAGTATCGGCCGGCGGCGACGGCATGGAACGTCCTCGTGGTCTCGAAGTCAATCAGCGCCGCGCCGACCGCGGCCGTTGCGGCGGCTTGTGCAGCGGCCCCAATTGCACCAGGCGCGGCGAGCGTCCGGCCACCAGCAACACTACCAGAATCGTGCCCACGCCGCCCGCGACCACCGCCGCCACCGGGCCGACGTACTCCGCCGTCACGCCCGACTCGAACTCGCCCAACTCGTTCGACGAACTGATGAACACCGTGATCACCGCCGACACCCGGCCGCGCATCTCGTTCGGCGTCAGCGTCTGCATCAGCGTGCCGCGCACCACCACGCTCACGTTGTCGAACGCTCCCAGCACCATCAGCATCATAAACGACAGCAGGAAATCGCCCGACAGGCCGAAGACGATCGTCGCCGCGCCGAAGCCCGCCACGGAGAACAACAACGTCTGGCCGGGCCGGCTCAGGGGCTTGCGGTGGGCCAGCGCCACCGCCATCACCAGCGCGCCGAGTGCCGGCGCCGACCGCAGCAGGCCGAGGCCGATGGGGCCGACGTGCAGGATGTCCTCCGCGTAGACCGGCAGCAGGGCCGTCGCCCCGCCCAGCAGCACCGCGAACAGGTCGAGCGTGATCGCGGCCAACAGCGGCTCGGTGCGCCAGAGGAACTTGATACCGTCCAGCAGCGACGCCAGGGTCCGGCTCGACGGCGCTCGGGCGACGGGCCGCGGCCGGATCGGGGCCAGCAGGAAGACGCAACCGACGGAGCACAGCGCGGCAAGCAGGTAGGCCGGTGCCGCCTGGCCGGTCAGGGCGACCACCAGGCCGCCGAGTGCGGGGCCGCCGACGTTGGCGATCTGCCAGCCGCTGCTGTTCCAGGTGACGGCGTTACCCAGCGTTTCGATCGGCACGATTTGCGCCAACAGCGCTGAGCGCGACGGGGCACTGAACGTGCGTCCGACCGCCACCACCACCAGGCAGGGATAGACCAGTTCCACCGGCCCTTGCCAGACCGACAGCGCGGCCAAGGCGAGCGACGCCAGGGCCGACAGCACCTGCGCCGCCTGGAAAAGATATTTGCGGTTGAAGCGGTCGGCGATGTGGCCGGCCGGCAAGGCGAGCAGCAACACGGGCAGGAATTGCGCCAATCCCGTGAGACCCAGGGCGAGCTTGGAATGCGTGCGCTGGTACACCTCCCAGCCGACGGCGTAGGTCTGCATCTGGCTGCCGATGCTCGTCAGGACGCCGCCGGCCAGCAAGAGGCGGTAGTCGCGGTGGCGCAGGGCCGCGTAAGAATCGTGGGCTGCCAACGGGGTGTCCTCGACATGCCGGCCAGCCGCGCTCCAAGTAAACGGCGACCCAACCCGGCCGTACGGTTCATCCTATTGCCAGCCGTACCTCCGGAACAACCGCGTGGCGAGCACGGTCCACCCGCACGTCAAGAACAGGGCGCCGGCCAGGTTGCCCCAGTGATATGCCTGCACGCTGTTGGTCAGCGCGGCGTGAATCAGCCGCGGGCCGTAATACTCCAGCGACAGGTACGGCAACAACGGGATGTTGTTCTGCTGGCAAATGAAGAGGATCAACGCGACCGACATCATGTAGCACATCGCGCCGATGCTCGCGGTGCGCTGCGTTTTGGCGAGGCTGGACACGGTCAGGCCGACGCTCATGGAACCGAAGATCGACGTGAGCAGGCTTAGCCAGAAGAAGCCCTGTCCCAGCACAGCCGGCTTGTAAGTGCCTGCCGCGACGAGGGCCAGGGCCAGCGCGATCACCGGGTAGAAGAGGAACTTCGCCGCCAGGATTTCAGCGGGCGACGCCGGCGACAACGCCTGGGCCAACAGCACGCCGCGCTCGCGCTCCTCGCACGTCAGCGACGATTGCAGATAGACGCACACGAAGAAGAGGCTAAAGAGGACGAGTGCGGTGGCCAAACCGGAGCGTTCGTCGAGGCCGCCCTTCAGACCGGAACGCTGGACGACGATGGGCGGCAGTTTGCCCGTGTTCAGCCGTCCCGCTTCCGTGGGCGAGCGGGTCGGATCGGCTTGCGCGTCGCGGTAAAACGCAAGGGTTTCGCGCCAGAGCCAGGCCTCGTAGGTCGCCAGCGACGAGCCGTCCTCGCCGGGGTGCCAGAACCATACGAGAAAGCCGGGGCCGTCCGGCTCGTCGGGGTGCGGCCGCAGCTGGATCGCGCCGGTGGCCTGCGGGTAGCCGACCGTGCCCTTGCCGTCGATCACCGAGCGGTCGAGCGGGCGGATGGTCAAGTGCCCGAGGAGTTCGGGCGGCACATGCTTTTTTAAGTGTTGGACCAACGGCCCGTCCTGGGCGTAATCGACGTAACAATGCTGAATGCCGATGGAGACGTTGGCGGTCGCGCCGTCGCGGTTGCCGAAGAACGACAGCAGCAACGAGGCGACGACGAGCAGCAAAAGCAGCGACACGCCGCCGCGGTTGGCGAGCAGCCGCAGCCATTCCTTGTACAGCAGCGTGCGGAGGATGTACCAGCGCATGGGGAAAGACCCTTGAAGAAATCGTAACCGTTCACTCCCCCCCTTACGAAGGGGGGGTAGGGGGGGTGGAGAGAGCGCACTGACCAAGTACTTCTAATCGTTCTTAACCCCCCCTGCCCCCCTTCGTAAGGGGGGAGAAGTTGATGTCGGTGAACGGTTACAAGAAATCAATGTCAGGAGCAACGACGCGCGAACAGTCGCGACAACCAACGGCGGGGTTCACCGCTCCCTGACGGTCGCGGCTCGGACAAGGTGTCCTCGTTCAGCGGTTTGCCGGTAAGCTTCAAAAACGCCTGGTGAAAGGTAAACTCGCGCGTTTGCAGGCTGACCACCTCGCCGGCGTGGACGTGTTGGCCGAGTCGGCCGCGCTCCTCCGCGCGGTCGAGGTCGAAGACGCAGCGCGTGCCGCCCGCCAGGATCACGTCCACCTTGCGCTCGGCGTGCGATTGCCGTAGGGCCAACGGCGAATCGAGTGCAACTAACACGCCGCGGTTGAGGATGGCCACGCGGTCGCAGACCTGTTCGACCTCCTGCATGTTGTGCGTCGTCAGGACGACGGTGACGCCCGCGACGCTCAGGCCGCGCAGGATGCGGTGGACGACGGCGATGGAATGAATGTCGAGGTTGGCGGTTGGCTCGTCGAGGTAGAGGACGCGCGGCCGGTGCAGCAGGCCGCGCGCCAAGAGCAGCTTACGCCGCATGCCCAGCGAGTACGCCTTGACCGGCAAATGTGCCGCCTCGTCCAGCTCGACCAGCGCGAGGCATTCTTCAATGCGTGCGGCAGCGACGCCGTACAACCCGGCGAAAAACTGCAAGTTGCGCCGCCCGCTGAACTCTTCAAAATGGTTCTCGCGGTCGGGCACGTAGCCGAACAGCGACTTGACCGCTTGCCATTCGCGTGCGATGTCGCGGCCGGCGAGCGTGACGCGGCCGGCACTGGGCTGGCGCTGCCCGATCAGCACCCGCAGGGTACTGCTCTTGCCCGCGCCGTTGGGTCCGAGGAGGCCGAACAATTCGCCCGCGCGAATTTCGAGGTTCAGGTCGTTGACCGCGGTGAACGTGCCGTATTGCACGCACAGGCCGTCGAGGTGCAGGATCGTTTCGGCGATCATGGCGCGGGGCGTCCGTGAGACTTCGGGGGAAGAGACTGGACAACTGTAGGTCATGCCGCGATGATGTGACGAAGATTCCGCCGATGCCGCTTGCGGCTTTGCACCTTCATCCCACGGAGTTGTCGATGCGTTCCCTGAAATTGCTCGCCCTGTCCGCCTGCCTCCTCGTCCTTTCCTTTTGTGGCGCGGCCCGCGCCGAGGAGCCGGCAACCTTCACGCGGACGAGCGACGTGATCTACGGCCGCAAGTTCGGCCTGTCGATGACGCTGGACGTGTTTGCGCCGAAGGTGAAGGCCAACGGCGTCGGCATTATCTTCGTGGTCAGCGGCGGCTGGTTCTCCAACCCCGACAACATCAATGCCGCGTTTTTCGCGGACTGCCTGGACCGCGGCTACACGGTCTTCGCGGTGTGTCACGGCAGCCAGCCCAAATTTACGTTGCCCGAAATCATCGGGGACATGCACCGCTCGGTGCGCTTCGTCCGCTACCACGCCAAGGATTACAAGATCGACCCCGACCGCATCGGCATCATGGGTGCCTCGGCCGGCGGCCACCTGTCGCTGATGATGGGCACGGCCGGCAAGGACGGCGACCCCAAGGCCAAGGACCCCGTGGACCGCGTGTCGAGCAAGGTGCAGGCCGTGGCCTGTTTCTTCCCGCCGACCGACTTCCTCAACTACGGCGAAGCGGGCAAGGAAATGATCGACCGCAGCTTTCAACCGCCCTTCACCGCCGCGGTGGATTATCACGAATTCGATCCGAAAAAGGCGCTTTACGTCCCCGTGACCGACAAGGACAAGCTACGCGAGATTTCCAGGCAGGTGTCGCCGATCACGTTCGTGACGAAGGATTCGGCGCCGACGCTGCTGATCCACGGCGACAAGGACAAGCTGGTGCCGATCCAGCAGTCGGAGGAGATACTGGCGAAGTTGAAGGAGGCCAAGGTGCCGGCGGAGCTGATCGTCAAGAAGGACGGCGCGCACGGTTGGCTGACAATCCTGGAGGACTCGAAGCGCTTCGGCGATTGGTTCGACAAGTATTTGCTGACGGAGAAGTGACAGCGGCCCGGCGTCGTGCCGACGCCGCCCGCGATTGCGAACTATGCTCCTCTTGAGAGGAGAATTGTCGCGATGTTTTACCCGTTCTTTGCCCTGGCCGCCCAGTCGCCGACGCGCCAGAAGTCGTTTCGCCGACTCGTCGCCTTCCACCTGCTCATCCTGACCGGGGCCGCCTGGCACGTGTTCCACGAGGGGCACGGCGGGGCGGCCGGCAGCCGGACCCTGCTCGGCCATCTCCTGCTCGTCGCCGGCATCGTCGAGGGCGGGCTGCTCATCGGCTGGCGCTTGACGCAAATGCCGAAAAGCCAGGCGCTCGAATTTCTCCTGGTCAGCTCCCTGCGGCCGCACTGGCTCCTCGTCGCCGAGGCGCTGGTCGGGTTCGCCCAACTCGCCCTGCTCACGTTCGCCGGGCTGCCGGTGCTCGTCCTGCTGGCGTCGGAAGGGTTTCTCGACCCCTGCGACCCGGTGCCGTTGCTCCTCGTGCCGTTGACGTGGGGGGCGGTGACGGGCCTCGGACTGACGGTCTGGGCGTACGAACCGCTTGTCGTCCGCCGGCTGGGCGAGCGCGTCGCCATGCTCCTGATCCTCGTCTACCTCGTCGTCGGCGTGCTGGCCGGCGAGAACCTCAAGCGCTGGCTCGACTGGTTTCCGGAGGACTTCAGCGTCTTCCTCCTGCGCAGTTTTTACGCGCTGCACACGCACAACCCGTTCGGCGCGCTGAGTTATTACCTCGAACACGACTTCGCGGCCGCCTGGGAACGGCTGGTCGGGTTGCAGCTGTTCGCCTCGGCCGTCGTCGGCTTGCTGGCCTGGCGGGCGGCCCGGCGGCTGCAAGCACATTTTCACGAATTGCACTACCAGCCGGCGCGCGACGTGGCCAACGAGCGCCGTCCGAGCGTCGGCGACGTGCCGTTGACGTGGTGGGCGGTCAAGCGCGTGAGCCGTTATTCCGGGCGGATCAACCTGTGGCTGGCGGGCGGTTTTGGCATCTTGTACGCGCTCTACACCGTGGCGCAGCCGTACTGGCCGCCGTGGCTGGGCAAGCGCGTGTTCGAGATGTGCGACGGGGCCGGCGGGATTGCCGGGTTGACGACGTGCCTGGTATTGTTGGCGGCAGTGCCGGCCGCGTTTCAGTACGGCCTGTGGGATTCCAACGCCCAGGACCGCTGCCGTCGGCTGGAACTGTTGCTGCTGACGGGCCTGGAGCCGCGCGACTACTGGAACGCCGCGGCGGCGGCGGCCTGGAAGCGCGGGCGCGGTTATTTTGCGGTGGCGCTGCTGCTGTGGTCCGCCGCCGCGTTCGCGGGCCAGGTGACCGTCGGCCAAATGGGCGTGGCGGTCGGCGTCGCGGTGTTGCTCTGGGCGCTTTATTTCGCGCTGGGATTCCGGGCGTTTTCGCGCGGCCTGCAGGCGAACGGCCTGGGCATGGGGCTGACCGTCGGCCTGCCCTTGTTGGCGTTCGCGCTCGACCGTCTGGGGTGTCCGCTGCTCGGTTCGCTGCTGCCGCCGGGTGCCGTTTACCGTGCCGGAACGGCCGCGCCCACGGTGGTTTGGCTCCTCGGCCCGGTCCTGATCGCCGGCGCAACACTTCTTGCCGCGCGTCGTTCCTTGCTACAATGTGACGCGGAGTTGCGGCGCTGGTACGACCGCAACCACGGCAGCAAGGTGTTGAGTTGAATGCTTACGGCGGGCAGGTACAGGTGCAGCCGCTGACCGTCCGCGGTTGGGCCCAGCTGACCGGCGGCGCGGCCTGGGCGGGCGGGTAATAAGCCGGCTGCGGGTAGCACTGGCAGGCGGGCGCGGCCGGCGCGGCGTAGCCCGCAACGCCGCCTTGTTGTGGGCAATGGCGTTCGCACCACCACCGACAGCAGCCCGTCGATAAACCCAACAGCAGCAGCGTGGCCGCCGTAAAGAGCCGTCTCCCTGTCATGGCTTGCCCTCCTCGCCGTCCTTGCGCGGTCTGCGCGACTGGACTTCCCCATGAATGGTGGACACCCAGTTAAGGGTGTATACTCACCCTAGGAGGTCCATCATGGCTCGAACGCGACGCACCTACACTCCCGAGTTCAAGACCGCAGCCGTCAAGCTCGTCACC
>JBBRLG010000324.1:0-8556 GCA_038231495.1 Gemmatales bacterium | reverse complement strand
GTGTTGGGACCAACCTTGTTGCTTAAGTTCCCAAGCACGCATACGTCGCCATTCTTTCCAGTCACGTGGGGATGGTCTCGTGTTTTCCATACCCTTATTTTACGGCGCAAGAAGTTTCCTTCTTTGCGCAGCGATCAGTAAGTGCGGATTCACGGGTCAGTCGAGGTGGCATTTTTTAGTTCCTCCCGCAGAGTGGAAAATTAATTCGTTTTAATATATTCTCAATGTCCACCCGGGCGTCAGAATCGCTAGTCATCGTCCGAACCGATACAACGAGCCTGTTCGGGCTGAACCTTCGGCGAACCACGTCGCGAGCAAAGCTATGGTCCGCCTGCTCCTCTTCGGACTGTGGAGTTCCGATTACACCGGCGACGGTTGCGTCCTTATAGTGGTCGATGAGCCTGCGGTGCTGAAGTAGCCGGTTGCGAAGGCTCTTCGCCATTCCGATATAGATTGGTGACGCGAACTCGGGGACCGCTGCTTCAAGCACATCCTTTATTGCCCACAATCGCTGAGGGCACTCCGCAAGCCGTTGAATCAGGTCGGCGGTCATACTCGGCACATGGTCGATAATTCCTTGATACTTCGGCTTCAGCGGCCCTTCCAGCCGAACATTGTAGGGCTCCTCTTGGAACACTGTGAAGAGTATTGAACTCAGGAACCCTTCCATGCGCTCACAGCGCTCCGGTGTTGCCCCACTAGGCATGTTTGAGAGTTCATTAATAATTTTCTCAATGTCTCGCTTGGTGAGTGTATACCGAAAATACCAGGCATAAACGCCGGATTCCAACGGTGCTGAATCCAGATCCCGAAGCGAGTACATCTTGCGCTCTGGGCGCATGGCGTTCTATTGCCCCAAGGATTATGTATGGCACAGGAAGCATGGCTGGTCGTCGTCCTCATCTTCCAGCACTTCGTCAAACACCTCTACCAGCGGCAGGTTGACGCGCCGTTTCTTTTTTGAGGCCATCGCCTTCTCGTGACGCTGCTTGATTTCTGCCACCCGTTCCGGCTGCGAAAGTTCCTCTAGGGATTCCTTGCCGTTCCACGTAAAGCGTTCGCCGGTTTCCTCGTCAAGCTTCTCGTACTTCTGTGCCAGCTTGAACAAGTCGGGGTGACGCTCCATTAGCCCCACCCATTCCGCCCGGCGTTGGAAAAAGCAGAAATAGCAGCCCGAACGGGTTCGCCAGTCGTAGTAACCGGGCAGCCCGATGCCGCTTTCATCGAGTACGCGGTGAACGTCGTCGATGGTGTAGCCCGCATCCTTAAACGGCAACACCGTCATGATATTCGGCTTGGTGGAAATGTAAGCCGCTCGGTCCTCATCGGCCCGGATGCCGACGTACATCATCACCTCGTCGTCGCCTACGTACTTCTCGAAAGGCTTTATTTTCAGCATCCGGGTACACCACCGCATGTTCGACGACGGGAGATAGCCGCCGTAAACCTCCAGCCAATGGTCAAAGCCGCGGTCGTCCTTCAGCCGCTGAATCTTGATGCCCAGCGCATACTCGATCTTGGTCAGGTATTCGTAGGTCTCGTCCAGCTCCTTGTCGGTGTCGCAGAAGACGTACTCCATCCCTGCAACGCGGTCCCGCATGTAAACCGCAAGTGCGGTGCTGTCCTTGCCCCCGGACATCATCAGGATGTGGCGTAGATTTGAAGCCATGCGTTCTCCATCTGCCGAAGCCGATTTTCCCCGAAGGCTGGCAACGTGTTTGGTAGGGATCAACCATGCTTGGGTTCCAGGGTGATCGGTGATCCATCAGGCTTTCTGGCGAACAGCGCCCCCGGATCATTGCCTTCATAATCGCAGGATGCGAAAAGAATCGTACCGTCTGTAAATTCGACTGCCACAGTCTTAAGAAGCCACCCCTCGCGTTGCATTTCGACCTCATCGAGATAACGGATTTGCTTAACAACTTTGCCTTTCATGATTTTCCTCCCGTTATTGGGCCTTATCAATAGTTTCAAGTCAGCTCCTTGCCTTAACCTGTGCCTTTACGTCAATGGTAGCTTTTCCGAGTTCTGATGCAACGCCTTTTCCTTCGCTCTCGGACAAGAGCTGCCGTGCCAGTTCCGCCAGCAGTGCGACGCCGACTTCCACATTTTCTAGCAGGTGACTCTCTTCCAGTAAACGCCGCAGGCTTTCTTTGGTGCGATTGGCCTTGTCAATGAGATGGCCTGGTACTTGCACAACCCTTTCCAACTCGGCCCCATCGGGGACGGAAATACTTATTCGGAGCATTCGGTGGTCGCCGTCCAAGAGAGCAAAACCAGCCCGCTCCATTTCGTATGCCAGCACCCGGAAATGCTTGAAAGTCCGTGCCGTTGCGGCCAGCTGCACCTCGAACCGCGCCCGGTCGGTGTCATCCCAATGGGTCGGCGGCTTGCCCGCCAATAGCGTCGCGATAGACTCCAGCCATGTCGTATCCTCGATCCCGTTGTCGGCCGCGCGAAGCAGGAAAGATTTCAGCTTGATATCGACGGCGATATTCAGCACCAGCCGGGCATGATGCTCAATCGCTTTGCGTGCTGCTCCCAGCGGGCTGTCTTGGCCAAACGCCCTAAGGAGAAGCCGCTCGATCTCGGCCAACAGGGTCGGGTAGGCCTGCTGAAGTTCGACAAACGCACTTCGCAGATGGGTAAAGTACGCCTCGACCTGGGCGCTGTCCACTTTGCCGCGCGACTCGAACGGCGACATTCCGCAGGCGGCGGGCAGGTCCGTAAAGAGCAGATGATCGGGCTGGCGGGCGTCCTTCATGGCCCGCAGCACGCGCTGCGTCGTTTCCGCAAGCTGCCGCGTTTTGCCAACGTATTCCGGCAGCTCTTTTACCATCCGGACCAGCGGGCGGACCACGGCGAGTAAATCCGGCTGGTCGTCACCCGCGCCCGTAAGCATAGCCGCGTACTGCCGAAACACCTCGACTCGGGGGCCTACGATGCGAAAGCGCTGAAGCTCGAACTTCACCGGTGCCCGGAAAATGCGCTCGAACACGGCAGCATTCGGCCGCGGCACGAACGAGCCTTCCTCGTAAAGCGCTACCTGCAAATGTCCGTGGACGAGGACGGCGGCAAGCAGAACCGGGAGAACCCCGTCTTTCAGACCGAAAGGCGGTCGCCGGAGGAGGGCGAACAGCTTTTCCACGGATTGCCGACCGCCGTCCGTTTCGGCGAGGAAGCGGTCGATGGCTTTCCATAGCTTACGCACCGACGGTTCAGCCTTGTTGTCCGGCGGAAAAAAGCCCCATACGGTGCCCTGCTTTCGGTGTAGCCGGGCCACTTTCAGCAGCGTCTCGTACATGCTCCGTTCGGGCGGAGTACCTTCAAAGCCGAGTTGTTCTTGCTCCGGGTGCTCGAACATGGCCTCGATCAGGTCGCGCCGCGCCGCCGCCGATGAGGACAGGCTGCGACGGTTCACTAACTCGTTTCGCCAGTGAGGTGTCGCCCGGTATACGGCGTCGCACGCCTGCGACAGTAAATCGTTGAGTTGGCGCTGTCCACTCAACTTGACCGGTGCGCCCCCGCTGTACCAGGTACAAGCGGCGTTGGCCGGCGAGAATACCCATGCGAGATGCGACTGTAAATTCTGTTCCGCGATGGCCTGGCGCGCCTGCAATTCACGGCGCGCGGTACGGTCGGCCTCCAATTCCGGTGTGTGTGCTGCCACCCAGCGCAGGCAGGTCAGTTCGTGGCACAACTCCCGCAGGTCAAACACGTCCTGTGGCAGCGCGACCACTACCGGCGTTTCGCTTGAAGTCGCGAGTAGGTCACGCATGGTCGCGCGGTCGTCGGCGTCTCGTGGCAGGCAGTACACCACCCGCCCGTCAGCCTCGCCTGGATCGGCGGTAAGGACGCCACGGAACAGGTCGGCTTGCAACCCTCCCCGGTCCGCGTAACACGGCTCGAAGTACCGCAGTGTTCCGGTCTGAAAGTAATGCCGGCGGGCGACCAGCGGCGCGGGCGGCATTTCTCGCGCTAGAAATGTGGCGAGGTTTTGGTCCCTTTCAACCGATTGGCGGGCCGTCAGCAGCCGGTCGTCGATGTCCACGTCACTGCCTTCCCACAGCGCGTAGCTGCCGGAGTGGCGACGAAAGACGACCACGGAGCGCAGGGTGAGTGACTGAATCGTGTCGTCGATCTCCTGGGTGGTCGCGGCCCCCTTCAAGGCGGCGTGCAGCGTGGCCCCGCTGGCGGGGACGCTCCCCGAGAGCGCGAGTGCTTGCAGCAGGCCGATGCTCTTGGCCAGCCGTATCTCCAACTCGGTCGCGTCGTGCAGGCGGTCCAGCGCCGACTGTACCCCCGCCCACAGCTTGCCGCGGTGCTGGGCGAACAGTGTCGGCCCCAGGGTCGCCATTACATAATCGTAAAGGCGATCGAGCCGGTAAGGCCCGGCCTTGATGTCCTGCTCGCGGAGGAATTCCTGAAAGCCGAACGGCTCGGAGGAAGCAAGAAACGCGAACAGCGAGCGCTCGTTCTGTGCGAGTTGGCGGAATAGGGGCCCGAGGACCAGCGCCGTCAGCGGGTGGAGCGGATACACGGCAATAAGGCATTGCTGTAACTCGCCCCTGGACATGAACCCGCACTTCATTCCTAGCTCGACGGCATCGTTCACATAGGCGCGTGCCTGCCTGCGCAGATGCTTCAGGCCGGCCTTATCCCCTTCGTGGCGGATGGCGTGAGCTTGCAGCCGTAGCAGCTGCTCGGTACGCTCCTCGAACGCAACGTCGGCAAAGCGTCCCTGCACCTTGGCCCATTCGGCGCGCTTGATCGGACTCATATGGTCGGCGTAGCGGTCAACGGCCTGGTGCAGGATTGTCACGAGCAGGAACGGCCGCACGGAGCGCGTCGCGGCCTCCGCCAGTTCCTGGAGCACAAAAACGTCGCCGTGTTCGGGGTTGGTGGCCCCGTATTCAAGGAACTTGCCCAACTCGTCCACGATCAGCAGGATGCCCGCCGCGTCGTTGCCGAACCGCTCCAGGTACTCATTGGCCTCCTCGAACATCCTTACGACTGCAGTTCCCGAAGTCCCAGGTGCCTCCGCCATACGCTCCAACCGCTCAATAATCCCCGGCGGTCGGCCTTGCTTTGGTATGGCACGCAGCGCCGCGGCAAGGCTCCCCGCCAGAGCCTTTTCCAGCGGTTGCCGCGACCCGGTTACTAACACGGGGCACAGACGGCCCGCCCGCTTGGGAAAAGGACCGCCCGCGCCGAAGAAGCGCTCGGCCAATTCCGGGTCTTCCTCCGCCAGAAAGGCCCGCGCCTTGTTGCGTACCCATGCTTCCCCGGCCAGCACCTGGGCTGCTAGGAGGGCAAATGCCGATTTACCAGACCCGTAGGGACCGGTGATGGACCACGCCCGAGTATATGTCTCGGCACGCAGCGCGGCCGCGAAGCGTCGTAGCACGTCGCGACCGGTGGGGGTGAGAATGTAGCCGTCGAGGGCGTCGCCGCGCGCGGCGTCACGGGTCAGTGCGACGGAGCGGGCGAACCGCGGGCTGACGGTCACCATTGCATCGAAAGTGCTCATCGCCGCTGCCCTCCGCAGGCGTACGCCTGGGTGAGAGCCTCGGCGGGACGAATTCGGTCCCGGCGGTACAGCTGCCGGAGGCCGGCCGTCTCTCGGTAAGTCAGCCGCCCCTCGGTTAGCTGTTCGATGGCTTCCAGCCGGTCCACCAAGGAAGACTCGTCGATTTTGAACATACGGCCGGGGCTTCCGGGCTGACGCGCGAGATCGGACAGGGCCAGCGTTTCTGCCGCCGGTGCGAACCCTTCCCAGAACTGGAGGACCGCGTAAAGGAGGACGCCGTCCGGCAATCCTGGTTGAGTTCCCCGATTGAAACGGTAGGTCCGCCCGTCGGCGGGTGCGGTGATGATGCCCAGTTCGGTCAGCGGGCAGTCGAGCGTGTCTTCGGCGATAGCGCCACGGCTCGCGCGGGCAGGAACGTAGGTGCGCAGGAACACCTCGACGTCGCGCCGCACGGAACTTTCGGCAACCAGCTTGCCGGACAGCGTCTGCGTCCACTTGAACAGCGCCGATGCCAGCGCCTCGCGCGTAAACTCCGGCTCGTTGAAGTGGCTGAAGGTCCAAAACCACGTCGTCGCGCGGGCCCGGTTGCACGCGATGTGCCAGTGCAGCACCCACAGGGTCGTCGGATCTTCGAGGTAAGGGTCAAGCCCCTCGTCGTCCAGCAGCAGGGTGCCCAGTTCCGTGGCCCGCAGCACTGCCCCGGCCTCGCGGCTCTCGGCGAGAATCCCGGCGGCGAGGCACCAGTGGCGGATGGACCGCACCATGTTCTTGCCGACGCCCAGCGTGGTGATGGCGTCGTCGCGCGCGAACACGCCCGCGTCCGCGCGCACGGCGTCGAAGCCCTTCTTCAGCCAGGGGTAACGAAACGGAAACGTTTCGTGACCGGAGAAGGACTGCTGCAGGACGCCCACACCCATCGAATCTCCCTTTTTGGCGAACACCAACGACATCGGCGCTCAATTGTACATGGCGATGCAAGCCAAAAACAATTCTATCCTTTTGATCGGAAAGGCTTTTCGGCGGCGCAGGGGGCGGGTTTAACGGTGCTGCCCAATTGCGGGGAAGCAAACACCCGACGGACGCCGGCGCGGGCGGGCGGCCGCAAGCAGTTTCGGCTTGGTCCGCGACCGGCAGCCCATTTCCTCCGTGCAGACGATTGCGGCGCGGTCTGGCATCGGTTACAACTATCCTCCGTGAAGGTGACGATGCCGCCGTTACGGCACGTCCCCCCATCGCCGCGGAGGCTCCATGCTCGCCAAGCTCAACACCTACGCCCTCGTCGGCATCGATGCGCTTCCGGTCGAGGCGGAGATTGACGTTTCCGCCGGCCTTCCAAAAACCATCCTGGTCGGCCTTCCAGAAGCCGCGGTGCGCGAGAGCATTCACCGCATCGAACGCGCCCTCGCCAACCTCGGCTACCAGCGCCACCCCGGACGCATCGTCATTAACCTTGCCCCCGCCGACCTGCCCAAGAACGCCGGCGGCTTCGACTTGCCCATCGCGCTCGGCCTGCTCGTCGCCACGGGACAACTCTTGCCGGAACATTTGACGGACTTCGCGACGGTCGGCGAATTGGCCCTGGACGGCAGCCTGCGTCCGGTAAAGGGCGCGCTGTCGATGGCGATGGCAGCGGCGGAACAGGGCATCCCAAAATTGCTCGTGCCCGCGGCCAACGCGCGCGAGGCCGCCGTCGTCGAGAAGGTCGCCGTCTACGCCGCCAACTCGTTGGCCGAGGCGGTCGGCATCCTGTCCGGTCAGCTGCCCGCCGAGCCAATGACAGCCGGCATTGAGGAAATCTTCGAGCGGCTCAACCACTACCAAGTCGATTTCGCCGACGTGCGCGGCCAGGAGTCCGCCAAACGGGCACTCGTCGTCTCGGCCGCGGGCGGGCACAACGTCCTCATGATCGGCACCCCAGGCACGGGCAAGACGATGCTGGCCCAACGGCTGCCGACGATCCTGCCGCCGCTCACGCCCGCGGAGAGTTTGGAGACGACACGCATCTACAGCGCGATGGGCCGCCTGCCCGCGAACGAGCCGCTGCTATCGACCCGGCCGTTTCGCCCGCCGCACCACACGATCAGCGACGCCGGCATGGTCGGCGGCGGCAGCACGCCCGCGCCCGGCGAAATCAGCATGGCCCACAACGGCGTCCTCTTCCTGGACGAGTTGCCGGAGTTCAACCGCAAGAGTCTGGAAGTGCTGCGCCAGCCGCTCGAAGACGGCCGGGTGACGATCTCGCGCGCCCTGCACTCGACGACGTTCCCGGCAAACTTCGTGCTGGTGGCGTCGATGAACCCGTGCCCGTGCGGCTACCTCGGCGACGCCCGGCACGCGTGCAAGTGCAGTCCCATGCAGATCGACAAGTACATGGGCCGGATCAGCGGCCCGCTGTTGGACCGCATCGACCTGCACATTGAGGTGCCCGCGGTGGCGTTCCAGGAACTATCCGCGACCGCCGACGGCACGTCCAGCGAGAAGATGCGTGCGGAGGTCCACAAGGCCCGGCAAGCGCAGCGCACGCGCTTCGGCCCGGACTCGCACCGCCTGAACAGCCGCATGACGACGCGGCAATTACGCAAGTATTGCACGCTGAACGCGGAAGGCCGGCAGTTGTTGCAAACGGCGATGGAGGACTTGGGCCTATCAGCGCGGGCGCACGACCGCATCCTGCGCGTGGCGCGGACCATCGCCGATTTGGAGGGCAGCGCCGACTTGCAAGCGCCGCACGTGATGGAGGCGATCAGCTATCGCAGTTTGGACCGCAAGCTGTGGGCGCGGTAAGGTGACGGTGGTTGGCAGACTTTTTCACCTGGAGGTTAGCTACCCCACCCTTGCCAACTTCTACGCCTGCGGCAAGGGTGCTCGCGCGGTATAGCAAAGCGTTCGTGCATGTCTGACGCAAACGCTTTTCTGTACAAGCTTTACACGCCAATAACCTGCCCTACACCACCCTTGCCACGCACCACCCTTGCCATGAAAAAGCCGACCCTTGCCAACGGAAAACCGACAGTGAAATGGGGGTC
>JBBRLG010000323.1:0-8568 GCA_038231495.1 Gemmatales bacterium | reverse complement strand
CCGTGCTTTCGCTTCTTGCAACTTCAACCACCGGGCGCGGCGGACCCAGTAAAACCGTACCGGCAAGAAGATGTCCACGACCTCGTCAGCGATCAGTAGTCCGCCCAGCACTGGGACCGCCATCGGCGCGATGATCTCGGCACCCACGCCGGTTGCCCAGAGCATCGGCGCGCGGGCGATGATCGCCACCCCCTCCGTCAGCAGCTTCGGCCGCAGGCGGTGGACCGCCCCCTCGATCACCGCCTGCCGCAACTCTTCCAGCGACGCGATTTTCTCCAGGCCGCCGCGCTTGTCGATCACTTCGCGCAAATAGACGAGCATGATGATGCCCGTCTCCGTCGCCATGCCGAAGCAGGCGATGTAGCCGACCCACACCGCCACACTAAACTCCAACGGCGGCGCCGACCAACCGTGGATCAACTCCGGAAACAGGAACTGGAAGAACACGCCGTCGGCCCCGACGACAAGGTGACGACCTTCCGCCATGAAACCGACAAGGAGGGCCGCGTCCGCAAGGTGGTCATTCGGGAGCAGCCGGAAACCGCGCTTGTGGTGAATGAGTACGACGAGTTCGGGCGGCGAACCGTGCGGACGGACACGACGGGTACGGCTCGTTTCGACTACGACGGGTACGGCCAGCTCACCTCCGTCCGTTGCGAAGGCTTTCCCGCACTTGGGTAGGCAACCGCGCCGTCTCCGCGAGATTAGAACCCGCACATCCGCTACCGCATCCTTTGTTTGTCGTCGAAAAGCTTGCAAATGTCTCCCAAGCCCGTGAAGGGGGAAAAGCCGCATGGTCGATCCTTTCGTTACGCAGCGATGTGCTGGCGGCACGGACCTTAACTCCAACAAGGGGCGCAAGCATGCGCAAACGGTTCACCCACGGACTGGCCGGCCTAGCCTTTTTTGCCAGCATTGCGGGTTCGGCATCCGGGCAAGACAAACACACCGATCCTCCGGCCGCCGCCTCTCCGGCAACGACAAATGCGTCCCGCAGCCTGGCCGACTTCGAGCAGATAGCCCTGCAAAACAACCCCACACTCAGTCAGGCTGCGGCGAAGGTGGAAGCGGCTCGTGGCCGAGCCGTTCAATCGGGCCTGTATCCCAACCCGACCGTCGGCTACGAGGGCGACCGCATTGGGGCCGCGGGCAGCGCCGGCGAAATGCAGGGACTTTTCATCGACCAGAGCATCGTCACGGGGGGCAAACTGCGCCTCAACCGCGCGAAATTCGCCCAGGAAGTATCGCAGGCGGAGGCGCAGGCCCTCGCCCAACAGTACCGGGTGGTCAACGGCGTGCGCGTCCGCTTCTATCAACTGCTGGCGATGCAACGGCTGATCGACGTGCAGGCGGACCTCCTTACCGTCGCCGAAGACGCCGTCAAGACGACGGACGAGTTGTTGAACGTCGGCGCCGCGAACAAGGCGGACCTCCTCCAGGCCCGGATCGAAGCCCGCCAGGAGCGCGTCGCCTTGACGAACGCCCGCACGCAGTACGAGGCCGCCTGGCAGCAACTCGCAGCCTTTGTCGGCAACGCCTGCCTTCCCGTGAGCCATCTTCAAGGCGACCTGGAAGCCGCCGGCAACGTCCCCGACTTTGACGCCGCCCTGTCTCACCTTCTGGAAGCCAGTCCCGAATTCCTCGTCGCCAGGGCCGAGGTGGCGCGCAACCAGATCGGACTAAAGCGCGAGCAAGTCGAGCCGATCCCGAACCTGCAACTGCGCGTCGCCAACGGCTACGACTTTGAAACCCGCAACAATGTGACGAGCGTTAGCGTGGGGCTGCGGATACCCGTCTTCGACAAGAATCAGGGGAACATCCGCACGGCTCAGGCCCAACTCGCCTACGCCCAGGCTGAAACCTGCCGTGTGGAGTTGTCGTTGCGACAGCGCCTCGCCCGGGAATATGCGCGATACCGCACCGCTCTGGAAACCGTGGAAGTCTATCGGAAGTCCAACATTCCGGAAGCGAAAGAGGCTTACGAACTGTACCTCGACAGCTTCCGGCGAAGACGGGCGGCGTGGCCGCAAGTCCTGGTGGCGCAGCGGACCTATTTCCAGATGAGCGTCGATTACTTCCAGGCACTCGACCAGTTGCGGCGTTCCGAAGTGGCGATCCTGGGCCTCCTCCTGGTGGACGGGCTGGACGAACCGCCGGGCTTGCCGGGCGAAGCGCGTACCTCCTCGCGGGAGCGGCAGAGTGGCAACGGCGGCTCATCCGACCGTTAAGGACCCGCGCAGTAATCAGCTCGTCAGAGCCGCGACCGTAAGGGAGCGGTTGGGGTTCACCACTCCCTTACGGTCGCGGCTCTGACAACGGCAGTTCCGACCCACGCTGGCGTTTAGTGGTGGTGGTCGTGCATTCCGGGCATTCCCGGCATGTCCCCGCTTCCGCCACCGGGAACGCTGGCCCCCGGCGCGACCTCTCCTTTGCCGGACACGACCTTGTCATAAAGTTCCGGCGGCAGTACGCGGACGACGGTGTGCAGTGCCTCGACGCCGGCAAACCAGTTGCGACGCATCCCGCGGGTTTCGGGCTTGTTGATCTTCTGGAGGTCGGCTTCCGAATACATCCCCATCATGTCCATCATGTCCGCCGGGTAGCCGGGCACCTTCTTCGCCTTCATGGCCATGCCTGGCATGTCCTGCTTGCCGGTCTGGACCGCGCGTTCGTTGCCCGTTTGCTCTCCCATGCCGCGTCCCAGGCTCGGCCCGTTCTCGCGCGACAACGCCGCGCCTCCCTGGGTCATCCCCATGCCCGATTGCGCATTATTCCCTGCACCCATCCCGTGCATCTGCATGGCCATCGGGCCGACCATCACGGTCATATGGTTCATCATGTGGTGGAACATGTGGCAATGCAGCACCCAGTCGCCGGGGTTGTTCGCGATGAACTCCACTTCGCGGGCCTGGGCGACGGCGACCAGCACGTTGTTACTCGGAATCCAGGCCGATTCGGGTATGCGCCCGGCCTCGGTGCCGGTGACCCAAAAAGTGTGGCCGTGCAGGTGCATCGGGTGGTGGTCGATGGGACTCATGTTCACGAAGCGGATGCGCACCCGACTGCCAAGGCGCACCAGCAGGGGCGTAATGTACGGCGCCGACCGGCCGTTGAGCGTGAACCAGTTGAATTCCATTGAGGTCACGTTCGGAACCGTGCTCTGAGGCATGATCGCCCATTCCTGGACCATGAGGGCGAAGTCGTGGTCCACCGCCGGCGTGAAGGGCGAGCGCGGGTGGATAATGAACATGCCCGCCATCCCAAGACCTTCCTGCATGGGGCCGTGGGAGTGGTAGATGTAAGTGCCGTTCTGGTGCAGAGTCACTTCGTAAGTAAACGACTGACCCGGCTTGACGGGCTCTTGGGTGACTCCGTGAACGCCGTCGTAGCGGTTGGGCAGTTCCAGGCCGTGCAGGTGCAGGGTGGTCGATTCCGGCAACTCGTTGTGGAGGACGATGCGGACCTTGTCGCCTTCGATCACTTCAATCGTGGGGCCGGGCATGCTGTCGTTGTAGCCCCACACGTCCATCCACTCGCCGGGCAGGAACTCCCGGCGGGTGTGCTTGGCGACGAGGTGGAACTCCTTGAAGCCGTCTTTCATCTTGAAGGGGAGCTTGGGTAGGTCCGGCGTCGTTACCAGCACGGGCGGATCACTGACCTTACGGAGGCCCGGCACAAGCTTGCCGCGATCCGTGGCACTGCCGATAGGGCCGCCCGAACCGGCGTGGTCGCGCGGGTAGTCGCCTGTCTCCGGTTCGTGGTGATGTTCGGGTTTGGGTTGAGCCGGCGGTTCGGCACCGTTGGCCGCAGCACCCAACAGTCCGGTAGCGGCCAGTGTTCCGCCCCGGAGAAAGTCCCTGCGGGTTGTCTCGGGTTTCATTGATCGCGCCTCGACAAGAGAATGATTGTTACAAGGCCCGCCAGCCGCCTCCTTCCCTATTCTACCGGCAAGGCAATGTCCGAGATGCTACTACGCCGGCATAAAATTCGCCCCGCTCGCCGGTGTTAATCTTTAATGCCGGTATAATACCGTCTCCGATCCCAATAGTGTCCGGCTCGATTTTTGCTATGCCCTGGGTGGTACACCCGTGCCCCATGCCCTGTTGCTGCACCGGTGCCCTACACCCATGCACTGCTGCTACACCCGTGCCCTGATACTACCCCCCGGCCCCGCACCCCCGCCCGGGCACCGGTGAATAGCAAAAATCGCGCCGGACACTATTGCTCCGATCCCTACTTTTTCTGATTGCGGGGATCGTCCTCGGCGTTCAAATACTGGATGGACCACGGCCCGGTCCCGTGGAATTGAAGGACCGTTTCGCCTTTGGCCCAGACGAAGTGCTTCATGCCCGCCGGCCAGTGGCCGTAGGTTCCTGTCGTCATGGGTTTGGTCGCCTTCTCGTCAAACTTCTCTCCCATGCCGACGTTGAACGTCCCGGATAGGACCGTTACCCGCTCGGTCTTGGGGTGCGTGTGCGGCGGGACGCGGTAGCCGTCCGGGAGCTTGATGCGGAAGACGAACGAGCCTTCCTTGGTCGGGTCTCCCTCCAGCACGGCGATCATGGCTCCCTTGGGCAACGAGGGCGGGCCTTCCTGCCACTTGATCTTGTCGGCGGGGTACAACGCCATTTCGCCCGCCTCGGGCTTGGCAGTGGGCGGCTCGCCGTGAAACCCGGCCACGAGCGCCACCCCGCCAATAGCGGTGAGGACGACGGCAGCAAATCCAGAACGCATGACAATCTCCTTGGGGAGGCGCCTTCCGGCTGGGATCGAAGACTTTTTGTAGCCGCAGGGGACAGAGGGGGGTACGGCGTTGCCGTTGATACGCCCGAGCCGGGTCATAAGCGATGCTTATGAGACTGGAACGGGGTTCGTTTCGAGGAAGTTCAAGAACGACCGTTCGGGGAAGGGTAGCACGCGGCGTTTGTCGCGGACGATGTACAGGTCGCGGTCGCAATGGAGGTCGCTGATTTCGAGTGCGAGCAGACGGCCCTCTTGCAGTTCACGCCGCACGGCGTAGGTGGACAGCACGGCCACGCCGGCACCTACGAGGACCGCTTTTTTGATGGCCTCGTTGCTGCCGAGTTCCAGGGCGATTTGAAGGTCGGCCAAGGATCGCCCCGCCCGCTCCAGAGACCGCTCGAAGCAGTGCCGCAGGCCGGAGCCGGCTTCACGAAGGACGAGGGCGTGGCCGCACAGTTGCTTTACCGAAAGCTTCTTCCGCCTGCCGAGGGCATGTCCCTGGGGGACGATAAGCACCATCTGATCGCGGGCCAGGAAGCGAAAATCCAATAGCGGGTTATCGGTCTTCTTGCCCACGAGGCCAAGGTTGACCTCCCCCCGCTCCACTTGACCGATTACCGCCATGCTGTCGCCGATGGTGGCACGAACCTTGATGTGGGGATACTTCTGGCCGAAAACCGACAGCAGCTCCGGAAGCAGGTGCTCGCCGGGAATGGAGCTGGCCGCCAGGAGCAAGGTTCCGCTTACCAGTGGCGACCGTCCGGTAACTTCGCGCCGCGCCTGTTCGTACAGGCCAATAATTTGCTGGGCGTACTGGTAAAGCTTTTGGCCCGCCTCCGTGAGCAGAACCCGGCCGCCGCGCCGCTGAAACAGCGAGGTCTTCAGGGTCTTTTCGAGGGCTTGAATGCGCTGACTGACGGCCGCCTGGGTCAAGTGGAGTGCTTTCGCCGCCCCGGTGAAGCTACTCAACTCGGCGGCCTTCGAGAAGGTCTCAAGATAGGGAAGCTGTACGTTTTCCGGCTCCTCAAAATTTACCACCGGAGAAAGCCCCTGCGGGTCGCTTCGGGTTGCATCGGTTGCACCTCACACGAATAGGAGTATGCACGCGGTCCGCCAGCCGTTCCCTACCCTATTGTATTCAACCGTCACGCCGGATGCGGTAACATAGTTGGTAGAAGCCCGCAGCAACGACGCCGCAGTTTCAGGCTCGATCATGCAAACCGACTTAACCCACGCGATCGAACATCACGTCAACGGTCGTCTCGATCACGCGGCGCAAATCTACCAGGCCGTCCTCGCCCAGAACCCGCGGCACGCCGAGGCCCTCCACCTCCTGGGTGTGGTGGCCCACCAACAAGGCGATTACCCGCAAGCCTGTGCCTTAATCGGGCAGGCGATTGCGATTCAGCCGGGTGTCCCCGCCTACTACTCGAACCTGGCAGAAGCGTACCGGGCTAGCGGCCAGATGGAGTGGGCGCTCGCGTGTTGCCAAACCGCCCTCTCGTTACAGCCGGACTCACCGGCGGCGGCTAACAACCTCGGCTTGACTTTACTCGCCACGGGAGACGCCCATGCCGCGGCCTCCCAGTTCCAGGCGGCCTTGCGCTTCGAGCCTGACAATGCCATGATCCATAACAATCTCGGCAACGCCCTCCGTTCGGAGGGGGACGGCGTCCAGGCGTTGGCTTCTTTTCGACGGGCGTTACAACTCGAACCGAACCTGGCGGAAGCGCACACCAACCTCGGCCAGCTGTTGTTGGAACAGCACCAGCCGGAACAGGCGTTGTCGCATTGCCGGGAAGCGACCCGCCTCCGCCCTGACATGCCCGAGACCCACAACAACCTGGGCAATGTTTTGCGCGAACTGGGACAACTGGCCGAGGCCAAGGTCTGTTACGCCGAGGCACTGCGACTCAATCCGGACCTGGGTCTGACTTATAGCAATATGGGGCAGGCGGTGCAGGAGGAGGGGCTTCTGCAAGACGCCATCGCCTGGTATCAACAAGGCTTGCAGCGCGATCCGCACGCGCCACGGATTGTTTGCAACCTGGCGAGCGCCCTGGAGGAACGGGAAGACTTTGAGGCCGCCGTTACCCGCTACCGTCAAGCGCTGCAACTGAATCCGCAGTACGCCGAGGCCCACAACGGGCTTGGCTCCGTCCTCCACGAGCAGGGCAAGTTCCCGGAGGCGGTGGCCGAGTACCGCGAGGTGCTGCGGCTCAAGCCCGACTTCGCCACCGGCTACTGCAACCTGGGCAACATCCTGGAGGAACTCGGCTCGTTCGACGAGGCGCTGGCGTCCTTCCGCGAGGCGCTGCGGCGCGACCCGAACCACGCCGGGGCCTACTCCCTGCTGGCCACCTCCCTGCGCGGCCGGTTGCCAGCGGAGGATCTGCACGCCATCCGCAGTCTGCTCGCCCGGCCGCAAATGGCCCTGGCCAAACGCCTGGCCTTGCATTTCGGGATCGCCCACGCCCTCGACGCCGCCGGTTCCTACAACGAGGCCGCCGAACACCTCAGCCGGGGTAACGCCCTGTGCCGAATCCTGTGGGAAAAACAGGACAAGTCCTACGACCCGCAGGCCCACACCAACATGGTCGATGACCTGATCGCGGGGTTCTCTTCGGACTTCTTCGCCCGGACCCGTGGCTTCGGCCTGGACACCGAAGTGCCGATCTTCATAGTCGGCCTGCCGCGTTCGGGCACCACGCTGACCGAACAAATCCTGGCCAGCCATTCCCAGGTCCACGGTGCCGGCGAGCTAAACTACGCCCGCGACAGCTTGGCGGCCTTGCCCGGAATGTTGGGTCGGACGAGTACGCCCGTCGATGGCCTGGCCCAGCTCACACCCGCAGTCGCCGACCAGCTGGGCCGGTGGAACCTGGCACGGCTCCGCGAACTGGCCCCGTCCGCGCTGCGCGTCGTGGACAAAATGCCGGACAATTACCTGTTCCTCGGCTGGTTGAGCACCCTGTTCCCCAAGGCCCGGTTTATCCACTGCCGCCGCGACCTGCGCGACGTGGCCGTGTCGTGCTGGATGACAAACTTTCGGAACATCCGCTGGGCGGCGGACCCGGACAGCATCGCCGCCCGTTTCCACGACTATCAACGCCTTATGGACTACTGGCGCGGCACGCTGCCTGCCGATCTGTTTGATGTATACTACGAAGAGACCGTGACGGACTTGGAGGGCGTGGCCCGCCGGATGGTCGCCTGGTGCGGGCTGGAATGGCAGCCGTCGTGTCTGGCATTCCACCAGACGACCCGACCTATCCGCACCGCCAGCGTCAGTCAGGTGCGCGAGCCGTTGTATACGCGGTCGGTGGCCCGGTGGAAGCACTACGAATCGGCACTCGGTCCGCTCCTCCGCCAGCTAGGACCTGATGCCGACCAAACGTCGCCTGGATAATAACTGACCAGCGAGATTGACCGCCTCGTATAATCAAAGTGTGAGGCGGGCGACCAAACGTTGCTTGGATAATAACTGACCAGCGAGGGCAATCCTTATTCGTCACTGGGGGAGAGTTCGTCGATTACCCATTGTCGGCAACCGAAATCGCGGCTTGGAAGCCTTGGCACGCTTGTTGCTCATTCCACTCTTATCCCATCCGTCGGCAAGGGTTCAACCCCCTGGAACCAAGCATCGCGACGGATGCCCGCCTGGATAGTTAACCGGCCAGGTAACTAACACTACAGCGCAGCTGACGCGTCAGCTGTCGCAAGTATAATGCCCTCCTAACCTTAGGAGGGATCTTCATGACCACGGATCTAGTCCAGGCCATCGGCCCGGAATTCACGGCTTTTTTGCGGCCTTTTGAGCGGTTT
>JBBRLG010000322.1:0-8569 GCA_038231495.1 Gemmatales bacterium | reverse complement strand
TAATTGCCCCCGAAAAGGACACAAACACAACAGTCAACAACACGTCCCTCGGCCAATTTATAGTGGTCACTTTTCCTCCGTGGCGCTCCAGACAGGCAGATAAGGGGACAGCGTAGATTCCAGTTGCATTTGAGCCGAAATTTACGCTGTCCCCTTGTCCCGTTCTTATCCCGTTCTGTCCCCTCATCCCGTTCACAACTTTCTCGGCCAGAAGAACGGCCGCCACTCGCGAAGGCTGCCGGCCGTTATACTTTGTCATCCGTCTCAATTCGGCTCACAATCCGAGTCTAAGATGTGTCCGAGGGCATGGATGACCTCGCGCATCTTTACATCATCCAATATGCCGATAAAGCCAGCCTGGGCATCGAGATCCTGTTTGTCCACGAAAGTGATGGCCTCACATTGCGCCACGCAATCCTGGGGAAGTCCAAACTCGCCCGCATGAAACGGAACGCAGTTGGGCAGCATCGAACGAACGGCAAAGTTCGCCGTTGTGCATAAGACAGCCACCACATAATTGCCCCGGTTCAAGTCTTCCCGGGAAACAACGACAATCGGGCGGCGCCCAACGGCGAGGTCCGCCCAATAGAGTTCGACTCGGTTCATCAGAAGGGGTTCTCCTGCGCCCAACGGGTGGCCGCCTTGCGGGCGAGTCCTGCCCAGGCAGCCTTCTCCCGTTCGTCCTCCAGGAGCGCCTGAATCCTGTCATAGTCCTCGCCACGAAGGAGTACCACTTCTTCACCATTGTCGAGGGCGGGAACGCGCACGGCCTCGCCGTTCCGGAGGGCCTGCCGCTGTTTCTCGGTCAACTCAATCATGGTTTTCTCCTTTTCCCGTATCGTAACCGGACGCCGGCTTCCGGTCCATGCGGCGGCAGATAAGGGGACAGCGTAGCGGCGGCAGATAAGGGGACAGCGTAGATTCCAGTTGCATTAGAGCCGAAATTTACGCTGTCCCCTTATCCCGGCCCCTGAACTTGAAATGTACGCTGTCCCCTTATCCGTATTCTTGAAATGTACGCTGTCCCCTTATCCGTATTCTCGCTGCTCAACGCCTCGTTGGAAAGCGAGACACCGCAATCCGTGGCAGCGCTGCGCAGCCGGCGCAGCCATTCCTCCTTGGCCCCAGCAGGTCGATCAATCTGGATGCGCACTTTCGCGCCTTCGGGAAGTGCCTGCGTCTGATCCAGCACGACTTGGCCATTGATGATGGTTCCTTCGAGGGTCATGGCTACCTCGCGAGATCGAGAGATGTTGTGGTAGAATAATACCCGATTGGCCCATGGCCGTCAGCGCCGATCATTGGCGCACCGCTCTGTAACAGGAGGCAGGTTGCAGCCGAGGGGGGGGGCCAAAGCGGCCCATTCACGGTTTCCGATGCAACGCCTCCACGTCCTCCGTCGCCTGTCCGGTCCTTTCCTCCGTCGCTTCTTATTATCTCGACAGGTAAGGACCGCACCAATTGCTTCTGCCAATGGTGCTGTTTCGGGCGCACGCCGTTTACGCGACCAAGCTCCCGATTGCATCCCCTTTGACCGCGCGGCAGCGGACGCCCTGCCACCCTTGCCAAAGCGTAACAATCTTGGCAAGGGTGGAATTTTGGCACGCAGCGACCGTCAGGAGCAGGCAGCGGCGCTGATAGACCCTTGCCAAAGGCTTG
Source organism: Gemmatales bacterium (assembly GCA_038231495.1). Classification (GTDB taxonomy): domain Bacteria; phylum Planctomycetota; class Planctomycetia; order Gemmatales; family Gemmataceae; genus JBBRLG01. Next base: position 6,910 of record JBBRLG010000322.1, on the reverse strand, counting down.
GCAAGGGTCGGCGAAGGGGGGTGGCAAGGGTCCCTTTGGCAAGCCCCTTGGCGCAAGCCGGGTGTGCGGATCATTCGTGCCGAGGGAATAGCATCATCGTGCCTCGGTTGCCCTCTTGGGTCGGCACCAGGACCAAGTGCCCTACGACCGTCCTTTACTTCATCAGCAACAACAGCATGACTACCGGCGTGTTCGCCTGGATGCTATGCCGCTGGCCGGTCGGCATGTGGACCCAAGTGCCCGGCTTGGCCTCCAGGGTATCGTCGCCCAACGTCAGCTTCGCCTCACCCTGGAGGAAGTGCAGGATGGCAGGCATTGAGGCGGTGTGTTCGGAAAGCTCTTCGCCCTGGCCGAACCCGAAAATGACCGCCTTGACGCGCTCGTCGTTGTAAAGCGTGCGGCTCAGGATGCCCTTCTCGGGCGGTTGGGCCTCCTTCGCCAGATCGTTGATGTGCGTGTAGGGTGTCTTCATTGCGGAACCTCCTACTTCTTTACCCCAATCAACATGACCGCCGCCAAATGCTCTCGAAACTTGCCAAAGATTCGACGCATGGCCAGAACCCTGCGGCGTGCCTCCCGCTGGCAAAGAAGGTTCATGGCGAAACGCAGAGCACCGAACATTCCCTCGTCGCGGATGATCCGCAATGGCTCCAGCAGGTGCATCGGTGCCTGAGCGTGCGCCGGGACCGAGAATCCTTCGGATTCGAGGAGGCTTTGCCATTCCGCAATCGTCAAGGGCCGGGTGCCGTGGTGGATGACGGTTGAGAGTTCATGCTGAATCTCGTGTTTGGTGTTCTCACCGAGGTCGTTCGGAATCAGGCAAAGCTCATGAATGCCGTAACGTCCACCGGGCTTCAGCAATCGGTGCGCTTCTCGAACAATCCGAGTCTTCTGCTGGGGAGTTTGCATCGAAAGCATGGCTTCGCCGTAGACGACCGTGGCCGCTGCGTCCGGTAGTCCCGTATTTTCTGCCAGGCCCGCCACGCAACGCTGTTCAGGCGCTCGGAGGAGTTTCTGCACCAGTGCCGCAGCGTCTTTGTCCCGTTCGATCGCCGTGTAGCTGGCCGGTTTCCGCTTGAGGGTTAGCCGAGCGGTATCACCGAGGCCCGGAGCAAATTCGATGACCTTATCGGAGGGTCGGATGTTCAAAGCCTCGATCATTCGGCAAGTCAGTTGTCGCCCGCCTGGACGGAGAACTCGTTTTCCCAAGCGGGCCAGGAGCCAGTGGCCTGGCATCTTTTCCGCCTGGAGTTCTTCCCCAGGCAACGGTGTCGTTTGTGAGCCGGTCATCCTATCCCTTTCGGATGAAATAGATGGTATGTTGCGCCCGACCCTATTTCTGACCCTTTCTGCTCAGGCCACTTGATCCAAAAACCAGACGGCCAACCAAGTCCCATCAGCGTTTCTGCCAAAACGCCAGCGAGCGCCACAGCCGTCGGAGGCCGCGGGGCTTCTCCAACTCGGTGATGCGTGTGTCTTGGCCGGCATTGATTTGCCGCACGATTTCTACTTCTTCGCGCAGCGCCTTGCCGTTCTTTTCGATCAGGCTTTCAACAGCGGCGTGTAAGGCGGTGGTCCTCTCGTGCTGTTCTTGGTGCTGCGCGGCGCTGCGCTTCGCAACCTCGGACCGCAAGGCGGACTCGGCCAACCGTCGCGCCGCCCCTTGCTCGGCCAGTTGGCGGGCCTGGTCCTTGAGCGTCGCTTCCAGGGTTCGGATACGCTCCATCAGGATTTCCATGCCTTTACGCGACTTGTCGCGCAACTGCTCGATCTGCTGGTCCAACTCCGCGCGCGCGGCTGCCGTCACGCGCTTCCCGGTCTCCTCGATTTGGGTCGTAAGAGCCTGCGCCGCCTGGACGGTTTTGGCCGCCGAATGCTTCTCCGACTCGGTGAGCCGGCCGGCCAAATCGCGGGCCACTTCGGACGTCTTCGCGTCGGCGGCTTTGGCGGCCTCGCCGATCTGGACGGCCAGGCGCTCGTCGGCCGCGCGCGTTTTCGCGTGCAGCAACCCGACCTCTTCCTTGGCGACCTCCGTGGCGGCGGTCCGCGCGGTATGGTCCGCGACTTCCGCGGCCACCTGTTCGATCAGGGGCGTCTGCTCTCGCAACGTGGTGGTAACTTGCTCGGCGACGTAGCTGCCCAGCTCTTCACCGAGGTGCAGCACGCCGCCCCGGAGACTTCGCCGGATCATTTCGGTAATCATCGCGCCCATTACCGAACTGGCTTCGCCAATGGCTGGGTCCATCCGTTCCATCAAGGGAGCACTCAGGCGGTCGGCATTGGAGTTGAGAGGAATGGTTGACTCCACGGTGAGGTTCCCTTTATCAACCATCGGTGTACTCCGGAATTGGCAAGTCGTGTCAGGGACAATGTTAACTGCCCGGCAGTGGAGGGTCAAACGGAATGCAACGCAAGGTGAGCCGGGTGAGGCTCCAAATTGACGGTTTTACCGTTTCTGCCCGGCAGGGTGGGCGGCTTGACGCTTCCTAACGCCAAGGAATCGGTTAGCCAACGGAAGCCCTCGACGACTTACCACCGTACCCTGCCGCCAACACCTGGCGAATAACCTCCGGGTTGCCGCGGCCATCGGACAGGCGCTGAACGACCGACATGATCGGTGACACTGACATGCTAGACTCACTGCGGCTTGGAATGACACAAGCCTGAAGCGCAAGCGAAGGACAGTCCTTCGCTTGCGCTTCAGGCTTGTGCCACATTGCCCCGCGCCGAGTATAGCTCCTTTTGTGGATTCTCTCGTCACCACCGAATTTCGCCGTTGTCGTTGAGGTACTTGCCGGTCGGCGGATTCTCCATCGTAGCCAGTTTCACCGCAATGCCCGCACCCTGTTGGACCGTCCGCGGAGCGCCCGCGCCGCCCATGTCGGTTTTCACCCAACCGGGGCAGACCGAGTTGACGCTCACGCGGTCTGGGGCCAGCTCCTTGGCGAAGGCCACCGTGATGGCGTTGAGTGCCGTTTTGGACGAGTTGTAGGCCAGGACATTCACGCCGTAGAAAGGTGACTTCGGGTCGCTCAGCGAGCCGAGCGAGCCGAGCGTGGAGGAGAGGTTCACGACCCGTGCGGGCGCCGACTTCCGCAGCAGGGGCAGGACCGCTTGAAGGACGGCGACGACGCCGAACACGTTGGTTTCGTAGGTGGCCTTCAACGTCGCGAGGCTCATGGCGGAGGGCTTGGTGCCGAGGCTGAACTCCTGAGAGAAACCCGCATTGTTCACCAACACGTCGAGCCGGCCGAACCGCTCGTCCAGGAACCGCGCCGCGGCCGCGGCAGTCGCGGGATCCGTTACGTCGAGTTGAACGGACAGGACGTCCAGCCCTTCGCTTCGCAGTCGGGCTGCGGCTTCGGTGCCTTTGCTTTCATCGCGGGCACCCAGGACGACCGTGAACCCGTTGTTGGCCAATTGGCGGCTGATCTCGAAGCCGATCCCCTTGTTGGCCCCCGTGACCAAAGCGACTGTTTTGCCGTGCATATGCTTCGCTCCTGAAAAAAAACGGTCCTCGAATCCTTCATCCCTGGAGCAACTTCATGCCCAGGTTCGTCCCCAGGCCCATGCCGTAGCCCAATTGTACGGCCTCGACAAGACCTTTCGAGGATGGTACGCTATACCCGGTTCTGCAACAAGTACGCAGAAAAAAGTGGGATACTAACATTTAGGTAAGCATGGCTGTGAAGAAACCGAAGAAGGTGCCCCACTACGACTGCCCGGTGGAAGCCACTCTCGACGTGATTGGGGGCAAGTGGAAGACCCTGATTCTCTACTGGCTGCGGGATGAAGTACGTCGGTTCGGCGAACTGCGGCGCAAAATCCCCGACGTCAGCGAGCGTATGTTGACGCAGCAGCTTCGCGAGCTGGAGGGCCACGGCATCGTCCGGCGCAAAGTCTACCCGGTCGTGCCGCCCAAAGTAGAATACTCGCTGACCGCTTATGGTCGGACCTTACGTCCCCTCAACGACTTGATGTGTGAGTGGGGCAAGAAGCACATGCGGCGATTGGAAGGAAGGGCGGGCCGATGAAGCCAGCGCAGAGGCGATGACGATTGGAAATCCTCCTGGATGCGCTGGCGGAAGGGGGTCAAACCGATTGCGCTTCGCGCCGGGAGACAAGCTCCCTGTTTGCGCCCGCGCGGAAACGGTATCATCGCAGCAAGGCGGTCCCTCCTTCCGACAGCGACCCGGCGCGATGAAACATCGTTTGCAGTCCTACATCCTGTTGTCGATCGCCGCCGCGGTCGTGACGCTGCTCCTCAAGCTCGGCGCGTACCTGCTCACCAACTCGGTCGGCCTGGTTTCCGAGGCGGTCGAATCGGTCGCCAACCTCGTCGCCGCCGTCACCGCGTTTTTCACCCTCCGCCTGGCCGCACTGCCCGCCGACCGCAACCACACCTACGGCCACGAGAAAATCGAATTCTTTTCCAGCGGCGTCGAGGGGTTGCTGATCGCGGCGGCCGGCCTCGGCATCATCGGCTATTCGGTGTACCGGCTGTTCACTCCGACCATGCCCGACACGCTCGGCGTGGGCATGACCCTGACCTTCGCGGCGGCGGCAATCAACGGCGGCGTCGGGTTTTTGCTGTTGCGGGCCGGGCGACGGCACGGGTCGATCGTGCTGGAGGCCGACGGCAAGCACCTGCTAACAGACTTGATTACCAGCGTCGGCGTGCTCGTCGGCTTGTCGCTCGTGTGGTTGACGCAGTTGCCGGCGCTCGACGCGCTGACGGCGATTGTCGTGGCCGTCTACATCTTGGGGGCGGCGTTCGACCTGTTGCGGCGGTCGTTCGACGGGTTGATGGACCACGCCTTGCCGGTGTCGGAGCAGCGGCAAGTGCGGGCGACGATTGAGGCGCACCTCGGCCCGCAGATGACGTACCACGCGCTGCGGACGCGCCAGGCCGGTTCACGGCGGTTTGCCGATTTTCACCTACTGGTGCCGGGCAGTTTCACGGTGGACCACGCCCATCACCTCGGCAACCAAATCGAGGACGCGCTGCGCGCGACATTGCCCGGACTGGAAGTGACGGTTCATCTCGAACCGATCGAGGACCCCGGCGCGTGGCAGGACAGCGCCCTGGTGCCGTTGGAACAGGCCGACCGGCTGAAGACGGCCATCGAGGAACCACCCGCGTAACCACTCACTCCCCCCCTTACGAAGGGGGGGTAGGGGGGGGTCATGAACGGCAGTTCTCGGTCATCGCGTCCTATCCACCTCCCCTACCCCCCCTTCGCAAGGGGGGGAGTGAACGGTTACCCGCCGGCCTGACCGCTCACGTCCCGAACTGGCGGTCGCCGGCATCGCCCAGGCCCGGCACGATGTAACTGCGTTCGTCGAGGTGGCTGTCGATCACGCCGAGGTGCAACGGCACGTCGGGGTGTTCGTCGGTCAACGCCTGAACGCCTTCCGGGGCCGCGATCAGGCCGATAAACTTGATCCGCTTCGCGCCCCATTGCTTCAAGATCGTGATGGCCGCACGGGCCGAGCCGCCGGTCGCGAGCATTGGATCGAGGACAAAGCAGAGGTCAATAATCGGCTTCGGCGGCAGCTTGTTGTAGTAGGTGACGGGCTGCAAGGTGTCGTGGTCGCGGTAAAGGCCCAGGTGCCACACGCGCACGTCGGGCATCATTTCAACGATGGCGTCGGCCATGCCCAGGCCGGCGCGGAGGATGGGCATGATGCCGATGCGGTCGGCGACGACCTGCCCGTGGAAGGGGGCGAGCGGCGACTGCACGACGCAGCGGTGCAGGCTTAAATCGTGCGACGCTTCGTAAAAGAGCAACAGCGTGATCTCGCGCACCAGGTTGCGAAACACGAACGGCACCGTCTCGCGGTCGCGCAATTGCGTCAACTTGTGCAACACCAGCGGGTGGTGCGACACTTCGATTCCGGCCTTCGACATGAGCGTCTCCCGGGGTGGCTAACCTTTTTTGTAATTAGCTGTTAGCTGTCAGCTATTAGCTTTCAGCCATGCAAGAAGCCAACGGCCTTACGCACCAGGGTCATGGTTTGACGGGCTTCGGCGCGGGCACGCTCCGCACCCTTGCGCAAAATCGACTCCACCTTTTCCGGGTGGGCGGCCAACTCCTTGCGCCGCGCCCGCGCCGGCGTGAAGTGTTCGTTGATCTTTTCCAGCAGCAGTTTCTTGGCCTCCCCGTAGCCCATGCCGCCGGCGCGGTAGCGGCCGGCCAGGCTTTCCTTCTCCGCGTCGGTCGCGAACAGGCTGTACAGTGTGAAGACGTTGCACTGGTCTGGATCCTTCGGCGCTTCGACCGGCGTGCTGTCGGTGACGATGCCCATGACGGTCTTCTTGAGCGCGTTGCCCTCGGCGAAGATTTCGATGGTGTTGCCGTACGACTTGCTCATTTTCTGGCCGTCGGTGCCGGGCACTTTCGACCCCTTGTCGAGGCGGTAATTAGGTATCGGAAAGACCTCGCCGAAGGTGCGATTAAACTTGCCGGCGATGTCCTGCGTCATCTCGATGTGCTGCACCTGGTCCTTGCCGACCGGCACGAGGTGCGACCGGTAAATGAGGATGTCGGCCGCCATCAGCACGGGGTAGAAGAAAAGGCCGACGCTGGCGTCAATGCCGCGGTCGGTCTTTTCCTTGTACGACACGGCGCGTTCGAGCAGGCCCATGTTGGTCACGGTGCTGAAAATCCAGGCGAGTTCCGTAACTTCGGGCACGTCGGACTGGCGGAAGAAAACGGCCTTGTCGGGGTTCAGGCCCAGCGCGAGATAATCGAGCGCCACGTCGCGGGTGTTTTCGCTCAGCACTTTGGGATCGTGAATGGTGGTGAGCGAGTGATAGTCCGCGATGAAGTAAAAGCACTCCGTCTCGTCCTGCAAGGCGATGTGTTGCTTGACGGCACCGAAATAGTTGCCCAGGTGCAGCTTGCCC
>JBBRLG010000321.1:0-8575 GCA_038231495.1 Gemmatales bacterium | reverse complement strand
GCCAAGGTGCCCCTTGCCACCCACCCTCGCCAGTCTTTGCCACGCCTTTGGCAAGGGTATATGAGCGCCGCTGCCTGCTCCTGACGGTCGCTGCGTGCCAAAATCCGACCCTTGCCAAGAATGTGCGCTTTGGCAAGGGTGGGTCGGTCGTCCCCTGCCGGGCGGTCCAGGGGCGTAAGCGAGTGGTTGATTATTTGGTAGGCACCGCGACTACTGCTTTCCGCCTTGACGATACTTTCGCTTGTGTTCTTCCACACGTTCTAACCAGTCGGCCTTGTCGATGCCGGCGATCTGGGCAAAAGCGTCATCCAATTCCATGCCTTCGCCGCGCTCCATTTGCGTTAGCACTTCCTCCGCTTCCTCGGCACTACACACGGGCCACTCGTCCGCGAGACGAATTTGGAGTTGTTTGAATTTCTCGGCCACTGCTAGCAAGCGCTCGATCCCTCCGATCCGCTGGCCGGTTTCCTTTGCGATCTGGTCGAAGTGTTCCCACCAGCCATAGGTGCCGCGGGCGCTCAAACGCAACGCTTCGCCGAAGCCGCTCGGCTTGAAGGGCGGCAGGGTCCATCGAGGCATCTTTTATGTAGCTTTCGTACGCCTCCGTGTAGATGGTTTCGACATCGTCATACAGGGTGCTGCTGTCACGAACAACCCGCGCGGCAAAGTCGGCCAGGGAGCGCGGCTTGTCCCGCAGCGGCTCCCACGATTGCGCCGTCTCATCAAAAGACCGGGCACGGGCCCGCACTTCCCGGACCTCGATATTCTCGCCAAGAGTATTCGGCATGCGACCCCCCCTTGAACCGGCCTTACTGGTTTCCGTGCGCTCTGCTTCAGTCCCCACCGATCCCGCCCGGCCCGGATTGCCTGCTCCGCCTTTAAGGTCGGTGACTACCTCTTTGAAATGAGTAGCTGTTAGCTGTCAGCTATTAGCTATTAGCTCAATCGCCTGACACCAACCCTACTTGCCGTTTTTGTACAAATTCAGATCGGCTTTGCCAGTTATCAACGTGAAAACGTCGCGCACCTGCTCGAAGCCGGTCTTGAGCAAGAAGTGCGAGTTGCGCCCGTAGCTTTTCATGCCCAGGATGTAAAAGTTCGGCTCCGGGGTGCGCAGCGCCGCCGGCCCCTGGGCGGGTATCGTCAGGCAATCGCCGCCGTGTTTCTCCAACGCCGCCGCCACACCCGTCGGACCGAGCGACGTATAACTCTCCTGGATTTGTAGCTCGCGGTAAATCTCCGCGTCCGGTGTATAGCCGACGTTCGCGATGATGCGTTCGACGTTCCAAACCTTCGGCCGGGAGCCGAGGCGTCCTGTAACTTTGAAGCCACGGTCCCAGGCACCCTCAACCGCTTCGAGCGCAGACTGGGCGTGGAACTCGACGTTGCCGTCGGTCCGCGTGGCGAGCGTGTTGGCGCGGAGGGCGAGCTGGTCGCGCTCCTTGAGCGGGTCGCCGGGCACGCGCTTGAGCGGTTGCGTGACCGCTCCGGCGGCCAGCCAGATGACCCAGGTGCTGGGGTGCTGCTCGGCCAGCTTGGCCAGGCTCACGACCGTCGTCGCCGCCGAGTAACCGCCGCCGATTACGAGCGTCGTCTTGTCCGCGTAGTGTGCCTTCTTGTCGCCGAGTACGTCGTCGAGGTGGTAGGAAACTTGCTGGGCGACGTGCCGTTCGCCGAGGGCCGGGATGCCGCCATCGCCGAAATGGCGGTGGCGCGCGTAGGTGCCAGTGCAGTCGAGAACAACATCCGCCTCTTCGACGCGCTCGGCATTTTTGCCGTCGCGCACGACCAGGCGAAACGGTTGCTGGCCGCGCTTCGGGTCGCCGGGGCTGTCGCCTTTCAAGAACCCTTTGCGTCCGACGTGCAAAACCGTCTGGCCAAGGTGCAGGTGGTCGCGCAACAGCGGCGAGCGCGCGAGCGGTTCGAGGTACACGGCGAAGTGTTCGCGTCCCGTAACGCAGGCGTTGTCGTCGGGAAATTTCGCCGTGGGGTTTTCGGTCAGGACGCGCATCCGGCCGAGCGCCGTGACGTTCATGCCGAAGGGCGTGAAAAGGCGGACGTGGCCCCACTGCTGCAGGTGTTCGCAGAGCCGGCCACGCTCATAGACGGTAAACGGCAGTTTGAGCGACGCGGCGTACAGGGCGGCTTCGAGGCCGACCGGTCCGGCCCCGAGTATGGCGACGCGCGGCAGGTCATTGCGGGGCATGGCTGCACTCCTTGCAAGAACTCATCGTTTGCCGCTTGCGGCTTTGCGCGCAAGAGCGCAAAGCCGCAAGCGGCAAATCAATTATTCCCCTGCCAGTGTAACACTTCGCCCTTGCCCAACGCCACCAGGTCGCCGCTGTAGCGCCGCCAGGAACCTTCCATAAATCGTTCCGCCGCCACAAATCCCCAGTCGCGCAATTGCCGCAGGTAAACGCGCAGGAACACCGGGTCGTATTCGCAATCGTAGCGAAACGTGCCGAGCAGCGCCACCTTGCCGCCGACGGCGATGGTGCCGCGCTTCATGCCCGCGCCGGGCCGGATGCCGGGTTGGCCGAAGACGAAGACGCTGCCGGCAATCATCGACACGCCGGGGAAGTCGCCGCTGTCGCCGCCGACCGCGATCAGGCCGCGGCGCATGTTGGCGCCGATCTCGTTGCCTGCCTTGCCGTCGATCAGGATGACGCCGCCGCGCATGCCGATCGGCGCGCCGCGGTAGGCCGCGCCGGCCAGGTGGCCCGCGTCGCCGTGGACGTGGATGCGGCCGCCGCGCATCTCGCCACCCACCCAGTCCGTCGCGTTGCCGTGGACGTGAATTTCGCCACCCTTCATCTCCGAGCCGAGGTGCATGCCCGCGTTGCCGTACACGTCGATGCGGCCCGACTTCATCTCCATGCCGATCCATTTGACCCGACTGCAATCGCCCTCAATGACCAGGTGCTGGTCGCCGGCGTCGCCGGCCACTTTGAAGAATTCGCCCAGCGGCGCGGGGGCGTTGCCATGCTGCACCGGCAGCGCCGTGATCTCGGCGAGCGACTTGTCGGCGAGGGTGTCGGGCCGCAGGCACTCCGCCTCGACGGGGATTTTCGTCTGACTGGTGTACTGCAACGTGAGCATGGTGGTCACACGCCCTGCGGCTGGGGGTCGAGGATTTTGTGCAGGTGCAGGTGGTACGGGCCGAGTTTGCCGCCGTAATTGCCGGCCGTGATGCGCAGGACGCCGGGCCGGCACGCGGCCCGGATGCCGACGCGCATAGCCGTTTCGACGCTGGCCTGGTCCACGCCGTCCAGGACGATTTCGTAGACGGCGTTGGCCTGGTCGGGCAGGTCGCTTTTCACCAGGCCACGCAGCGTCGGGCAGTAGGCGTCGTTGGTGCTGGCGCGCAGCTTCTTGTAACGGCTGCCCACCTTGCTGCCGCTGCGCACGACGCCGCCGGGGAAGGGTGCGATGACGCCGGGGACTGCGCGGATCGCCGCGATTGCCGCCTCGGCCGCCGCCAGCGCCGTGGTCTGGGTTTCGCCGACGAGCAGGAAGTTGCCGCCGGCCACTCCTTTGATGGTGCCGAAGAAGTCCTCGCAGGTGAACTCGCCGTCCATCACCGGCAGCCGCCAGAAGCGCCGGCCTTCGAGCTTTTTGCTGAACTGAAAGGTGTCGCCGAAAAAGCGCAACTGGCCGCCGACGCGGATCGCCTTGTCCTTCACGACGGGCAGGCCGTTAAAGCACGCCGTCGTCGGGCAGGTCAACACGCACTGGCCGACGCGGTTGACGACGGCTTTTTGCAAGGCGTCGCGGTTAAAGGCGAAGAGGAGCAGGCTGACGCCGGGCCGGCCGTCCGGCGATTCCTCGGGCGACAGGACGCGCTCGATGCCGGCCTCCGCGTCGCAACCGATCACGGAGGCCGCGTAACCGGTGGTCATCTGGCCGGCAGTCAGCGCCCAGGCCGGCGTCGCGGCGGTCACGAGCAGGCGCACGGCCGTCATGCCGAACGCCTCGGCGAAAGTGTCCTCGATGGGTACGTCGTTAATGGCAAGCAAGCGCGTCGCCCCGGTCAATAACGGTTAAAACACATCAAAAACGGTCTAAGCATTTGGCGAGCCGGGAGCGTAAGCGACCGGAGTGTATCGCTGAAACGCACTCCGGTCGCTTATGCTCCCGGCTCGCCGTGCCGTTGATGACTCCAAAGACAGGATAGGAACTGACAGAGAAAGCGAGCAGTATCGCTGAATAATCCACTCCGCGCCGCTTTAACCGCTCGTCTTCAAGGCCGACGCTACCGCGGCATTGCCGGCAGGGTCGCGGTCGGGGCAGGTCAGCGGTCCGGCCCCCAGGTCGATGCCGACCAGCCGCACCAATCGCCGCAGCGCAAACTCGCCCTCGTGCGGCAAACCCAGGAACCGAGCGGCCGACGCACCGGCGGCGGCGACTTCGGTCGAGCCTGCCTCCACCAAGGTCCGCACCGCCTCCGGCCACCGCGCCGACGGCGCGGCCAGCACCGCCGTTTGCAACGCGGCGCGGTAAGGGGCCAGCACTTCGGGTACTTGAGCTAACTCCGCGACCGGTACCAGGACGACGGTGCGGTAGCCGAGCGGAATCTCCGTCGGCACCTGCGCCGCGAGCAGCACGCTATGATCCAGGTCGCCTTCCAGCGGTTGCACGGTCGCTTGCCCCGTCCACCAGGCGACCTCGCGGAGCGACAGCACCTCCGCCTTCTCGTCGAGCGTCAGCGGCCGCGGTGGCAATTGCGTTCGCACCCGTGCCAGGGCGTCCGCCAGGCCGCTTGCCAGCCGGCGCGGCAAGTCGCCCGAACGGTCCGCGTCCTCCACCAACAGCACGCGCGGCGAACTGCACGCCTGTTGCTCCCATAGTGCCACGTCCCACGCGAGCGCCGGCAACGCCTGCCCCAGGTCGATCCCCTCTAACGCCAGGCCCACGCCCAGGCGCGGCCCGTAGTGGATGACACGGCCCCGACACCGCTCCGCGGGGTAAGCGGCGATGGCCGCCGCCCCGCCCCACACCACGAGGCCGTCCGCCTCGCTGCGCACCACGTCGTTGAGGGTCTCTTCCTTGCTGTCCCACGCGGCGACGATCAGCGCGTCCGCGATTAGCCCCCGCTGGTCCACCGCGCGCAACGCTTGCACGAATAGGGCGGTGAAACCACTGTCCTCCCGGCTCAGCTTGAGGAGCGTACTGTTGCGGGTCAGCAGGCTTTGACTGAGCGCGATCGCGCCGCCCAGGAAGACGTTGCCCGCCAGAATTTGGGCGACGACGCCAAGCGGGAAGCCGCGGACGTGGCCCACACTCAAGGCGTCCGGCTCCCATGCTTCCAACAGATCGAGTCGGCCCAACTCGCGCGTCAGGCCCGCGGTCAACACCGCCGGCGTCATGCCGAGGGCCAAACCCGCCAAGGCTGCTTCCACCGCGCGACGGCTGAACGTGTTGCTTAGCAGTTCCAGCGCCCGACGGTGATAGTCCGTCCCCGGCTGCCAAAGTTTGCCCAGGCGTTCGAGGGGCTCCAGCAGTTCGCCGAGGGGCCGCCGCTGAAGTTCCTTACCCGCCTGTCTTAGTCGGGTGAAACAGTCCCGGAGTTCGGCCGCCGCTTGGGGTCGGTAAACGTCCGCGTCGCTGGGGGTCGTGCTCATCTCTCCGCTCCGCTCACGGCCCGGCCGATCTTCATGGCACACGTTTCAAACCGCGCCGCCGTCACCCGCCCGCGCGGCGTCAGGAACGGTGCCGGCCGACCGCACGGGCAGCCTTCATTCAGGATGGCCTTGTCGGTCGTCAGGATTTTCAAGAGCGGGTAACTGGTGGTCAACGGCACCGTCAGTTGCAGCAAGCCGACTTCGCCCGCCGGCACGTCGCGGCCGGTTTCCGGATCGACCGCCTGTGCCCACGCCCAGACAGGAACGTGGTAGCGCCCCTGCTCGCACTGCACGAAGACGGCCGGACACTCGCTCAGCCCGAACATGTCGCGCACCGCATGGGGGGGTATGCCGAAGAAGCCCGCAGCCTGGGCGCGAAACTCCTGCTGGTCCAGGCCGACGCCCGGCAGGAACGATTTCCAACCGCCGCCCGTGCAGACGCCGCTGCCCTCCGGCAGGGGGAAGCGTGCCCGGCCCGACTGCATCAACCCTTGCACCGCGGCGGCAATCAGGGCCGGGTAGCCGACGAGCAGCACCGGCCCACGCGCCGCGGCCTCGGCCAGTGCCCGCACTGCGTCGGCCGCCCGAAACTCCGGCCCGGCAGCCCCCATGCGCGCCAGGTACGTCACCGAGCGGACCTGCTTTACCTCGCGCAGCACTGCATCAATGACAAGCGATCCGGCCACGCGCGTCGTCGCCGGATCCATCAAGAAAGCCAGCGCGTCGATGTCGTGGGGGAACAGGTTCAAGGCCTCGTAACTCGCCCGCATGGCCGTGACGCGCCAGCGCCAACTCGCTTCGTCCAACGGCGTTTCGCTCGGCCGGCCGGTGGTGCCCGAGCTGGTGAGCCGGGTCACGACGGCCAACTCCGGAGGCAGCGCGAACTGGTAAGTTTTGAGGACCGGCAGGAATACCGGCGGCAGGGCGTTGACCCGCGCCCACGGCGACCCGTCGCCCGTCGCGCGGGCCGTCCGGTCGAGGAACGCGGCGTAGCGCGGGAAGCGCTCGCGCAGCACTTCCAGGCAAGCGTCCACGGCCCGCGCGAACGCCGGCGCTTGCCGGGCCGGCGTGAACGCCGGCGCTTGCAGCAGTTCGTTTATCGGGTCGAAGTTCATGGCGTCGGCCTCCGGTCGCCGCCGCGCGTGAGCCAGAACGCCCAGGCGATTAACACGCCCTGCAACGGCAGTCGGAGCCACAGGACGATGAGTGGAATGTTGGCGTACTGGTCCGGGTGCAGAGCCATGTGGATGTTGGCCGGGAACACCGCGATCAGGAGCGCGATCAGCCCCCACGCGGCCAGAACCCGGCACCGTGGCACCAGGAGCAGCGCGCCGAGGGCTATTTCAAAGACGCCGCTGACGTAAACGAGTTCCCGCGGCCACGGCAGGTAGGGCGGCATGATGCTGACATAAATGGCGGTGTTGAGGAAGTGATTGACCCCTCCCGCCACGAAGAGGAGTCCCAGGAGCCACGTCATCACCAGCTTGAAAATGCGCATCCGAACGGCTTTCCGGTTGAGGCCAGGTTGTCGATCAGCGCCCAAAGCAAGACGACTGCCGCGGGCAGGCACAGGAGGCGAACAACCCCTGCCGCCTCCAAATAATCGGGACGGGGTGTCGTGCTTAACTACTGCCCCTACCTTTATCCGGCCTGGATGGGAGGCGTACAATCAAAATCCGTTTGGGGTGTGGTCGAAGGGTGTGGCAAAACATTCGGGACCGTGTGGTGGTCGCCGGGGGGAGTCGTCCGCCACGCCGTGCGAGCCAATCGTTGTCCAACCGCGACCCCTTTGGATGACGACCGGGCCTGTCCGACCCTAGCCAAGCCAATCCACATATGGCGAGGGTCGAACCGCTTTTGCGCAAACGCTCTGCGCAAGGCAGCCGTAAACCCTTTTTCAGTAGGCTCTTACGCAACAGCACCGACGCCCGATCGACCCTGGCCAATCTCGACCCTCGCCACGAAAAAGGCCGACCCACGCCAAAGGAAAACCGGGTGTCGTTCGCGTGCGCCAGCGGACGCATGCGCACGCGCAAAAGCTGCCGCGGTCGGTGAATTGCGCTCCTCTCACCTCGTGGGCGAGGGCAGGAAGCGTTTCGCTCCCCGAAAGATTTGCCATACCCAGGACGATGACGTTGCATGAAAGCTCGCCCAGCTCTACGGCTTCTTGACCCCGGGATCCGTCGGCGGTTTCAAGAAAGGTATCGGCTTCAATTCCATTTTCTTGACCGACTGCAAATAGTCCAACACCGGCTCGGCGTCCTTGGCACCCACCTGGGCGTGGAAGTGAAGCGTGAACCCGTGCGGGCCTTTGGCGTCGATTAGTTTTGGTTGCAGGGCGAGGAACGTCTTCACGGCTGCGAGTTGGCCCATCATGGCGGCGCAGAAGATGTCGATGCGCGCCCCCCGCTCCAGCAGGAACTCGACGATGTCCCGCCGGCCCATGTGCGCGGCCCCGCCCAGGCCCGACTCCCAGTCGCCGACGCCCCAGTCCATCGTGGCGTTGAGCAGTGCCGGCTCCTTCTCCAGCAGCACCTTGACCCGGTCGAGGTCGGAGTGGGCGAAGACGACGAAGTCCTGCACGAGGACGCGGTTGAGCTGGGGTTTCTTCCACGACGGCTTGAATCCCGGCGGCGGATAGTCGCGCTCGAACGGGGCCTCGGTCGGTCCGGGAGCCGGCTTTTCGGCGTCGGCCTTCGGTTTGTCGTCGGCCTGCAAATCGGCGGCGGCGCCGAGCACGGCCCCCGTAGCCAAGGTGGCGAACGTACGACGTGAAATCGGGTTGGTCATGGGATCACTCGCGTTCGGGGATTTGGTTCGGGACGCATTGCGTCATTGTACGGAGTCCCGGTCCACCAATGGTTTCAAAACCCGGCGAGCCGGGTTTTGAACGGGCTGCTATACTGCCCGCGGCTCGATTCGGCACAAACGCCCGTAACCACAAGCGGCCCGCT
>JBBRLG010000320.1:0-8601 GCA_038231495.1 Gemmatales bacterium | reverse complement strand
CGTAGCCACAAGCGGCCCGCTTGTGGGCTGAACCCGCGCAGAAGCCAGCAAGCGAGCCGCTTGCGGCTACGGGCCGCTTGTGGCTACGGGCGTTTGAGCCGCATCGAGCCGCGGGCAGTATACGGCGGCATACCAAGGCAAATGGTAACATAGGCAGTTTGCGCAAACAAGCGAGAAATGCCGAGGAGCGTGCTTCTTCGCATTTGGCATTTCCTTTAGCACTTGATTGCCTGGAACGGTCAGAGGCACCGACGGGTTCGGTCCACCAATGGCGGCGCCCTGCCTTACGGGCCACTTGCGTCGTCAAGCCAGCCAAATCCGATAAGCGGCGCGAGGGCCACAACTTGAACTCGTTCCGTAACCGTTCACTCCCCCCCTTACGAAGGGGGGGTAGGGGGGGTGGGAATAGCGCGATGCCCGCGTACTGCAATCGTTCTTAACCCCCCCTCCCCCCCCTTCGTAAGGGGGGGGGAGAAGTTGCCGGTGAACGGTTACCTCGTTCCTTGCCTCCTTCGCAGCGCAAGCACACGTCACGACGACATGAACGTGATTGCTGCGGCACCGGATTTGCCGTGTCGCACCAGGGTCGGATTTTGCACCGGGTATCGGCTACAGGAGTTTCTGATGTCCACGCAAACGGAAGGCGAAATAGTTGCCACGGCGCGAAAAACGGTCGCTACGAACGAAGATTCCTTTCTCGCCTCAATTCACGACCTGGAACGCCGCTATCACGAAATGCGCGGCGTCTGGGACGAAGAGGTCCAGGACGTGCGCGACGACATGGACTTGCTCGGCCAGGCGAACCAGAAATTGAAGGAGGAGTTGGAACAGGCGCGCGTCCAACTCGGACGCCAGACCGACCGCGCCGAGCGCCACAAGCACCGCGCCCGCCACCTCGCCGAGGGGCTGAAGTCCATCCACCGCGCCCTGTTCAGTGGCAACGTCTTCGACCTCATTCTCAAGTGCTGCCTGACCATCACCGGCGGGACACGCGGCCTGTACCTCGCCGTCGAGCAGGGCAAGTTGCGCATCCGCGCCGCCATCGACATGGACGGCTACCCCAAGGCTCCGCCCTCGCCTTACCTTCAGGCCTTGTGCCAAAAAGTCCTCGACGACGAAAAGACCTTGGTCCGCCACGAAGGGGAAGACGACCTGCCCCAACCGTCCGACGCGGCGGAGCAGTTCCGCAACTTCATTGCCGCCCCCGTGGCCCTGCTCAAGCACTTCAGCGGCATCGTCGTCGTCGCCGACAAGCAGCACGGCGAATTCGACGACGAGGACGTGGACACGGTGCTGGCCATCGGCGATCAGGCCGGCGTCGCGGTGGAAAACCAGCGCTTGCACGCCGACCTCCAGGCGGTCTACCTGGCAGTGGTTGGCATCCTCGCCGACGCGGTCGAGGCCAAGGACGCGTATACGCACGGCCACTGCGAGATGGTCGCCCGCTACGCCCGGTTGACCGCCGAACAGATGCTGGTCAACGACGTGACGCGCAGCGTCGTCTGCTACGGCGGTCTCCTGCACGACATCGGCAAGATCGGTATCAGCGACGGCATCCTCAACAAGCCGGGCAAGCTGGCCCCGGAGGAGTGGGACCTGATGCGCTCCCACGTCCGCGTCGGCCGCGACTTGTTGGCCCACGTCCGGGCGCTCGACCCCGTCGCCGAGGTGGTGCTGCACCACCACGAGGCGTACGACGGCCAGGGCTACCCCGACGGCCTCAAGGGCGACGAAATTTCGCTCGCCGCGCGCATCGTCTGCGTTGCCGACGCCTACTGCGCCATGATCTCCAAGCGGAGTTACAAGGAGTCGTTTACCGACGAGCAGGCCCGCGCCGAGTTGCTGCGCTGCCGTGGCACCCAGTTCGATCCGGCAGTGGTGGACGCCTTCCTGATCGTAATGGACACGCCGTCCCACGCCGACGCTTGCGCGGAGGGCAGCGGCTGCGGCTTGCCGCCGTGGCTTGGGGAAGAGCCCTTTCATCTGGTGCTCAACCCGAACCCAGACGACGCCCGCCCGAAACCGCTGACTCCCGGCGGGCGCTGACCGTCGCGTCGAATCGTAGGTATGTCAGAGCCGCGACCGTCAGGGAGCGGCGAACCCCACCGCTCCCTGACGGTCGCGGCTCTGACGAAGTTATTCTCGCCCGCGGCCTTAGCGGTCTTCGTTCTGAATCCGTTGCCAAACCCGGTCGATGGCCTTTTGCAGGTCCGGGTCGGCCTTGGCCCGCTGCTCATCGAGGTAATCCTTGGCGGGACGGCCCATGATGAGGAGGTCTTGCTCGCAGATGCGGCGGACGAGCGGGTCGGCGTCGAGCAGCTTGGTCGCCTGGCAGATCGGCCGGGGACCTTGCTTGAGCGCACTGGCGACGGTCGCCTTGGCAACCTTGCCGTCGGCGTCGAAGGTCATCTCAATACTGACCTCTCCGGTACCCCCCTGCGTCGCGGCGGTGCGGGCGACGACCTTCTTGCCCTCTTTCTCCGGCGTGACCTTGGTGCCTTCCTCGACGGTCTTGAATTGGTAGAACCCGTCCTGGCTAAACTCCTGCGCGAGCCGCAGCCAGGCCAGGCCGGCGGTCTTGACGGCGGCCTCCTCTTTCGCCGGGGCCAGCGCCGCCTTGAAGTAATCCTCCAGTCCCTTGGCGTCGGTGACGACTTTCAACTCGCCCTTGGGGTTGACGACAAAAAGGTTCTGCACTTTCAGGGGTTCGGGCGGCATCCGCCCCACCGGATACTGGCGGAAGAGTGCTGTGAAGAAGAGGTGGCCGGGCAGCGCGGCGGCGACGGTGTCGTCGCGGAGCGCTTCCACCTTGGCGCCCGTACCTTTGAGTTCCTCCAGGCGATCCTGGACCTGCTTTTCGGCTTTCTTTACGTCATCGGCGGTCGGCTTCTCCTTGTCCGGGGCCGCCGCGAGCGGCAGCGCGAGACCGACGACCAGGGCGTACACGGCGTTCGCGAACATGAGGACCTCCTTGGGACGAGTGCCGGGCGATCCTGTAATTCTAGGGTTTTCCGGACCCGAAGTTCGCGGGCCGGGTGTTTGGTAACAACGACGGGCCCGGTCGCACCCATCGCCGAGTTCCGATTGCCACCTGCGGCCATTGCATTCTTGCCGGACTGGTTTACACTGTGCATCGAGGTTCAGGCGACGGTTCCTTCCTTTTACCAGCCAGAGCGGGAACATGCGATCGCCAGGAGCGTGCCAGCCACCCGCCCGCAGTCGGCCGACGGACGCCCGTGGTTCTCTGGGGAATACTGTCGCCATGCCGCGCATCTTCGACAACATCGACTTGCCGCTCCTGCCGGCCTTGCAGCAGACCCTGGAAAGCGCCAACCACGCGGATTTCTGCGTCGGCTATTTCAATCTCCGGGGATGGAAAAACCTCGATAAGTTCATCGAGCCTTGGCCCGGTGGCGAGGGAAACGCTTGCCGCTTGCTGGTCGGTATGCACCGCCCTCCGGCGGAAGAACTGCGGGCGGCTCTGGGGATGTCCCGCCACGATGAAGAAATGGACAACCAGACCGCCCTCCGCCTCAAGAAGAAGCTGGCCGAAGATTTCCGCGCGCAGCTAACCATCGGCACACCCACGAATGAGGACGAGGCTTGCCTGCGCCGACTCGCGCAGCAAATCCGGGCGCAGACGGTTGTTGTCAAGCTGTTCCTCCGCCACCCCCTGCACGCCAAGCTCTACTTGCTCTTCCGGCCCGATCCCGTCAACCCGATCGTCGGCTTCCTGGGCAGCAGCAATTTGACGTTTGCCGGCCTTTCGGGGCAGGGCGAACTCAACGTGGACGTGCTCGACCACGACGCCGCCGCGAAGCTCGCCCGGTGGTTTGAAGATCGTTGGGAGGACCGTTGGTGCATCGACATTTCCGCGGAGTTGGTGCAGATCATTGAAGAGAGTTGGGCGCGCGCGACGCTCATTCCGCCTTACCAGATTTACGTCAAAATTGCCTACCACCTGTCCCAGGAAGCCCGCGCGGGGCTGACGGAGTTTCGCATCCCCGCGGACTTCCGCAACAAGCTCTTCGAGTTTCAGAGCGCCGCCGTCCGCATTGCCGCACACCATCTCAACAAGCGGGGCGGGGTGCTCATCGGCGACGTGGTGGGGTTGGGCAAGACCCTGATGGCCACGGCGTTGACGCGCATTTTTGAGGACGATTTCGGCCTCGAAACCTTGATCCTTTGCCCCCGCAACCTCGTCAAGATGTGGGAGGATTACCGGGCGCGCTACGGACTCCGCGGTCGGGTCTTGTCCCTCAGTCTGGTCGCGCGCGAGCTTCCTAACCTGCGCCGTTATCGCCTGGTCGTCATCGACGAAAGCCACAACCTGCGGAACCGCGAGGGCCGGCGGTATCGCGCGCTCCAGGAATACCTCAAGGAAAACGATTGCAAATGCGTCCTGCTGTCCGCGACGCCGTACAACAAGACCTACCTCGACCTGGCGAACCAACTCCGCCTGTTCGTTCCTGAAGACCGCGACCTCGGCATTCGTCCCGAACAGTTGCTCCGCGCGCTGGGCGAAACGGAGTTCATCCGCCGCCATCAATGCGGCGTCCGGACGCTCGCGGCCTTTGAAAAGAGTGAGTTTGCCGACGACTGGCGGGAACTCATGCGGCTCTACCTGGTGCGCCGTACGCGCTCCTTCATTCAGAAGAACTACGCGATCCCCGACCCGACGACGGGCCGCCGCTACCTGACCTTCGAGGACGGCACGCGGTCCTACTTTCCAACCCGCATTCCGAAGACGGTCAAATTCAAGATCGACGGGACAAGCACGGCGGATCAATACGCCCGCCTTTACTCGCCCGCAGTCGTTGACGACGTCAATCAGCTCAATTTGCCGCGCTACGGACTGGGTAACTATCTCGCACCGTCGCCCCACGAACCGCCGACGCCGGGTGAGGGCAAGACGATTGGGGACCTGTCGCGCGCGGGCAAACGCCTCATGGGGTTTTGCCGTACCAACCTTTTCAAGCGGTTGGAGAGCAGCGGCCAGGCGTTTCTCCTGTCGGTCGAGCGCCACCTCTTGCGGAATTTCATCTACCTGCACGCCATTGACCACGGCATCGCGTTGCCGATCGGCACCCAGGATGCCGAGTTGCTCGACCCCCGGTTTTCCGACGACGACGCCAACCTGTATGCCGACGAAGAGGAAGACGAGCAAAATCCGACAACGGCAGCCTCTGCCACGTTGCGTGCCGAGAATGATTTCCAGAGGCGGGCGGGCGAAGTGTATGCCGACTATATCGGCCCCTACAAGCGCCGTTTCAAGTGGTTGCGTCCGGACTTGTTCGTGCCGGCGCTGGCGGCCGACTTGCGGAGCGACAACCAAAGGCTGCTGGGTGTTCTTGCCAGGTGTGGCGAATGGGACGCGGCCAAAGACGCCAAGCTGGATTCTCTCTACCAGTTGGTCAGTCAACAGCATCCGGGCGAGAAGGTGCTCGTTTTCACCCAGTTCGCGGACACGGTTCGGTATCTGGACGGTCAATTGCGCGCGCGCGGCGTAACCCAGTGCGCGGGCGCGACCGGCGACTCGGCCGACCCGACCGCACTGGCGTGGCGTTTCAGCCCCGTCAGCAATCAGCGACGCGGCGAAGTTCCACCCGACCGGGAGCTGCGCGTTCTCATTGCCACGGACGTTTTAAGCGAAGGTCAGAACTTGCAGGATTGTGCCGTCGTGGTCAACTACGACCTGCCCTGGGCAATCATCCGCTTGATTCAGCGTGCCGGCCGCGTCGATCGGATCGGGCAAAAGGCCGAAACCATTCTCTGCTATTCGTTCCTGCCGGCGGACGGGGTTGAGGACATCATACGGTTGCGCGCCCGCGTCCAGCAGCGCTTGCAGCAGAACGCCGAAGTCGTCGGCACGGACGAAGTTTTCTTTGAGGGCGGCCGCGAGACGCAAACGATACTGGACCTCTATCACGAAAAAGCCGGCAGCCTCGACGGCGACGCCGATACCGAAGTCGATCTTGCGTCCTACGCCTACCAAATCTGGAAGAACGCCATTACCGCCGATCCCACGTTGGCGAAAACCATTCCCGACATGGCCCCCGTGGTTTTTGCGACACGCCCCCATCAGCCGACCGCCAAAGAGCCGGCCGGCGTCCTCGTCTATCTGCGCACGGCTGAGGGCAACGACGCGCTGGCGTGGATGGCCAAGAACGGCGACAGTGTGACGGAATCCCAGTTTGCCATTCTCAAAGCTGCGGAATGCACGCCGGACACACCGGCTTTGCCACGTCAGGAAGAACACCATGACTTGGTGCGGCAAGCGGTCGAGTTAATCGCCGCGGAAGAGAAATCCGTCGGCGGTCAGTTGGGCCGGCCTTCCGGCGCTCGTTTTCGCACCTACGAACGCCTCAAGCGCAATGCCGAACAGGTACAGCGAACCCTCTTCGCCTCGCAGGAACTGCTCAAGGCGGTCGAGGAGATTTACCGTTTTCCGCTGCGGCCGCTTACCATCGACACGCTGAACCGGCAACTGCGGAGCGGCATTGCGGATGAAGACCTGGCCAAGCTGGTCGTCGCCTTGCGCGAAGAGGACCGGCTTTGCATCATCCATGAGGAAGAACAAACCAAGGAACCGCACATCATCTGTTCGATGGGGTTGTCGAGGTCTGAGGGGGAGAAATAGCCCATGTCTCTCAACGTTGCCCGTGCCCGCCACTGTTTGCAGGGCTTCAAACTAAAGGACTTGTTCACCCAGGAACTGGGCTGGGACAAGCATTCCGCCAACCTCTTCGTGGTCGTGGACGGCCAGGCATTCACGCTCCACGCCCTCGCTCAAAAGCGCGGCATGCAGGTTTTCGAGTGCGTCGCCCCGCCGGGCGGTGTCATGCCGGCTTACCCCCTCCGGCGCAAGATCGAACGGCAAACGGCCAAGTCCGCTCACGAACACATCGTCATTTACACCGACCCGGCGCGGACCCTTCAAACCTGGCAATGGGTGCGGCGCGAACCCGGCCGGCCGCTCGCTTGCCGCGAACACACGTTCCACAAGAGTCAGCCCGGCGACGCCTTGCTCCAAAAGCTCGAAAACCTGGCCTTCGACCTGGCGGAGGAAGAGAAGCTTACCCTGGTCGACGTTACCACCGGGGCGCGCAACGCCTTCGACCTGGACCGCGTTACCAGGCGGTTCTACGACAAGTTCAAGACCGAACACACCGCCTTCTTGAGCTTCATCAAGGGCATCACCGCCCAGGGCGACCGCGAGTGGTACGCCTCGCTCATGCTGAACCGCCTGATGTTCGTCTACTTCATTCAGAAAAAAGGGTTCCTCGACAGCGACCCCGATTACCTACCCAACCGCCTCAAGACGGTGCAACAACTCAAGGGCAAGAACACGTTTCTGTCCTTCTATCGCCATTTCTTATTGCGGTTGTTTCACGAAGGCTTTGCCCAACCGGAGAAGCAGCGCCAGCAAGAACTGGACGCCGTGCTCGGTAAGGTTCCGTACTTGAACGGCGGCCTGTTCGACGTTCACGATCTCGAACAGGCTAACAAGGACATTCAGATCCCCGATGCAGCCTTTGACCGGCTGTTCGCCTTCTTCGACGCCTACCAGTGGCACCTCGACGCGCGGCCGCTGCGCGCGGACAACGAAATCAACCCGGACGTGCTCGGCTACATTTTTGAGAAATACATCAATCAGAAGCAAATGGGGGCGTACTACACGAAAGAGGACATCACCGGCTACATCGCCCGCAACACGATCGTTCCGTTCCTGTTCAACGCCGCCGAGAAGCATTGCGCCATCGCGTTCCGGCCGGAAAGCGCGGTCTGGCGCTTGCTCCGCGACGACCCCGACCGCTACCTCTACGCCGCCGTGCGCAAGGGCGTTGATCTCGATTTGCCGCCGGCAATCGCCGCCGGCCTGGAAGACGTGTCCCGGCGGGACGGCTGGAACCGGCCGGCGGGCAACGGGTTCGCCTTGCCCACGGAAAGCTGGCGCGAGCACGTCGCCCGCCGCCAACGCTGCCACGAATTGCGGGCCAGGTTGCAATCGGGCGCTGTCCACTCCATCGACGACCTGATTACCTACAACCTCGACATTTGCCAGTTCGCGGAAGACGCGATAGCGAACAGCGAAGGGCCGGAATTGTTGCGCTCGTTCTACCGCGCCATCGAAACGGTGTCGGTTCTCGATCCGACCTGTGGCTCTGGTGCGTTCCTGTTCGCGGCCCTGAACATCTTACAGCCGCTCTACGAAGCCTGTCTCGACCGGATGCAAGCCTTTGTGGACGATCTCGAATACGCGCGCGCCAAGCAACCAGAGGAGAAGTATGCCGATTTCCGCAAGATTCTCGGCGAGGTGGCCGGGCACCCCAACCGCGATTACTTCATCCTCAAGTCGATCGTCGTCAACAACCTCTACGGCGTGGATGTCATGGATGAAGCTGTGGAGATTTGCAAGCTGCGCCTCTTCCTGAAACTGGTCGCCCAGGTAGACAAGGTGAAACACCTCGAACCGCTGCCCGACATCGACTTCAACATCCGGCCCGGCAACACCCTGGTTGGCTTCGCCTCGTTAGACGAGGTGAGTCGGACGCTGGAAGTGGGCCTCGGTTTCGAGAAGGAAACGGTCGAAGCAATCTT
>JBBRLG010000319.1:0-8604 GCA_038231495.1 Gemmatales bacterium | reverse complement strand
ACCCAAGTAATCGCTTCAATGCGGCCACGGCAATTAAGCCGTGGAGAACCTCCTTTGTTACGCCGGGGGTGGATCCGAATCGGCTGCTTCAATGCGGCCACGGCAATTAAGCCGTGGAGAACGGAACCCCCACGTACTGCCACGACAAGCTGTCTTCCGCTTCAATGCGGCCACGGCAATTAAGCCGTGGAGAACCGCTCGCGTTGTAATTGGCTTATTCCACACGGTTTAGAGGGTGTCGTGCGAGCGGGGGGGCCGCGGGCCGTTCAGAAAGAACGGCGGCGGCTTAGACTCATTTCCTAAATCCCGCGGGCCGTGCGGGTTCGGCCACGCGAGCGGGGTGCGGGCCTTGCGAATAGCGCATCTGCTGAGTTATCAAAGAACTACGTCCTAAAATCGGACCGGATCAGGTTTCACAACCTTCCCGTTCGCGGGGCCGGGCTTCCTTCCTTTCTTCAATGCGGCCACGGCAATTAAGCCGTGGAGAATGCCAGCGCTAGGCGGTGGGCGAAGCGGCGGGTGGCGTCTGACGTTACCGGCCTACGATCCCACACGGTCCCACCTAGTATACACCGGCGGGGCGATATTCACCAGGTAGTACCGATCGGCCTAGTTAAGACATGTACTGAAAACGCAAACACGCCGACGGACGGGTGCCGTCGGCGTGCGCGGAGATGGCAGACGATCAGTTGGACGAACAGGCCGTGTCCAGCCAGGGCATTAACTCCTGGATGTCCGCAGGTTTGACGACGTGGGCATCGAAGCCGGCGGCGCGCACCTCGCGGGCCGCATCTTCAGCGTCGTAGGCCGTATAAGCCACGAGCCGAATGGACTTGCCCAGCGTCTGACGGAGCTGCCGGGCCACCTGGTAGCCGTCCAGTTTAGGCAGACCCAAATCGACTATGGCAAGGTCGAACCTGTCTGCCAATGCTTTCTGGACACCTTCCAGGCCGTCGCTGGCCACCTCGACATCGTAGCCGAGCAGACTCAGGAGCAGCCGCAACGATTCGCGCCCGTCGGGATTGTCTTCGATAATGAGAACGTGACAGGGCTTTACCCGTGTCGGTAGCGGTTGATGAAAAACCATGACCTTACCTCCCCGGCGCGTTGGCACCGGCCTCGCGATCGGCGGGTTTCGCGCTGGCCTCTGTCTCGACCTAAAGAGGTAGCAAATGGTATGCCGAGACTTCGGTTAGGGTTCGCGATACAGGGCTGCAATCGACTCGGCGTAGCGGCCCAGGACGACGTTGCGGCGCAATTTGAGGCTGACGGTCATCTCCTCGGCGGCGACGCTGAACGGTTGCGGCACGACGACGAACTTCCGGACCCGCTCCGCCGGCGACACGTCGCCCAACGCCTGCCGTACCCGGCCCTCCAGCAATGCGACCACTTCCGGCTGGCCGGCACGCCCCGCTTCGTCCGCCGCGAGCGCCTTGCCTGCCGCCCGCAATGCCGCCGCGACATTTTCCCAGTGCGGCACCAGCAGCGCCGTCAGGTAGTTGCGCCCCTCGCCGCAAACCACGGCCTGGTCGATGCACGGGTCGCCTTGCAACAGCCCCTCAATGTGGCTCGGCACCACCTTTTTGCCGTTGGACAGGACGAGCAGCTCCTTCTTGCGGCCCGTGATCGACAGGTAGCCCTCCGCGTCGAGCGTGCCGAGGTCGCCGGTGTGCAACCAGCCGTCGCGGATCGCCTCCGCGGTCGCGGCAGGGTTGTTCCAGTAGCCCTTCATGACGTGCGGCCCGCGCGTCAGCACCTCGCCGTCCGTGCCGATGCGGATTTCGACGCCGGGGATTGCCCGGCCGACCGTGCCGGGTTTGTGGTGCGTCTTGGTGTTGAAGCTGATGACCGGCGAACTTTCGGTCAAGCCGTAGCCTTGCAGCACGAGCAGGCCACAGGCGTGGTACGCCTCGGCGGTCGTCGACGGCAGTGGGGCGCCGCCGGACGACATCCAGTCAATGCGCGGCCCGAAAATCTTGCGCAGCCGCCGGGCCACTTCCGCCTGGTCGGGCGACGCGACCGCGGCCAGCACTTTTTCGTAAAAGCGCGGCACACTGGCCATCATCGTCGGCCCGATTTCGGCCAGGTTTTGCACCACGGTCTCCGCCGACTCGGCCAGCGCCAGGCACATGCCGCCGACCAGGCTGCCGTAGTGGTCCACCGTCCGGGCGTAAATGTGCGAATACGGCAACCAGCTGAGCACCAAATCCTGGGGGCCGTGTGCCGACACCTGCAGCACGGCCTCGGCATTACTGAGCAGGTTGCCGTGCGTCAGCATGACGCCCTTGGGATTGCCGGTGGTGCCGGAGGTGTAAATGACCGTGGCCAGGTCGTCGGGGCCGATCTGCTGTTCGCGCCGGTCCAATTCGCCGGCCAACCGCGACAGCGCCCGCCGCCCGCGCCCCAAAAACTCGTCCCACGAAAGGACGCCCGCTTGCGGCAGTGCCAGTTCCAGCGCGACGACGCCGCGGACCAACGGCAATTCGTCCCGGACCTGCAACACCTTGGCGAGTTGTTCCGCCGTCGAAACGATCAGCCACGTCACGCCGGCGTCGGCCAGCTCGAACTGAATTTGGCGGGCGGTAAGCGGCGCGTGCGGCGGCACGTTGACCGCGCCGGCGGTGAGGATGGCCATGTCGGCGACGAGCCATTCGACGCGGTTCTCGGCGACGAGGCCGACGCGGTCGCCGACGCCCACGCCGGCGTCGAGGAGGGCCGCGGCGGCCCACCGGCTATGCTGGCGGTACTGGTCCCACGTCAGGTCGTGGTAAAGGCCGTGACGTTTGTAGCGCAGCGCGGGCAGCGGCCCGAGGCGTTCGGCCTGACGGCGGTGCAGTTCGATGAGGTTGCGGTGTTGCATGCGTTCGCTGCTCCAGGCGGTGCGCGTTGTGCGGAGGGCCGGGCACATTATCCGACAGCGGCGCACCGTACGCCAGCGATTCTAGGGAACGGGGCCGGGAGGCGGTTTCAAAAGCTGCGGCGAGACGGAAACTTCCACCGCGGACTTTCGTCCCCGGCTCGCCGCGTACAATCCACTCTGGAATCGGCCGATTATACTGCCCGCGGCTCGATGCGGCACAACCGCCCGTAACCACAAGCGGCCCGCTTGTGGGTACGGGCGTTTGTGCCACTTTCCCCCGCGGCCGGTATACAAGTCGGGCTGCGCTGGGGACTGCGCGGCGCAGCAAGCTGGAAGCCGGACCCATTGCCATAGCTGAGGTGACATGAACGACCTCGCCGAACTGTTAGAAAACAACCGGGCGTGGGCGGCCGAGATGACGCGGCGGGAGCCGGACTTTTTCCGCCGGCTGTCACGCCAGCAGGCACCGGCGCACCTCTGGATCGGCTGTTCCGACAGCCGGGTGCCCGCCAACCAAATCGTCGGCCTGCAACCCGGCGAGATGTTCGTCCACCGCAACGTGGCCAACATCGTCGTCCACGCTGACCTCAACTGCCTATCGGTCATCCAGTTCGCGGTGGACGTGCTCCGTGTTCGCCACATCATCGTCTGCGGCCATTACGGCTGCGGCGGTGTGCGGGCGGCGCTGCGCAACGACCGGCTCGGCCTGATCGACAACTGGCTGCGGCACGTCCAAGACGTGCGCGGCAAGCACAAGGCTCAACTCGACGCCTTACCGGACGAGGCCCGGCGGCACGACCGCCTGTGTGAGTTGAACGTCATCGAACAGGTGGTGAACGTCTGCCAAACGACCGTCGTTCAAGAGGCGTGGGGCCGTGGCCAGCCGGTGTCGGTCCACGGTTGGATTTACGGCCTGGGCGACGGGCAGCTGCGAGACCTCGGCCTTGGCGTGGCGGCTACGGCGGACGTGGCCGCGCGGTACGAGGCGGCGGTGCAGGCGGCGTTCGCCAACCCTCCCTGACCAGACGGCACGGCGAATACTCAGGGTCAATTCATTGGACACGCCCATGCGCGGTCGTGGTCCGCGGTTTCGATACGGAGGATGCCATGCGAACCGACCTGTATTGGATCGAAGGGCCGTGGCTCGGCCGTTTGGCAATCATGCCGCGCCCACGCGGCGACGACTGGCTCGCCGACGAAATTCATTCTTGGCACCGCTCCGGCGTGCAGGCCGTTGTCTCCCTCCTCACGCCCGACAAACTCAATGAGTTGCGTTTGGCCGATGAAGGCGCGTTGTGTCGGGCAAACGGGATCGAGTTCGTATCCTTCCCGATCATCGACCGGGGCGTCCCGTCGTCGATGGCGGCCTTCGCGGATTTGGTGACCGCCCTCGCCGAGCTACTCGCGCACGGCAAGAACCTTGCGGTTCATTGCCGGCAAGGCATCGGGCGCGCGGCATTAGTCGCGATCTGTTTGTTAATCTTCTCCGGCGTCGAGCGGGGGGCGGCCATCTTGCGGGTAAGCACGGCGCGTGGTTGCGCTGTGCCGGAAACGCCCGACCAGCAGCGGTGGATTGCAGGCTATTGAACTAAACAAATAATTTGGTAAAATGTTGCTCGCCAAGCGGGATACCATCGAACAATCCAAGTAACCGTTCACTCCCCCCCTTACTAAGGGGGGGTAGGGGGGGTGGAGATAGCGCGATGACCGTGTACTGCAATCGTTCTTAACCCCCCCTACCCCCCCTTCGTAAGGGGGGGAGAAGTTGCCGGTGAACGGTTACCAATCCAAGAAGCCCATGAAAACGATCATACTACTGCGTCACGCGGATATTGATACGCCCCCGGAACCTGCACCGCTCCATTGGCCACTGAACGTCGCTGGCCTCGTGAGGGCTCAAACCTTAATTCATGTGGTCGGACACGCGGGGATTGCCGCAATCTACGTCTCCGAAGCCCTGCGCACGCAGCAAACGGTGGCACCGCTCGCCGCCAAGCTGGGCCTTGCGCCCCGGGGGACGCCTGGCACGCCGCAACTCGTCCAACAGGTGCTGGCCGACGAACGGCGGGTCATCCTGATCGCCGGGCACAGCAATACCGTTCCTGAGATCATCGCCGCGTTTGGCGCCCCGTTCGCCGAGCCAGAGATCAGTGGACACGACAACCTGTTCGTTGTCACGGTGGTCGAGCCGGGCAAGGCGAACGTGGTTCGCCTGAAATATGGGAACCCATCGGCGTGAAATCAGCTGAATGATCAGATAACCATAACCTCGTGTTGCCCACTTGGAGTAAGCTCAAATGTGTCGCCACAACTCGATTCAGTGCATTATTCCCCCGTACATCACCGAGAACATGGCCAAGTCAGACGACCCGGCGGTGCGCTCCCGGGCGATGGCCCACCTGGCCGCCGGCGCCGCCATGCGGGCCATGCGCGAGATGACCCAGGCGATGCCTACCTTGATGGCCGCCATGTCGCCCAACCGAAAGAAGAACCGCCTGGTTTACGATGCCAAGCAAACCGACCGCTTACCCGGCACACTGGTCCGATCGGAAGGTCAGGCCAAGTCAACGGACGTGGCGGTGAACGAAGCCTATGACAACGCCGGGGACACTTACGACTTCTACGACCAGCTGTTCCAGCGGAACTCGCTTGACGACAACGGCATGACGCTGACCTCGACCGTGCATGTCGCCGAGGTGGATGACACCGGGAACTTCATCCCGATGAATAATGCGTTCTGGAACGGCCAGCAGATGGCCTACGGCGACGGCGACGGGATCGCCTTTCAGCGGTTCACGCAATCGCTGGACGTGGTCGCTCATGAACTCACTCACGGCGTCACGTCCTTCACCAGTAACTTGACCTACTCCGGGCAATCCGGAGCGCTGAATGAGCATTTTTCCGACGTGTTCGGCCTCCTGGTGCGGCAATGGAAGAACGGGGAGACGGTCGCCAAGGCGAATTGGCTGATCGGGACCGATGTGTTGATTCCCGCACCCACCCGGCGAGCGATCCGGGACATGCAACACCCCGGCACTGCGTTCACGAACGATCCGGTTCTGGGGAGTGACCCGCAACCCGGACACATGTCCAAGATTTACACCGGCAACCGCGACCATGGCGGGGTCCACATCAACTCCGGCATCCCCAACCGGGCGTTCGTCCTGGCCGCCCAGGCCCTCAAGGGAAAGGCGTGGGACGTGGCGGGCCGGATCTGGTATGATGCGCTCCTGCAACTCACCACGTCGAGCCAGTTCGTGGACTGTGCGAAACTGACCGTCCAGATTGCCGGCGGCCCCAATTATGGAGCAGCTGCCAAGAAAGCGGTCAAGGCGGCGTGGAAAAAGGTTGGCATCACGGTCTGATCGTCGCCCCAGAAGAGGGCAAATCATGAAGCTGTGTTTTCTGCAATCCGGCGGTTTTGCTGGCCTGGTCAAAGGGGCTGACTTCGATACCGCGGCGCTTGCGCCGGCACAAGCAAAAGAACTCGAAAGCCTCGTTCAACAGAGCGCGATCGCGGCGTCGGGTGAATTCCTGTCGAACGCCGCTCGCGATCTCCACCAGTACGAGATCACCATCGAAGAAGGCGACCGAAAGATTTCGGTGACATTTGATGACGCCAACATTCCAAAAAGTGCCAAGCCCCTGCTCGGCTTCTTGAAGAAACAGGCCCGGCCGAAGACCCTTAACTGATCCGTGCGAAAGAGAAATTGTAACCGTTCACCGACAACTTCTCCCCCCCTTACGAAGGGGGGGCGGGGGGGGTAAGAACGGTTGAGTTTGACAGTCCGGGCGTTCCCTCCCCCCCCCCTACCCCCCCTTCGTAAGGGGGGAGTGAACGGTTACGAGAAATCTTGCCCGTGGGCCATTCCTCCGTGAATGGCCGCCCCTTGGTGTGCGAAGTAGACTTGGCCGTCGTCGGGGGCGGCTTTGCCGGCGCGGACGCCGCCTGGCGTTTGCTCAACAGCCCGGGAGTCTCCTAACCGCTGAAGGAACTGGCCGGCCGACAGCGGAAGTTGCGAGTGGAATTGTTCGAGTATTGCGACCAGATCGGCGCTAGTGTCTATGTTTGGCGTGCTCCTCGCTTACGCTTCGGGTTAGTGTGCATACCAACCCGAAGCGTAAGCGAGGAGCATGCCAAACATAGACACTACCAGATCGACGGTTGACTGTATTCGCTACAACTGGCCGGCGTGCCCAACCGCCCCTTGGTTTTTTCATGGCAAGGGTCAAGTGTGGCAAGGGTGGTACGGGGCAGGTTTCTGCCGTGTAAGCGTTTTCTGGTGAAAGGTTTGCGTCCAGCCACTGAGGACGCTTCACAAAACGCCGGGAGCACGTCTGCCAGAGCACAGCAGCTGGCAAGGGTCGGGTTGCACATTTTCAGGCGAGTCGGGAGCGTCAGCGACCGGAGGACATCGCGGGACCTTACTCCGGTCGCTGACGCTCCCGGCTCGCCTGACTTTGCGTTAAGGAAGGCGTTTGTAGGAAGCACTCATGCCCCGGACCGACGACGAGGACGATTGGGACGACGACGAGGACGCCACGCAACCCTGTCCGTACTGCCGGCGTGACATTCACGAGGATGCCGTCCGCTGCCCGTATTGCGAGAATTATCTTTCGCAAGAGGACGCGCCGGGCCGGCAACGCTCCACATGGGTTGTCGTCCTGGCGATCCTGTGCCTGGTCGTTGCCGTCGGTTGGGCTTTGATGTGGTGGTGAGCGCATGGCCGGCCCGATCGTGACCCTGACCACCGACTTCGGCACCGCGTCGCCCTACGTCGCCGCGATGAAAGGCGTGCTGCTCTCGGTAAACCCGGCGGCACACCTTGTCGATCTGACCCACGACATTCCGCCCCAGGACTTGCACCACGCGGCGTACTTCCTGGCTGCCGCGTTGCCGTATTTTCCGGAAACGGCCTTGCACGTCGTCGTCGTCGATCCGGGCGTCGGCACGGAACGGGCCGTGCTTTTCGTGGAAATCGGCGGTTGCCGGCTCCTCGTGCCGGACAACGGGTGCTGGACGCATCTGCCCGAGCGCGGCCGGCCGCCGGTCGTGATTCGGCTTGAAAACAAGCACTTCTGGCGGAAAGATGTAAGCGACACGTTTCACGGTCGCGACATCTTCGCCCCGGTCGCGGGCCGCCTGAGCCTTGGGGTGGAACCGCACCTCCTGGGGTCGTTCGTCACCGATTGGGTGCGGCTGGCGCGGAGCGAGCCGACCGGCACCGCCACGTCGATCCGTGGACACGTCGTGTTCGTCGATCACTTCGGCAACCTCATCACCGACATTTCTCGCGATAGGATGAAGGAGGTGCCGCCGCACGGCCGGGTACTCCTCGGTGCTGCTCAGGTGACGCGGTGGGTGCGCACCTACGGCGAAGCGGCGGCGGGCGAGTTGGTCGCGCTCTTTTCGAGCGAGGGCCGGGTCGAGGTGGCGGTCGCGGGAGGAAACGCCGCCCGGCGGCTGGGCGTCGGGGTGGGGACAGAGGTGGTGGTCGGCTGGGACGAATGACACCCCTCGCAACTTGGGGGAGGGGGGCATGAACAGCCAAGCGGACGCGAACCTGCCGAGGATTTCGGATGAACGAAATCAGCCGCATCCTGTCCGACCTCGCCCACGGCGACGCGGCCGCCGCCGGGCACAGTTCCCGGCGCTGCCCGATCCGCTCGACCTTTTGGCCCTGCACGAAGCCCTGGAACGGATCGACCGCCAAGGATGACTGGGCGTACGCGCTTTGCCTTTT
>JBBRLG010000318.1:0-8624 GCA_038231495.1 Gemmatales bacterium | reverse complement strand
CAAAAAACCGCTCAAAAGGCCGCAAAAAAGCCGTGAATTCCGGGCCGATGGCCTGGACTAGATCCGTGGTCATGAAGATCCCTCCTAAGGTTAGGAGGGCATTATACTTGCGACAGCTGACGCGTCAGCTGCGCTGTAGTGCTAAATGATCTCCTCGATCTACTCTTGCCTCACGAAGCGTCGTTGGCCCCTCTCCGGCGGGGCCTCAAGAGCCTTACGCGCTATGCCGTGGAGTATCGGTATCCCGGATTACGAGCGCGAACGCGGGAAATGCAGTCGGCCCTGCGGATCGCGGAGCGCGTCCGGATGGAATTGCGAATTAGGCTTGGGCTGCCGCGGTAACAGAACGTCGCGCGACCGGACTCAGGAGACCGGCGATACGTCTCGGGCGGTCCCCCAAACAGGGCACGCGGCGCTGTCCTTCGGATTCCGCCGTTTTTGCTCGACGGCGAAGTTTTGCATTTTGTGGAAATGATCACTTGACAACTTCGCGTTTTGCGAAGATAATGCCACCTGGATACGGATTGCACCTAAGTTTCGTTATCAGGTTTCCGATAGTTATTGTTGGCGGTCCCAAGATAGTCGCGACCAAGATTCGCCGTCAGGCCCGATGGGTAGCCGGCTGGGTTTCGGGTTTCGCAAAGTGCTAGAATATTTTCTTAAACAGGTAGACAATGCGTAGAGAAACTACATTATGCGTTTAATTTCCGAGAAAAGACTTCGAGAGTTCTGGTTGGAATCAAATAACCGTGACGCGGAATCGCCCCTCAAAGCGTGGAACCAGACCGTGAAGTCCAGTGACTGGACTTGTTTTGCCGAAATTCGGAAGACCTACAGCACGGCCGACCAGGTAGGTAACAAGGTGGTATTCAATGTCGGCGGTAACAAATATCGGCTGATCGTCGTAATTGACTACGAGCGCCAGAAAATCTTTGTTCGTTACGTCCTCAACCACAAAGACTACGACAAGGGGTATTGGAAGGACGACCCCTTTGGGAAAGACTGGAAGCCGCAGACCGGCCGGCCGAGTGTCCGGCCAGAGCCGAAAAATGAAAAAGGCCAAATTGCCGGTCGGGAAAAAGCGAGCCGCCGACAAAACCGCCCAAAGAAGAGGTGAAATATGCCCATGACGACCAAGCGGAAGGCAGGCAAGGATCGGGACATTTACCTGAAACTGGTCCAGCGAGTTCCGCTCCGCCCCATTCGGTCAGACGGAGAACTCGACCGAGCGATTGCGATGGTTGACGAATTGGTTGATCGGGTCAACCTGGGGATCGACGAACAGGACTACCTTGATGTCCTTGGCGACCTGATCGAGCGCTATGAATCCGAGGCGCACCCCATTCCCTCGGCTTCGGATGCCGCAATGTTGGCGCACTTGATTGAGGCCAAAGGCGTTACTCAGGCCGATGTCGCCCGCGCAGGGAGGATCGCCGAATCCACCATCTCGGAAGTGCTGGCCGGCAAGCGGAAGCTGAACCGTACCCAAATCGGCAAACTGGCGCAGTACTTCCATGTCGGTCCGACGGTTTTCAAATTTATTGGATAGTCGGCCGGCCTTCTATCAAGCAGAGGCTTGCCGGTCGGTGATTGGCTAAGAGCGTTCGGAAAGTAGGACACAAGCCTGAAGCGCAAGCGAAGAAAACGGCTTCCTTCGCTTGCGCTTCAGGCTTGTGGGAATGTCTGCCCAGCGCATTTGTTCTCGTTCCCAAGCTCTGCTTGGGAACGAGGAGTTACGAGGAGTTACGAGGAGTAATACATCGGCCCCCGAAAGATTTGTCACACCCGAACCGCTTTGACAGACGATCATGCCGACCGGCGTTGCGGACACGGCAACAGCAACTCGCGGTGTTCCCAAAACCAGTCAATCGTTTGCCGTAGCCCTTCCTTAAGCGCCGTCGGCCGGTGGTCCGGGGCCAGGCGGCGCAGCTTGTCCACCAGCAGACATTTCGACTTCGCCCCGACGTAGCGGCTCGTGTCGAACTGGATGTTCGCGAAGTCGTAACCCACGATCTCGCAGATGAACCGGGCGAAGTCGCGGATCGCATAATCCTCACCCGCGCCCATGTTTACCAGGTCGTTTTCGACGTTCGCGGCCAGGTCCACGGCCAGGTCGATGAAGTCGTTCAGGAACACCAGTTCGCGCCGCTGGTGGCCGTCGCCCCACAGCACCACCGGCGTGCCGTGCAGCTTCGCCGCCAAAATTTTGCGAATCAGGTCGAAGATGAAGTGCATTTGCCGGCCGTCCAGATGATAGCCCGCCCCGTATAATGTAGACGGCACCAGGCACAGGTACTTCATGCCGAACTGCTTCGCCAGCGCCAGCAGGCCGACGTACAAGATGCGCTTCGTCATCGCGTAGGTGAACAGGCTGTCGATCGGCAACCCGGTCAGGTAATGCTCCTCCGCAAGGGGCAAATCCGGCGAGTAGGCGCAGCTCGTGCCCATCGCGATCAGCTTCGCCTGGCGTTGGCGCGCCTGCCACCAGGTCAGCACGTTCGTGTTGATTTGCTGGTTAATAACCCACTGCTCGCCAGGGTGCGACAGGCAAAAGTCGCCGGCCTGCGTCCACGCGGCTAGGTGATAAACCTGGTCGTACGCGCAATCGTTGAAGCGGTCGAGCGCCCCTTGCTTCGTCAGGTCGCAACTCTTGCTGCCCAGGCGTACGACGCGGTGGCCGCGGCTTTCGAGGGCGGCGGACAGCGTCGTGCCGAGAAAGCCCGTCGCCCCGGTGACGAGGATGTTCATGGTCATGCCGCTCCTGCCTGGACCGGGAAGTAAAATTGTACGCCCTTCGCGATCAGGCCGGCGTTGTTGGCCAGGATTTCCTTCTGGAAGTTCCACGCCAGGACGTAGTAGATGTCGGGCAGGTTTTCCAACTCGTCCTCCATCATGATCGGGATGTGCATGCCCGGCGAAAAGAGACCCTTGCGCAATTTGTTCTTCTCGACCAGGTACGACAGGTGGCCGCGGCCGATCTTGAAATAGTTCAGGAGCGTGTTGCCCTTCACCGGGGCGCCCATGCCGTAGACTGTTTGGCCCTTCTGCTTGGCGTCGTTGAGGAACGCCACGTCGCGGCGCTTCATCTCCTCGATGCGGCGGGCGAAGGCGCGATACGTCTCGATGTTGTTGCAGCCCTGCTCCTCCTCGGTGTGGCGCATCTGCTGCAAGCGCTCGGTCGGCCGGCGCTCGCCGCGGTGCGTCACGAAGCCGATGATCGAGCCGCCGTGGATCGGCGACAGGTAGGCGTCGAACAGCGCCAGTCCGTGCCGGTTCAGCAGCACTTCGATGTTCTTCAGGTTGTAGTACAGCAAATGCTCGTGATAAATCTGGTCGAACGCACAGTTTTCGACGATCGATTTCATGTAGAGGAACTGCACGACGAAAGTGCCGTCGCCGTGCAGGGCGTACTTGATGCCCTCCGTGACGGAGTGCAGCTCTTCGAGGTGAAAGAACACCCCGGCCGCGTTGATCACGTCGAACTTGCGGCCGAGCTTGCGGGCCACGTCGAGGTTGAAATAGTCGTGGAGCGTCGGCACGCCGGCGTCGTTGGCCATGCGCGCCGTGGTCTGCGACGACTCGACGCCGAGCACGTCGTAGCCGAGGGCCTGAAAGTGTTTCAGCTGAGTGCCGTCGTTGGAGCCGATGTCGAGCACGCTCCACTTGCGGCCGCGGGGCGCGCCGAGTTGGTCGTTGATCTCGACGGCGACCTTGTGGAAGTGGGCGGACAGCGACTTCGTGACGCCGGAGAGGTAGGTGTGGTCGCCGAACATGATTTCTTTGCGCACGGTGTAGTCGAGTTGGGCGGTGCTACACTGGTGGCAATAGACGACGCGCAACGGGTAGACCGGTTCCCGGCCGACTTCCTCGGGTTTGAGGAAGTGGTTGCACCAGGGCTGGTCGCCGAGGTCGATGGTCGGTTCGAGGTCGGTGGAATCACAAACGCGACACTTCATTTTCATGCACTCCGGGAACCGGGGTCATTCAGTTCGATCACTTCGCCGCCGACACGGCCGTCGGTCCGGCAAACACCTTGCCCCAGGCGCGTGCGAGGAGGCCCGCCAGGCGCGCATGCGCCGGGCGGCGTTCCGGTGACGCTTCCGTTTTGATGGCGTACAAGCCGGAGTTCTGGCCGCTGTACGTGGGATAGTTGGCGCGCACGCCGCGAACGGGTTCGCCGAGGATATTCCACGGCGCCAGGTGTTTCTCGGCGTACGGCAGGTCGAGAAGGTGCTGGCAACCCGCGAACGTCTCGTCGTGCTCGCCCACGGTGAAGAACTTCAGGACGCGTAACGGGAAACGATCCAACATGCGGCGCAGCGAGATCGGCGAGAAGAAGTGCAGGTGGGTGGGATAAACGCTGTCCTTCACGTGGTAGTCGGTACGGCCGGGCTTGAAGACCGGAAAGCTGGGCTGCGTAATGTACAGCAGGCCGCCGGGCGCGAGCTTCTCGACCGCGCCGGCGACCGTCGCCACCGGGTCGATGAGGTGTTCGAGGACGTGCGAAAAACGGATCACGTCGAGGCTGTTTGCCCGCACCGTTCGGAAGAACGCGTTCGGCGTCAGCATCGGGATGCCGCGCTCGGCGCCGTAGCGCTGCGAGGCCGGGTCGAGGTCGATGCCGAGCAGCCGGCCGACGCCGCTCTTTTGCGCCTCTTCGAGCAGGACGGGGAAGGAGCAGCCGAAATCCGCGAAGGTGGTGGCGGCCATGTCCTTGCCGACGAGCGCGACCAGTTCCGCGACGTGGCCGCGGTAGTATTCGCGGTGGCCCGCCTGGATTTCGTCCTGCTGGTGGGTCGCCGTGTAGTCGGACCGGTAGAACCGGTCCAGCTCGTCCGGCGTCGGCCGGCGGTCCCAGAACAGGTGCCGGCACTCGGCGCAGATCAGCAACCGCGGGCTGCGGCTGTCGTCGAACAACGTGGCTTGGTGGGACGAACAAATGGGACACGCTTTCATAGGAACCTCCTGTCGCGGCACATGTTTTCTGGCGGGCCGCTTGCGCCAATCTTCGGTTCCGATCGCCGCCGCCTCGCGCGCTGGGAGGCTCGCATTACGGCCTAATCCAGCCGCACCGGCCCGTTCGCCCCCTGGGGGTCCATTGCCACATTTCTAGTACCGCCCTAAGCCGCCGTGCCCGACAGCTTGCAAGGGTCGAGAATCCCGCTGTCCGCACTTACGCCGGCGCGCGGCAGACAGCCAATATCCACGATCCCATCGCGTCGGTTGTGGTAGTAGAAATCATCGACGTTCACGCCGTCTTCAAGGCGGATCAGCGTATAGGCAGGTAGCAGGTAGTCAAACACGTGCCGAATGCTGTTCTCCCACCACGTCTCCCAGAATTCAAACACAAGGATGGGACGATGCGTCGCGATCGTCCGGGCTGCCCCGCGAATCACGTTCAGCTCAAACCCCTCTACATCGATCTTGATCAAATCCGGGATGGCGGCTTGTCGGGCGCAGAAGTCATCCAGGGTGGTGGCCTGGACGGTTACCGTCTTCACCTCACCTTTGGCGTGCAGGTCCGGGAACAGGAGGAGCGAACTGGCGGCGCCGCCCACGCCGGGTCGCATGTCCATATGAAAGGTTGTTGGACCGCAAGTGTCGGTGACCGCCGTCTCGTGGACCCAAACGTTCGGACTGTTTTGCAAGCGCGCCCGAAGCACCGTGGCGACCTCCGGATTGGCCTCAAAGGCATGGACCGCGCCGGTGGCACCGACGGCGTCCGCCATTCCGCCGGTGTGCAGGCCTTGATTGGCCCCGACGTCAAAAGCACAGCCGCCAGCGCGAAGGTTCTTTCCCAGAAACGCCGCGATGCCTAAGTCGGAATTCTCGTGCATGGTTCGATCCTTGAACTCGATGACGGGTAGGTCGTGAACAGTGCCGTCTTCCTCAGGCGGTGCATTCAAACCCACCTCCGAACCAAAGTCAATGCGGATCGATGCGGGCCAGGGTGTTTGATTCAGAGGAGGAATTTGCCCAGTTTCTCATCATCGCGGGTAACGGAGCAAATGGGGAACTCCCCTAATTGCCCAACTTCGAGAATTAAACAATCCTGAGTTGAGGAGACAGGGCCGTTCCCCACCTCAGCAAACTCAGCCAGCGAGTTTACCGAGGCATTGTTGATTGCTTACCCCGCGACAATGTCCCAGGAACTGACAAACCGCATGGCGCGACGATTGCGCGTCGCAGGAGCTAATGCGGTCAGGACATTGTTCCTTGGAGAGTTGCTACAACCACTTTAGAAAGGTATTGCAATTCGGCGAGTGCGGTGGCAGCCGGACTGACCCCACAGCACCGCCCTAAAAGCCGTTGCGAACCTTGTCTTTTCAATATTTTTTGCATACAGCTGCCAAAGTGAAATTTATCCATAGCATACCCTACACGCGGCAGGTCGCCAGCAGTGTTTTGAACCTTGGTCTGCGTGACTCGCTCCTTTGGTGCCTGACTTTCCGAGCGTTCTTCACAACCGCGTTCTCTTGACGTAGACACTCCAGGCCCCCCAAACCCGCGTTCCGATCGCCTAGTCACCCGACTCTTCGATCTCGAACCCTTTGAATCGGAGACTCAATGTCGGTTCTCTCCAAGTGGTTGCAAAAGTCTCGAAGCAGCAAACAGAATCTGTCCGGCCGACGCCCTGCGCAGCGTTTCCGCCGCCTTGAGGTGGAACGACTTGAGGATCGCACGGTGATGTCCGTGAGCGTCCTCGGCCAACTCACAGGCCTTGCTTACCAAGACACCAAGGATCCTCAAGGTCACGGCCATTTACCTCCCGACACGAATGGTGCCGCTGGGCCGGTCAAGTACGTGGAAACCGTCAATCAGAACCTGCGGATCTCCAATAAGGTCGACGGCTCATCGCAGGTCACTGACACATTCTCCGACTTTCTCTACACGAAGGGAGGCCTAGCGCGCGCCGACTCGTCCTCCGTACTGTCCGACCCAATCGTCGTGTGGGACGATCAGGTGCTGCGCTTCATCGTCGGCGACCAAGACGTTAACTTTGGCACTCACGTTAGCACGTTTGACCTCGCTGTCTCGAAGACGGCTACCCCGGGTTCAATTACGTCGTCAGATTGGTTTTTCCTCCAGGTTCACACCACGGAACCCAATCTCGACGCTGATTACCCTGGCAACTTCGGCTACAATCATGACGCCTTCGTCTTCACGCTAAACATGTTCAACGGGCCAAACACCATAGCTCATGTCCAAGTCAATTCCGTTAAGATCAGCGACCTGGTAAACGGATCGCTCACGGCGTATCAGAATGATTTTGCAGGCGCTCAACTCCGGCCAACAGTCATGCACGATTCGGTGGCCGGCGACCCCATGTGGCTGGTCGGAGAGGGGACCAACCCGTCAATTAACATCCTCAAGATGACAAATGTCCTCTCAGCTACCGCCACCTTCACAACTACCAACCTGCCGGTCCACGCGTATTCATCGGTAGTGGCTCCGCTCCAGCCGGGCCCCACCCCAGTGGTCGGTGTTGGCTCCACTGGCACCATGGACTCAAGGGTCCAAAAGGCTGCGGAGTGGAATGGTAAACTGGTTGCCACCCACACGATCAGTAATACCGCCCAGGACCGGGACATGGCCCGGTGGTATCTCTTCGACGTAAGCAGCGGAGTTCCGAGCGTCGTCGATCAGGGTGAGGTCAGCAGCAGCGCAAACGTGTACGACTACTACCCCGGGATTGACATCAACATCTCGGGTAGCATCGGCATGAGCTTCATGCGGTCTAGTCACACGGGCCAAAATACGGGGGAATACCCATCGGTGTATGTCACAGGGCGTACGGAGGCCGACGGTTCCACCACAATGCAAACACCGGTCGGCGTCCCGTCAGGCGCAGGCCAAACGAACTACTACGACGGCAAATCTCCTCAGCGTGCTGGCGACCTCAGCGGCATAAGTGTGGACGCAGACGGCACCTTTTGGGTGGCGAACGAATACGCAACCCAAGTAGATCCAATCAATCCAACCGACCCAAACTGGGGGACGGTCATTGCCCATTTCTCAATACCGCGGCCTAGTACCCCTGCCAGTAGCGCCGTCGTAACACGGGCAGACGGTAGCGAACTGTTGGCCTCATTAACCCGGGATGGGCACCTACAGGTCAACACAGCCACTCCGCAAAATGTGTGGTCGGGCTTTCAAGTCATCGACTCCACTGTGCAATTTGCCTTTGGAACCCCGGTGACCGTGCGGGCCGACGGGTTTGCGATTTACGCGGTGGCTGCCGACGGGAGCCTCCAGTCGGCCGTGTGGTACGCGTCCACCAGCACTTGGAGTCAGTTATTCTACTTATTGCCCGGCGGATCGGGCGGCGGCCGTGCTGGCACGTTCGCCGCCAAAACCCCGGTGACCGTGCGGGCCGACGGGCAAGCGGTTTACGCGGTGGCTGCCGACGGGAGCCTCCAGTCGGCCGTGTTGAACGGGTCCACTTGGAGTCAGTTATTCTACTTATTGCCCGGCGGATCGGCCGACGGCCGTGCAGGCACGTTCGCCGCCGCAACCCCAGTGACCGTGCGGGCCGACGGGCAAGCGGTTTACGCGGTGGCTGCCGACGGGAGCCTCCTGTCGGCCGTGTTGTACGCGAACACCGGGAGTAGGAGAGTGTTCTT
>JBBRLG010000317.1:0-8634 GCA_038231495.1 Gemmatales bacterium | reverse complement strand
ACTTTGCATGGGAACGAGGATTAACTTGGCGGGCGGGTGGGAGGGCAGGACATCCCCCGCCCCGCCCTTTTCCCCCAAGTATTCCCGCGAAACGGCACGCCGTGTGTAGAGTGAACCGGCTTTGGCCCTAGTGCGCTGTCACTCGTAGCGTGATGGATGAAGTAGGACGGGCTTCCTAGCCCGTCCGGGTTCAAAGACGGACTAGGAAGTCCGTCCTACCCATCAGCCAACGGTTGACAAGGCCCTAGAATTAGTTCGGTGCCAATGCACGACGCGCCTACCGAGGGTTTGCGGCCCCGTTTGTGCCTGAAAAAATGTTGCAATGTCTTGCCCCTCACCTATGATAAGAACGCTTGGATTGTTGGGGCTGCGCCGGGGGGTGCCCGGCTTCGCGATCCGGAAACGACTCGTTTATCGCTGCGGACAGACTCACGGCCCGTCGTCATTGGCGACAGGTCGTTCCCTCCTCCCAACGCGGTTATTGATTTGGGATCTCCAGGACGCTCACCGCCCGCGCGCGGGCTGGGCGATCCCTGGGGTACGAAAACACCAAGGAGAACGATCATGGCGGTTACTCGCTTTTTGTTTGGCATCCTGAAAAAACTCCGGCAGTCGTCACCCGACGGGCGGCTCAAACAGCGGCGGCAACGCCTGCCGTTACACCTCGAAGCACTCGAAGACCGGGCCGTGCCGGCCACATTCTTTGTGGCGCAGGGCGGCCAGGACGCGAACGGCGGCGGCGGGCAGGGCAACCCGTTCGGCTCGATCCAGTTCGCCATCAACGCCGCCATTTCGGGCGACACGATCAAGGTGGCGACAGGCACTTACACCTACAACGCCGCCGCGGACAAGTTGCAGGGCCAAATCGGCACGACGGCGGTAGCGGTCATCCAGGCCAAGCAGCTGACGTTGCTCGGCGGCTTTGCTACCGACTTTAATAGCGTCAACCCCACGGCCAACCCGACCATCATCGACGGCCAGGGCAACACCCGCGGCGTGCTGGTCCTCGGCGTCGGGCAGCCGACGAGCGTTGACTTTGAGGGTTTCACCGTCCAGAACGGCTTCGCGCGCGGCATCCCGGCGCGCGGCGGCGACGGTGCCATCTTCGGTTTCGGCGGCGGCATCTTCATCGACACCGGCAGCCAGCCGAACTCCGGCCTGACCCAGGTCATCAAGAACGTCATCCTCCAGAACAACAAGGCGATCGGCGAGAATACCAACACCACCTTCGGCGGCACGGCCGCGGGCGGCGGGTTGGAAGACACGGCCGCCACGCTGAGCCTGGACACCGTCACGTTCAAGAACAATTCCGTCGTCGCCGGCAGCGGCGCGGACCGTGGCGGCCAGGCGGTCGGCGGCGGCATGCACGCGGCCAACGGCGCCGTCGTCACCGGCAATAACCTCACGTTCACGAACAACACCGCGACCGGCGGCAACTCCACCGGCAACGGCATCGACCGCCAGGGGGGGGAACGGGCCGACGCCCTCGCCGGCGCCGCCGCCATTCAGATTAACGCCTCAATGACGTTGACCAACGTTACCGCGACCGGCAACACCGCGACCGGCGGTAACGTCGGCGGCAGCGGCAGCGCCAACGCCGGCGGCGCTTTCGGCGGTGCGTTCTTCGCCGAGAAGGCCACCCTCAGCATCACCGACGCCACCATTACCGGCAACAGCGCGACCGGCGGCAGCGGCGGCAACGGCGGCATCACCGGCGGCGGCGGCGTCGAGACCCTCAACTCCAACCTCGTCCTCAACCGCGTCACCGTCCAGCAAAACCTGTCGGCGGGCGGCATCGGCACCGCCGCGAACGCCGGCCCGGCCGGTGGCGGCGGCCTGTACCTGACACGTTTCACCGGCAACTCGACCGTTTCGATCACCAACACGGTCGTCACCGACAACACCGTCAAGTTCGCCGGCGGCGGCAACACCAGCGTGGGCGGCGGCGGCGGCGGTATCTGGCTGCAAGGCGTCGATGCCACCATCACCCAATCGACCATCGCCAATAACTCGATCGATCCGAGCATGATCTTCGGCCAGGGCATCCTGCTGATCCAGGATTCCACGCCGACGCCGACCACGCTCAACCTGTCGTTCAGCATCATTGCCAATCACACGAACGGCTCCGGTGCGGCGGCGTTGCACGTCCGCAACGCCTCCAACGGCAACCCGACCGGCGTGGTGAACCTGACGACCAACCTCTTCACCGGCAACACGCTGGACAACAACACCGGCGGCAGCAGCATCCTGGCCCCCGGCACCTTCAACGGGCTTGGTTCCAACGTCACGGGGGCGCCGTCCTTCGCCAATCCCGGTGCCCTCGACTACCGCATTGGCAGCAGCTCGGCCGCCCGCGGCAAAGGCTCCGGGAGCACCGTTACCGTGGATCGAAACCTGACCCCGCGGACGGCACCGACTGACCTCGGCGCGTTCCAGTTCGTGCCGCCAACCGTGCAGTTCGCGCAGACGAATTACGACGTGGCCGAAACCGCCGGCACGGCGACGATCACCGTGTCGATTACCACGGCGACCGACACCGACGTGATGGTGAACTTCGCCACGAGCGACAACACGGCGAAGGCCGGCGTCAACTACACCGCGACCACCGGCCAGCTGGTCATTCCCAAGGGCAAGACCAGCGCCACCATTAGCGTCGCCATCAAGGACGACGCCGTGAAGACGGGCAACCTGCGCATCAACCTGAAGTTGTCCGGCCTGACCGGCAACGCCGTGCTGGGTGCCCAATCACTGGCCGTCATCACGATCCAGGACAAGGAAGGCAGCGACAACTCGGTGTTCGTCAAAGCCCTGTTCGTGGACACCCTGGGCCGGCCGGTCGATGCCACCGGGCTGTCGTTCTACACCAACCAGCTGGACAACGTGATGACGGGCGTGTTGCCGACCGTCATGAACTTCTTCGTGACGGCACCGGAGTACCAGTTCCGCCTGGTGAACTTGCCCGGCAGCGGGGTCGGCAGCGGCTTTTTCGAGCGTTACCTGGGCCGCCCGGCCGGTCCCGGCGAGGACATATTCTGGGTTACCCAGCTGCGGGCGGGCACCACCGACGAGCAGGTGATCGCCGGCTTCGTCGGCTCCGACGAGTACTTCAACCGTCAGTCGAAGGGCGGCGGCAACAACACGCAGTTCGTCACGTCGGCCTTCCAGGATATTTTTGGCCGCGCCCCGGACGCGGGCGGCCTGACCTTCTACGTCGGCCAGCTGAACAGCGGTGCCGCCAAGCGCACCGACGTGGCAATGGCGCTGTTGACGAGCGACGAGGCGCGCAACAACCTGATCGACCAGGATTTCCGCACCTATCTGAATCGGCCGTCGGGACCGGGCGACCGTGCCTTCTGGCTGGACCAGATCAAGCAGGGCACGACCGACGAGCAGTTAATCGTTCGCATCGGCGGCTCGTTCGAGGGCTACGTGAACAACGGCAACGGCCACAAGCTGTGGATCAACGCCCTTTACAGCAAGGTGTTGGGCCGCACCCCCGAACCCGCCGGG
Source organism: Gemmatales bacterium (assembly GCA_038231495.1). Taxonomy (GTDB): domain Bacteria; phylum Planctomycetota; class Planctomycetia; order Gemmatales; family Gemmataceae; genus JBBRLG01. The sequence goes on along the minus strand of JBBRLG010000317.1, from coordinate 5,124 downwards.
CTGTCATTCTTCCTCAACACTCTTTTGAACGGCTACCAGTCGCAACGGTACTTCACGGTGCTGTCCATCGCGACGAGCGTGGAGGCGCGTGGCATCCTGATCAACACGAACTTCCCGAAGTTCCTGGGCCGGGCCGCGGGCAGTAACGATATTAGCGTCTGGCAAAGTCAGCTTGCCGCCGGCGTGACCGACGAGCAGTTCATCGCCGGTCTGGTCGGTTCGGGCGAGTACTTCGGCAACGCCAAAAAGGGCAACAACGATAACCTTACCTGGTTAAAGTCCGCCTTCCAGGACATTCTCGGCCACGGTTTGGACGCCGGCAGCCAGGACTTCTTCGGCACCCAGCTGGCGAATGGCACCTCGCGGACGACCATCGCACTGGCAATCGCGAGCAGCCAGGATTACCGCACGTCTTCGGTTCAGAGCCTCTTCCAGAAGTACTTGAAGCGGTCGGCGGCGGGCGACGACCTGAATTTCTGGTTGGGCCAGTACGCGGCAGGGCAGACGCGGGAGCAGATTCTTGCGGGGATCATTTCGTCGCCGGAATACTTCTTCGCGCCGCACCCTGGGACGTAAGAAGTGATTGATTTGCCGCTTGCGGCTTTGCAGCTCAAACCGCAAAGCCGCAAGCGGCACTTTTTGCTCAACCCCGGAACCGGGCATGGCCAAGAAGAAAAAGGTGCGCGTCGATTTCCGTAAGAACCGCAGCAAGCCCGCGCGCGACAACCAGTGGACAAAGGGCTTTCAGGATCACGGCTTTAACGAAGAGGCCACCTCGTCGGCGGAGCGCGTCCGCCCTAAAGGCGACCTGTCGCGTCGCCGAACCATTGTGCAGGACCAGGCGTTGGCCCCGCAGGAAGGTGTCGGGCCGGAGATGCCGGCCGTGAGCGCCGCGGGCTGTGTCGCCGGGCGCGTGCTGCGCGTCCATCGGCTGATGAGCGTCGTCGAAACCGAGGACGGCCGGCAATACCGCTGTGCCGTGCGCCGCCTGTTGCGCACGTTAACGACGCACGAGCGCAGCGTCGTCACGACCGGCGACCGCGTGTGGTTTCGGCCCTACAAATCGAACGACGTGAACACCGACGCCAAGCGGATGGAGACCGCCGACCTCGATGGCATGATCGAGCGCGTCGAGCCGCGCCACGGCATCCTGACGCGCGCGTCGCGCGGCCGGGAGCACGTCCTGGTTTCCAACGTCGATCAAGTGGTTTTCGTGATGTCGCTTCGCGAACCGGAGTTGAAACCGCACCTGGTGGACCGTTACCTCGCCAGCGCGGCGATGGGCAACATCGCGCCGGTGTTGTGTCTCAACAAGGCGGACCTGATCGAGCCGGCGACCTACCAGGGCATGATCGGCCTGTACAGCCAGCTGGGCGTGCCGACGTTTCTGACGAGTGCGACCAGCGGCCTGGGCGTGGAGCAATTGCGGCAGCGCTTGCAGGGCCGTCAGACGGTTTTCTCCGGCCAGAGCGGTGTCGGCAAGTCGTCGTTATTGAACGCGATTCAGCCCGAACTCGGCCTGCGCGTGCGCGAGGTGAGCGACGTAAACCAGAAGGGCAAGCACACGACGACGAATGCGGAATTGATCCGCCTCGAAGTCGGCGGTTGGGTGGTGGACACGCCGGGCGTGCGCCAGTTCGAGCTGTGGGATGTGGCGCCGGGGGAGGTCGAGGGGTATTTCCCGGAGTTCCGGCCCTTCGTCCATTTGTGCGGCTACCCCGACTGCACCCATACCCACGAGGACCGTTGTGCCGTCAAGCGCGCGGTGCATCGGCGGCAAATCACCGCAGGGCGGTATACCAGTTACCTGGGGTTCTTCGAGTAACGGGTATTTTTGCCGCTTGCGGCTTTGCAAAGCCGCAAGCGGCCCCTTTGTGCGCCGTGCAAAGGCGTCGTTCGTCAGTGGATGCAAATCCCACCCGGCTTCTTCTTGCTCCGGCCGGTAGCAATCGGAGCGGCGGTGGCGGTAACGACACCGCCGGAGCCTTCGATGGAGGGGGTCGCTTGGCGACTCGGCGAGTAGGCAGGCCGTAACGATCGTGAACGCCGCGCAGGCCTCGAAACGGATGACGTGGCAGCCGACCCAGCAAAGGGATGGGGAAGGCCGACGACGCGCGGTTATCCGGGGGAGCAAGTTCAGCCCCTCCTGCGTTGCCACCGGGGTAATGGCGACGGCATGTCTACCAACGGAGAACGGACGCAACACGGGAGACCCCAGGCGGTGGGAGGCGTGCCTCCCAACCGGACGCCCGCGCGGGACAGGCCGGGCCGCTTGGGGAGTCGGATAGGCTCATCGTACCGTCGAAGCCGGGTAATTCCGGTGGAGGGAAGGGGCCTAACTTCGGGTGCGTTTTGGAAGGGGCCAAGAGCCCGGAGAGTGGCCGTGTTGCCTACAACCTCCGCACAAGATTCGGCGGCTCCGGAAGGAACGGTGTGGGCTGGCGCAAGCCGGGCACTGCCTGACTGTGTGCCAGCCTGTGAAACCCGTCGGCGAGCCGGATGCGGGAAATCCGCACGTCCGGTTCGACGAGCGGGAGGTGGAAACGGGGCAGGGCAAGGCGAGTGAGGCACCGGCAACCGAAAGGGCCGGCAACTGCTGGGCCTTGCCTACACAACCGCGCCACCTCTCGACTCTACTCTTTTCGCACGGGGTCGTCCTTGATCCGAGAGCCGTTACCCGGCCACGCCGCGACTTGCCCTGCTCTTTTCTTTCCACGCCCTTCTGGCTATAGCTGCCGTCTTTCAATCGTCGCAAAGCCGCAAGCGGCAAATCACGGGGGGAGGTTCGTTCGCGCCGGTGACTGCTTTCGTCTCAATCGTCCTTCCTTTTTCCCCATTCCGCCGGACAGTGGAGACCGGTTGCTCCACTGCCCGGCGTGACGGACCCTGCCAATTTTTACCGGGCGCCGCGCTGGACACCACGGTTGCTGTCGATGGCGTCCTCCGATTGCGGGGCCGCCGGGCACGGGTCCGGGTACGGGTTGTGGCCCTGACCGAGCTTCTTGCAATTGGCGGCCCAAGCTTCGGCATCTTTCCGGACCTGCGCAGGCTCAAGCGGCGGCTTCGTGTTGCAGGGCGGCGGCGGTGGCGGACAGAGCGTGAAATTCAGGACGGCGGGCGGCGGGTCGCCCATGTCGGCCAGCTGCTGCAACACGAGGTGGGCGACGGCATGGCCGAGTATCTGGCCGTTCTCATGGTCGCTGCGCCAGTGGATGCCGGCCCACATCCGACCCAGGCCGATGTTATCCGCCAGGCGGTCGAGTTCCTCGCCGATCGTCGTCGCAGGATTAATCTTCTGTACGCGTGGGACCAGGGCGTCCGGGATCCGATCGTTGCCGAAAAAGAACTTGAGGTACGCACTGGCCGCTGCCGTGTAAGTACTGTGGCCCGAAGGGTAGGCCGGATGGCGCGGCGTGCCCGAGTGAGTCGCGTTGGCAGGGTCGGCGCGCGCGTCCGGGCAAACGTTGTAGGCAGGGTTCAGTTCGTCCGGTTGGTCGAAGAGGACGGTAAGGTTCTTTTTGTTCCGCACGGCGTACTCGATCGGACGTTCGCGGTAGGCAGTATGGTTGCGGTTTTCAGCCACCCATTTGTAGTACCACGCTGCCTGCAACGCGCTGGCGATCGCGACGTCCAGGCCGGCCCAGATCAGAGCCTGCCGCGGCGGCGACCACTGGCGATTGCTTATGAGGAAGTTGAGGGCGTGGTGGTGGTAGAGGCCGGGCGTCTCGGCCTCTACGGCCCGTGCCATGCCCCGCCCGGTGCGAATGATCTGCTCGCCGGGCCAACGGTTCATCAAGACGGCGCCGATGGGCGTCGGCGTGAGGTTCAGCAGCCGACTGAGCGGCAGCCTTTTCTGCAAATGGCCGCCTTTTTTCGGATCGTTCGCGTCATCCAGACGATCCGGGTTGTCGCGCAGCCCGGCGAGTTCTAACAACTCCTCCATTTCCTCGTCGGCGACCGCGTCGTCGGGGTACTCCGGGAAGTAGAACGCATCGCCGGGGCTGTTGTCTGTAAACGCCAACAACTCTTCTTTGGTAACCACATGCAGCTTCGAGCAGTAATTCCAATAGCTCGCTTGCGTTTCCACCTGCAGACCTGTCAGGGAATACTGGGGAATGCCGGCCATCTTAGTCTCCTGAGCTTTCCACATCCACGCTCGCGCCCACCGTGGGCGGAGCCAACCTCCGCTGTAGGTTCCCTTGGGACGCTGCCGTTTGGTCGGAGCGCGGGCGGGAAGCCCGCGCTCCACCGTCAAAGTGAGAGACTACCCATTTACCTAAAGTTCACGCCGGCCCTGCGGAGGAACCCTTTCCGGAAGCCGAGGTCGCGTTGGGACAGTTGCGGTCGATCCAGTCGGCCAAGGCGGCGATCATGTCGGCCGTCATGTAGGGACCGCCCTCGGGCATGCGAGCGATCGTTTGGCCGCCGACGGTAAGCGGCCCTTTCAGGATGGCGACGAGGTTGGACTGGTCGGCGTGTCCCTTGACCAGGATCTTCACCGGCGGATCGACGCCCGGAACGTTGCCGTCCACAAAGGGATCGTAATCCAGGGAGTTCCAAAAAGCCAAGTGGGGCGATCCCCCGAGGCTGATTTGGTTGTCACTCACGAACTTGTCGAAGAAATCGCGGACGTTCTGGAAGGAATTCAGTTGCTGGGTTGCCATGCTGCGCTTTCTCCCGTTAAGGTCTTGGTGACGAATCTCCGAGACACGCTCCCAAAGGCTGCTCGTAATCGCTCTGAGATGAGGGGCAAACAAACGGCCCGGCCGAAAGTGGACGCACGGACACCTGGCCAGCGGCAGCGCGTAATCTACTCTCTAAAGATAGTCAAAGTGACTATTGTCGGCAAGGGACTGCCCAACATCCGGTGCACGGTTTTGAGGTATTGGCCATGAAAGAAGGTCTCATCAGTCAACTCCGATGGGTCAAGCCCGGCACGCCGCCCGCGCCCCAGGGGGCGGCCGCGTTCGCACTCCCGCCCACCCCGACCCCCGTTACTTCAACGGCGCGGGCGCTCGAACTCTACGGCATTCCCCAAGTGCCACCGCCGCACGACAAGACGCCGCTGACCGCGGCTCTGTACCTTCTCCGGGTCGCCGCCGAGATCGAGCACGCCCTTCTCGT
>JBBRLG010000316.1:0-8636 GCA_038231495.1 Gemmatales bacterium | reverse complement strand
GTGGCCGTGGGTGATGTGCCGGGCCGCGTCGTTGCCGCCGGGGCGTTGCGGATGCGCATCCTGGAAGACACCAAGGCCGCGGGGGGGACGCCCTGATGTTTGCCGACGGGTTTTTCAACGACCTGGCCAGCGCGTGGGAGCGGAGCCAGGACACCTTCTGGCCGCAAGCCCGCCTCTTTTTAGCGCTGACCCTACGCGCCCTCGGCCTGGCCCTCCTGGTGGGCTTGCCATTGGGCGTCCTGCTCACCCGCGTGCGCCGGGTCGCGGAGTTCGTGACCGCCGTTATCGCCCTGGTGCAAACGGTGCCTGCCCTGGTCCTTTTTGCGTTGATGATTTCGCTGTTGGGCCTTGGCCAACGGCCGGCTCTGGCCGCTGCCGTGGTTTACAGCCTGTTGCCCCTGGTCCTGAATACTTATGTTGGCATCACCCAGGTGTCGCCCGCCGTCCGCGACGCCGCCCGCGGCATGGGTATGACCGCCTTGCAAATCCTCTGGCACGTCGAGTTGCCGTTGGCGTTCCCCGTCATCCTGGCGGGCGTGCGCACGGCCGCCATCGCCGCCAGCGGCATGATCGTCTTTGCGTCGGTCATCGGCGCGGGCGGCCTGGGCGATTTCATCTACAACGGCATTAACCGCGACGACTCCGGCCTGATCTGGCTCGGTACGATTCCCGTCCTCATCCTCACGTTCGCCCTCTTCGTCGGCCTGGGCAGCCTGGAACGGCTCGCGCGCAAGAAAAGCGCCCTGGGCATGTCGCTGGGCGGCGGCCTGATCGTGTTGCTGGCGGCCTACGCTGTCTACGGGCTGGTGGAACCCGCCTTCACGCCACGCACGTCGGATTTGCGCGTCGGCGCGCGCGACTTCACCGAAGGGCAAATTTTGGCGGAGATCGTCAAGCAGGAGTTGGAAGCGGAAACGGGCCTGCGCGTCGAAATCGTGACCAACCTGGCGACCAGCGTGAGCCTGAACTCGCTCAAGACCGGCGACATCGACCTGTACCCGGAGTACACCGGCAACCTGCTGACGAACAAGGACGGTCTCAATCTGCCCGTGCCGGCGGACCGTGCGACTATTACGCCGCTGGTGCGCGCGGAGATGGCCGCGCGGTACAAGATCGCGGTGCTCGACGAGTTCGGCTTGAACAACACTTACGCCCCGTGCGTGACGCGCGCCACCGCCGAGCGTTACGATCTGCACACGATCGGCGACTTGCGGCGGACACCCCAGCTGCGGGTGGTGGTCGATTTGAGTTTCCTCACGCGCCCGGACGGCTGGCCCGGCCTGGTGGCGAAATACGACCTGCACTTCGTCAAGCCGCCGCAGCAGGTCGGCCCCAACCTCCTGTACCGCGCGCTGGAACAAAAGGAGGCGGACCTGGTGATCGGCTTCGCGACCGACTGGCAGATTCAAGCGCAGGACCTCGTCGTCCTGGAAGACGACCGCGGCTACTTTCCGAATTACCATGCCGTGCCGTTGGTCCGCGAAGCGACGATAAAGCGGCACCCTGAAATCGTCGCGGCGCTGAACCGGCTCGGGGGCCGCATCGGCGACCGCACCATGCGGCAGATGAACTACCAGGTGGCCGTGGAGAAGCGCTCGGAGGCGGAGGTCGCGCGGGCTTTCTTACAGGGCCAGGGGTTGTTGGAGAAGGTGAAGTAGGGCGTTAAGAGCGTAATCCGGTCGTTCCGCCCCTGCCGGCTCCAAGACCAGGGGCAACGCACTTCTTGCCCGCAACCATCTATCCCGGAAAAGCATTCCGCATAGAATGGAGTTAGAGGCAGGCGACTCGCCGCCAGGACTTATTGCGGATCGCGGATCGTTTGGGAGCATATTCATGGCTGCGGACAGTGTCAAAGAAACCAAAGCCGGCGTCGATGCCCCGACCAGTAACGGCAACAGCAACGGCATTCCCAACGGCATCACGCCCCCCGCGCACCACGCCGAGCCGGCCGATGTGGACCCGGCCGAAACCCGCGAATGGCTCGATGCACTGGAATCCGTGCTGCAAACGAGCGGCCCCGACCGCGCCCGCTTCCTGTTGACTCAGCTCAAAAACAAGGCCAACATCGGCGGCGTCAGCGTCGCCTTTACCGCCAACACGCCTTACATCAACACCATCGCCGTCAGCGAACAAACCCGCTTCCCCGGCAACCGTGACCTCGAACGCCGGATCAAAAGCATCGTCCGCTGGAACGCGATGGCGATGGTCGTCCGCGCCAACGAGAAGGACGGCACCCTCGGCGGCCACATCTCAACCTTCGCGTCGTCGGCCACCCTGTACGAAATCGGCTACAACCATTTCTTCCACGGGCCGGACCACGCCGACGGCGCCGACCAGATCTATTTCCAGGGCCACGCCTCGCCCGGCATGTACTCCCGCGCCTTCCTCGAAGGCCGCCTCTCCGCCGAGAAGCTGCAAAACTTCCGCCAGGAACTTGCCCCCGGCGGCGGCCTGTCGTCGTACCCGCACCCGTGGCTGATGCCGGACTTCTGGCAGTTCCCGACCGTCTCGATGGGCCTCGGCCCCATCATGGGCATCTACCAGGCGCGCTACAACCGCTACCTGGAACACCGCGGCCTCAAGAAAACCGCGGGCCAGCACGTCTGGTGTTTCCTCGGCGACGGCGAATGCGACGAGCCGGAGACGCTGGGCGCGATCACCCTGGCGTCGCGCGAAAAGCTCGACAACCTCATCTTCGTCATCAACTGCAACCTGCAACGGCTCGACGGCCCGGTGCGCGGCAACGGCAAGATCATCCAGGAACTGGAAGCCGCCTTCCGCGGCGCCGGCTGGAACTGCGTCAAGGTCATCTGGGGCAGCGAGTGGGACGCCCTGTTGGCCCGCGACAAGACCGGCCTGCTCGTGCAGCGCATGGGCGAGGTCGTGGACGGCGAGTTCCAGAAATACACGGTCGAGAGCGGCGCTTACATCCGCCAACACTTCTTCGGCAAGTATCCGGAACTGCTCAGGCTCGTGGAACACCTGTCGGACGAGCAGCTGACCAAGTTGAAACGCGGCGGCCACGACCCGGTAAAAGTTTATGCCGCGTACAAGGCCGCCGTCGAACACAAGGGCGCGCCGACCGTGGTGCTGGTCCACACGATCAAGGGCTACGGCCTGGGCGAAGCGGGCGAAGGCAAGAACACGACGCACCAGGCCAAGAAGATCAAGGCCAAGCACCTCATCGAAATCCGCGACCGCTTCATGTTGCCGATCTCCGACGAGGAGGTTTCCAAGGCCGCGTTTCACAAGCCGGCGGAAGACAGCCCCGAGATCAAGTACCTGCGCGACCGCCGCAAGGAACTGGGCGGCAACCTACCGGCGCGCGTCGTGAAAGCCCCGAAGATCAAGGCACCGGGGCCGGAGTTCGTGCAACCCTACGTCAAGGGCAGCGGCGACAAGGCCCCTTCGACGACGATGGTTTTCGTGGACATGCTGGCCCGGCTGCTCAAGGACAAAGAGCTTGGCAAGCTGGTCGTGCCGATCATCCCCGACGAGGCACGCACGTTCGGCATGGACCCGTTCTTTGCCACCTACAAAATTTACTCCCACGTCGATCAGCAATACGAGCCGGTGGACGCCGAGTACCAGGCGTCGGCCTACCGCGAGGCGAAGGACGGCCAGATTCTCGAAGAGGGCATCACCGAGGCCGGGGCCATGTCGTCGTTCATCGCCGCGGGCACGGCCTACGCGACGCACGGCGTGCCGACGATCCCGTTTTACATCTACTACTCGATGTTCGGCTTCCAGCGGATCGGCGACCTGATCTGGGCCGCCGCCGACCTGCGCACGCGCGGCTTCCTGCTGGGCGCGACCGCCGGGCGGACGACGCTCAACGGCGAGGGTTTGCAGCACGAGGACGGTCACAGCCACGTCCACGCCTCGACGGTGCCGAACGTCGTGGCCTACGACCCGGCATTCGCGTTCGAGTTGGCCGTCATCCTGCGTGACGGCATCCGCCGCATGTATGAAATGCAGGAAGATGTCTTCTACTACATCACGCTGTACAACGACAACTACCCGATGCTCGGCATGCCGGAAGGCTCGACCGAGGGCATCCTCAAGGGCCTCTACAAACTGCGCCCGGCGACGGTCAAACCGGCGTCGGCCAAGGCGAAGGTCCACCTGTTCGGCAGCGGTCCGATCCTGATGCACGCGCTCAAGGCGCAGGAGTTGCTCGCCCAACACTTCGGCGTCGCGGCGGACGTGTGGGGTGCGACGAGCTACAAGGAATTGCGGCGCGAGGCGCTGGACGCGGAGCGCTGGAACATGCTGCACCCGGCGGAGAAGCCGCAACAGAGTTACGTCGAGACGGTATTAGCGAAGGAAGAGGGCGTCTTCCTGGCGGCGAGCGATTTCATGCGGTCGGTGCCGGAGATGATCGCCCGCTGGGTGCCGGGCGGCCTGTTCCCGCTGGGCACCGACGGCTTCGGCCGCAGCGAAACGCGGGCCGCGTTGCGACGGCATTTTGAAGTGGACGCCGAATCCATCACGGTCGCAGCGCTGTACCAGCTGGCCCGGCGCGGCGTCGTCAAGCCGAGCGCGGTGCAGGACGCCATGAAGAAACTGGGCGTCGATCCGGAGAAGATTAACCCGATGCGGGCGTAGACGATATTGCCGCTTGCGGCTGAGCGCTCGGCAGCGCTCAGCCGCAAGCGGCAAGCCAACGAACCGAGGACCCAACGTCGATGGCCAGTGAGATCAAACTCGAGCCGCTCAAGGAGGGGGTCGATAGCGTTGAAGTGAACGCCGTCAAGGTCGCGGTCGGCGACGAGGTCGCCAAAGACCAGACCCTGCTCGAAGTCCAGGCCGACAAGGCCGCCCTGGACGTGGGATCGCCCGTCGCCGGCAAGGTGACGCAAATCCTCGTCAAGATCGGCGACCTGATTAAAGTGGGCCAGCCGTACGTCGTCATCGAAAGCAGCAACGGCACGGCCCCGACCGCCCCCGCGAAGGCCAAGGCAGAAGCGGCTCCCGCGAAAACGGAGGCCAAGCAAGACGAGCCGGCCAAACCCGCCGCCGCCCCAGCCGCCAAAACCCCGGCACCGCAAGCCGCGCCGGCCCACGGCGGCGGCAAGATCGTCCCCGCCGGCCCGGCGACGCGCCACCTGGCCCGCGAAATGGGCGTCGATCTGCAACAAGTCGCCGGCACCGGCCGCCACGGCCGCATCGTTCAGGACGACATCAAATCCTTCATCCGCCAACTCGCCGCCGGCGGTGCCGCCCTCGCCACGGGAACGCAAGCCGCGCCGCCGTTGCCGAAGTTTGAAGAGTGGGGTCCGGTCGAACGGCAAGCGTTGTCCGGCATCCGCAAGGCGACGGCCCGGCAGATGAGCATTGCCTGGAGCCAAATCCCGCACGTCACGCAACACGACCTGGCCGACGTGACCGACCTGGAGGCGTTCCGCAAGCAGCAAGACGGCCGCGGCCCGAAGCTGACCGTGACCGCGTTCGCGCTCAAAGCGGTCGCCATCGCCCTGCGCGAGTATCCGACGTTCAACAGCAGCCTCGACCTGGCGTCAAACCAGCTGGTTTTGAAGCAGTACTACCACATCGGCGTCGCCGTCGATACGAAGAACGGCCTGCTGGTGCCGGTGCTGCGCGACATAAACCAGAAGAGCGTTCAGCAACTGGCCGAAGAGCTGACCGCGGCGGCGGACCGCATGAAAGAGGGCAAGTTCGACGGCAAGGAGTTGAAGGGCGGCACGTTCACGATCACGAACCTGGGCGGCATCGGCGGCACGGGTTTCACGCCGATCGTGAAATACCCGGAGGTCGCGATCCTGGGCATGTCGCGCAGCCGCCAGGAGGCGGTGGTGCGCGGCGGCCAGATCGTGCCGCGGCTGATGCTGCCGTTGTCGCTGTCGTACGACCACCGCGTCATCGACGGCGCCGCGGCCGCCCGCTTCACGCGCCGCATCGCCGACCTACTCGAAAATCCGCTGGTGATGCTGTTGCATGCTTAAACGAAAGGCGAGCCGGGAGCGTGAGCGACCGGAGTGCGTTTCAGCGCCGAGTGCGGAGCCGCCCGCCTCGTTGCGCAAAGTGCGGCTCATCAGCGCCCGAGAAGCGAGCCGACGCGAGCGGAAGGACTATGAAGATGGCAATTTCCCATGAAGAAGCGGAGGACGACCTCCAACCCGAATATGACTTCCGGGCGATGCGCGGGGTTGTACGCGGGAAGTACACGGCCCGATACCGGGATCGTCTGCGGGTGGTCCGTCTAGCCGAGGACGTGGCGGGAGCATTCGCAGATGAGGCGGCTGTCAACCAGGCTCTGAGGGAATACCTGCGGGTTCGGAAGACCAAGGACAGTCCGGCCGAACCAGTTGCTGCGGCAGAAAGCCCACGCGTGGCAGAAAAAGGTACATCGTAGATAATCCAAAATAACAACTAATCTACGATGTCCCCTTTTCTGTTTCTTTACGATGTCCCCTTTTCTGTTTCTTTTCTGTTTCACGAGTCGTTTGAATGGGGTGCCAAGCCCATGCCGAGTATCGAGGAAGCATTCATCACCAAGGTCCAGGAGCAGATCGCGTTCTTGCGGGACGAGGAGTATGCCTACGACGAGTTGCGGGTCTACGTCTCCGGGATCGGCGATCCGTGGGTGTTCGGCCCGGACGACGAGTTCGAGTTCGAGGGTGATGACGTGCTCGTCGTGCGGGTGGGTCCGACGAAAGAAAACGAGAACGAGAGGGTGCCGGAGCATGCCTTCCCGATCCGGCACGTGGTGGCGACCGAACTGGCGGTCAGCGAGGAGTTACGCTAATGCGGTGGGTGCTGCCAGGCGGGGCCGTTCTGGGTGGGAATCAGCGCGGGCATGGCGAGCGGGCGGTGGCGTGCCGACCAGGGGCTGCGGTCTTGGAGTCGCTGAAACTGCGGCCCCCGCCGAGCTGTTGGGAGCGGCTCCGCTCCATCGTGAAGGCGGTGCTGGCGTTCTTCTCCGTGAAGCAGCTCACTACCGTAAAGCTAGTGCTGGAGGTGCTGGCGGTACTCGTTGGGCTGATCGGTGCGATCCTGGCGCTGTTCGGTTGGTCACGGAAATGAGGGTGGCCCGAAAAAACGAAAAGCAAAAGGGGACGCGGACAGTATTTTGAACGCGAAGGATTACAAGATCAAGAACGAGGCCAGAAAGGGGACGCATCTCAATAATACTTTTTTGCTAATTCGTATTATTGAGGCACGTCCGCTTTCTGGCTCGAAGGCGCCGACACTAACCTCAAACGTCTCGACCTGCGCCGGACTATCGACTCGTCGTGTAGGATTTCGTCATCCCCTGAGGAGCTTCGTCATGCCGGAATTGACACTCGAATCCCTGGCAGTACGCATCGCCGAGTTGGAACGGAAGCAGTCGGCGCAGCCAGCGGAGAGCATCACGCCGAGCCGCGATTGGCGGAGCGTGGTCGGCATCTCCGAGGACAACGAGTTCACCCGCGACATGCTCGCCGAGATTGAAGCAAATAGTGAAGCGGAACGGCGGGCGGCCGAGAAGGACACACGGTGATCCTCCTCGATACCGACCACGCGTCGGTGCTGAAAATGCCCGGTGGCGACCGGCGCAATCGGCTGGAGGGACGGCTCGCCCTCCTCCACCCGGAGACCGTTTCGATCCCAGTGATCGTCACGGAGGAGACCATGCGAGGCTGGTTGGCGGCAGTCGCAAAGGAGCGGGACGCCCGGCGGCAAGTCTTCGCCTATCGGGAACTTGTCTGCATGTTTCGCTTCTTCGCCGGGTTCGAGATCGTACCGTTCGACGATGCGGCGGTCGAGCGGTTCGAGCATCTGATCGCTAGCAAAATTCGCATCGGAACGATGGATCTGAAAATCGCCGCGATTGCGTTGGCCCAGAATGCGTTGTTACTTACGGCCAATCGGCGAGATTTCGAGCAAGTTCCCGGCCTGCGTTTCGAGAACTGGATGGATACGGCGAATTAACACGCCGTTGTCAGGACTCGCCGACCCTCGACCCGAGAGACAAAAGAGGGCGGGAATTGATTTCAGACAACCACAGTCGCCGAACGAACGGATGCAGTTGACCGGGCCGGCATCACGGCTTTCCGTGGTACAAGGTCAGGCGAGCCGGCCCGGCAACTGGTCCTTGGCGTTCGGACGGTGGGGGCCGGGAGAGTGCCCGGACACGTCACAACAAGAACGGCCAGTTGGGGTAAGCTGGAATCAGACGAACCCCGGCGATGAGGATCCGATCATGGCGACAGCAGAGAACTCAAGCGACCGACTCGCGGAAGAAGCTCGTCGCGGCCAAGAGGCATTCGACCGGTTCGTCAAGCCAAAACTTCGACCGGAAGACGACGGTAAGTTTGTCGCCATCGACATTCTATCAGGCAGCTACGAGATCGGGAAGAGAAAAGGGGACGGGGAAGAGAAAAGGGGACGCGGATCATTTCTGTTGTTAGCGCAGCGGTTGGAAAAGAAAGGAACGGACAGGATGAGCGAGCAAGTAACCGAGGCGATTCTGAGAAATAAAAGAGGACAGGCCCAATAGTGTTCGGCTCGATTTTTGCTAGTGACGGAAACCCGTGTTTTTCCGTGCGCTCTCAAGCCCTCGGGGCCGAATCGATGCCTTTTCGGCAGGCAGCAGATCGTCCGGCTGTCAGTTTTCGGTCCCCGGCCTCCCT
>JBBRLG010000315.1:0-8693 GCA_038231495.1 Gemmatales bacterium | reverse complement strand
TTGCGTCACATTGGACCGCGGGCAGTATAATATCCCATGATCCTTAACGCCTACGCCGTGTTGGACGCCTTTCTCACGCTGCTGCGCCTCGGCCTGGGGCTGTTCGTACTGTGCCTGGCATCCCTGACTTGGCGGGCCTGGCGACGGCGCGACGCACTTGCCGACCGCACGCTTTGGGAAGACCGTTCCTACCTTCTTTTCCTGACGGCAGGCCTGTTGCTCGCGCTCAACGTCGTCTCGTGGCCCGTCTTGTACCTGTTGCTGCAAAGCTATGTTCCGGAATGGCCGGGCGTCATGTGCGTTTACGGCGTCACCCGCATCGGGGCGGGTAGCCGCGGGGCCGCTCGGTTTCTGCCGGCACTCGTGCAGGCGCTTCAGGTGACGAAGCCCGCGCTGGTATTCCTGAGCGGAGCCTGGTTCGTGCTGTACTTGCTCAACCGCCGCACGACCTCGGCGCCGCTTACCGGCCGCGTCCTGGCCGTGCTGCTGGCCGGCGGTCTGCTGGCCGTGGGCGACGCCGCGGCCGAAGTCGCCTACCTCACCATTCCGAAGAAGGAGGAGTTTCCGGCCGCCGGCTGCTGCACCGTGGTGTTCGACCGGGGGTCCGACGCCGCCCGGTTCTTGCCGGACGCTTGGACGGACGACCCGGCAACCCCCTGGCTCTACGCCGCCTACTATGCGGTCAACGTCGGCATGGTTGTGGCCCTGGGCGCCTACGGCTGGTTCTTCCGCGACCGCGCGCCGCGCGGCTGGTTGTTGGTGCTGCTCCTGGGAGCGGTGTTGTCTCTGGCAGTCAACGCCGTGTTTTTGGTCGAAACGGCCGCGCCGAAGCTGTTGCACCTGCCGTACCACCACTGCCCCTACGATCTCATTCCCAAGGCGCCGGAGAGCCTCGTGGCGGTCGCGCTTTTCCTGGGCGGCTGCTTTTCCGTGGGTTGGGCGTGCGTGGCCGGCTTCGTGGCCGACGGACCGGAGGTGCGGCCGTTCTTGCCGAGTATGATTCGCCGCCTTCTGGTCCAGGGACTTTTCGGGTATCTTGGGTCGGTAGTAATGATCTCCCTTGAATTGGCCCTGGCATGACGAAAATGCCGCCTCTGCGTGAGGTGATTTTGCCGATCGCCTCCGACGGAAAGGACATCGAGTGGCTACCCCTCAACGCCGCTTCTCCCCGATCGTCTACCTGGTCGCGGCCCTGGTGCTGGCGGTTGGCATAGGCGGGGCCGCTTACCTGTTTCGCGGCGGTCCGCAGACCGTCAACGGCGGCAACCCCGCCGCCTTTCGCGAAGCCGCCGCTGAAGTCGGCATCCACTTTCGCATGGCCTACCTGCCCAGCGAACAGGGCGAGAAGTTCAAGATCAACCTGTACGACCACGGCAGCGGCGTTGCGGTGGCTGACTTCGACGGCGACGGCCACGACGACATTTATTTCGTCAACCAACTCGGCCCCAACGCCCTCTACCGCAACAAGGGCGACGGCACTTTCGAGGACGTGACGCAGCGGGCCGGCGTCGCGCTGGGCGACCGCATCTGCACGGGCGCGGTCTTTGCCGACACCCTCAACAAGGGCCGTCAGGACCTGTTCGTCACCAGCACGCGCGGCGGCAACGTGCTGTTTCGCAACCTGGGCGACGGCAAATTCAAGGACGTGACCAGGGAAGCCGGCCTCGAACACGTCGGCCACTCGCAAATGGGCATCTTCTTCGACTACGACAACGACGGCTTCCTCGACCTGCTCGTGCTGCAAACGGCCAAGTGGACGACCGACGCCGTGGACCCGTCCGACCGGCACTACGTCGGCAAGGAGTCGCTGCCGCAGACGGCGGCGAGTGCGAAGGAGTACAACCTCCTCTACCACAACAACGGCGACGGCACCTTTACGGAAGTGACGGCCAAGGCCGGTCTCAAGGGTCTGGGTTGGGCCGCCGACGCCGCGGTCTTCGATTACAACGACGACGGCTTCCCGGACGTGCTCATCACGAACATGTTCGGCCGGGCGCAGCTCTACCGCAACAACGGCAACGGCACCTTCACCGACGTGACCCTGGAAACGCTCGGCCCGACCTCGTGGGGCGGCATGGGCGCGCGGGTTTTCAGTTCTACCAACGACGGCCGGCTCGACCTGTATATGGTCGATATGCACTCGGACATGTGGACTACCGACCGCACCGACCCGGCGTCCATCGACGAGAAGAAGAAGTACAAGCAGCTGCTCGGCGGTCGTTTCTTCGACCGGCCGGAAGATGTGGCCGCCGAACAGGATTTCGCCGCGATGGTCCACGTCCGCTACGAGGAAGTGGTTTTCGGCAACACCTTTTTCAAGAACCTCGGCGGCGGCAAGTTCAAGGAAGTTTCGGACGCGGTCGGTCTCGAAACGTTTTGGCCGTGGGGCGTAGCGGTGGGGGATTTCGACAACGACGGTCACGAGGACGTTTTCCAGCCCGCCGGCATGGGCCAGCCGTTCTTCTACTGGCCGAACTACCTGCTAATGAACAACGGCGACGGCACCTTTACGAACCGGGCGGCGGCGCTGGGCATCGAGCCGCCGCCGGGAGGCCGCGACCTCGACGAAAAGATCGGCGGCAAGCCGGCCCCGAAGAGTTCGCGCAGCGTCGCCGTCGGCGACTTCGACGGCGACGGGCGGCTCGACCTCGTCGTCAACAATTTCAACGGCCCCGCCTACTACTACCGCAACCAGTTTCCCAAGAAAAAATACGTCGCCTTCCGGCTGACCGGCACGCACAGCAACCGCGACGCCATTGGGGCCGTGGTGCAGGTCCACGTCGGCGACGAAGTTTTCGTGCGCCAGGTCCAGGCCGCGGGCGGCTACCTGTCCCAGTCGTCCAAGACGACCCACTTCGGCCTGGGCGATCGTTCAAAGATCGACTGGGTAGAAATTCGTTGGCCGCGCGGCGTGCGCCAGCGGATCGACGGCCCGGCGCTGAACCAATTGCACGACGTGACCGAGCCGGCAACGAAGGGATGACCCGGAGTACCAGACCAATGGAAGCGCGTGCCACGGCTTTGTTCGTCGTTCTCGTGGTTCTCGTCGCTGGCGCGGGGGCGACGGTTTGGGCGGAGGACCGGCCGCGCCGCCAGCCGCACGCCGAGGAGTTTCACCGTCTCGTCGGCGGCGTGGGGTTCGGGCCGACGGTGGATGTCTCCGGCTGCGCCTTCGGCTTCGACCCGCGGTTGGAAGGGACGTGCGGCCGCGACACGGGTCCGATCCCCGGCGGGTCGTGCTTCTGCCCACGCCATGCCGGGTCCGTCTTTTACATTCCCCCGCTGGCTCCTCCCGTGACGCCGGCCCCGGCGGCAGGGCAGTGATTTTGTGGCGTCTCCGTTCGGGATCAAGGGAGCTGTTTTCGTAACCTTGGGAGTGCCGGCCGCTCTTTGGAGTGCGGCGGCTCGACGCCGCTTTCTTTCTTTGGCGAGGCAGCACACCTAGAAAAAGAAAGAAAGCGGCGGAAAAGCGCCGCACTCCAAAGGGAAAAACACCGCCCTTGATCCTGCACCAGGGACCCTTTTCCTGAGACGCCGTTGCCGAAGCCCCAACGCCAATTATTCCGCACCACCGCCACACTTCCCCCACCTTCCGCGACCGCACAGCGCCGGGCGATGCGCCGGATGAATTGGTCCTGCCGAATGCGTCGATGGTAACAAGGTCGTGGTGCGGTCTGCGCTGCTATCGTACCCTACCGGAGACCCCGATGCTGCCAGCCTTGATCCTGGGCGCGGCACTCGCCCTGGGCCAGACTGGAACAACCACGCCGGACGCCGCCCCCGCGCCGTCGCCCCCGCGCCGGACCGCTGGTTGCTGATGCAAAGCTTGCAGGGCACCTGGGAAGGCTCCGTCCTCGACTCCGAACGGCTGCAAGTCACCGGCTGGGTGGACGCCTCCTACACCGGCAGTTCGGCGGCGCACAACAACCTGCCCCTCGGCTTCAACTACCGGGCCAACGAACTCCTTTTGCAGCAAAACTGGGTGCGCTTCGAGCGCACCGTTCTCACCACCGGCACCAGCGACCCGAGTTTCGGCTTCCGCTTCGACACCATCGTGCCGGGAGCCGCTTACCAGTTCACCCAGGCGCGCGGCCTCTTCAGCGGCCAGTTGACGAGCCGTAACGGCGAACCGGCACCCTACGGCATCGAACCCATTCAGTTTTACGGCGAGGCGTTTGTCCCGACGATCGGCCGCGGCCTGGACGTGAAGGTCGGCCGCTTCTTCTCGCCCATCTGCGTCGAGGTCAATGACGCACCTAGCAACGCTCTCTTCTCGCACTGCTAGACCTTCATCTACGATCCGTTCACGCACACCGGCGCTCTGGCCAACCTCAAGCTGACCGACTCCTGGTCGGTCACAGCGGGCCTGGTCCTCGGCAGCGACGTGTTCATCGACCCCGTGGACCAGCTGACGTTCCTCGGCGGCTTCAAGTGGACCCGCTCCGACCAGCGCGATAGCGTGCAGGTCTTGACCATTCTTGGGTCGGGCCGCTTCAACCAAAGCCGTAATTTCAACAACGTGAACGTGCTCGACCTAGGTCACGTCGCCCCACGCCGCCGCGCTAACGCCGGGCGCTTCAAACTGCAACTCCGACAACTGGCGATAAACGCCGTTCGGGCGCACTAGCAACTCGGCGTGCGTGCCTTCCTCGACGGTCGTGCCGTCCTTGATGACGAAAATGCGGTCGGCACTGCGCACCGTGGAGAGCCGGTGGGCGATGATGAGCGACGTGCGGCCTTGCATCAATCCCTCCAACGCCTGCAAAACAAGGCTTTCACTCTCCGAATCGAGCGAGCTGGTTGCCTCGTCGAGAATGAGGATTGCCGGGTCGCGGAGGATGGCGCGGGCGATGGCGACGCGCTGCCGCTGGCCGCCCGATAGCTGGATGCCGCGCTCGCCGACCCGCGTCTGGTAGCCTTCGGGAAAGGCGGTAATGAAATCGTGGGCGTTGGCCTTGCGCGCGGCTTCGATCACCTCCCCTTCCGTCGCGCCCGGCCGGCCGTAGGCGATGTTGTCGAGGATGCTGCCGCCGAACAGCAGCACGTCTTGCGGCACAAGGGCCATCTGGCTGCGCAGGCCGTGCAGCGGGTAGTCGCCCGCATCGCGACCGTCGATCCGAATTTGGCCCGCTTCCGGTGTGAAGAAGCGCAACAGGAGCGACACGATCGTCGATTTGCCCGCGCCGCTCGGCCCCACCAGGGCAATGCGCTGCCCCGGCCGAGCGACGAGGTTTACGTCGCGCAACACCTGGATTTCCTTGCGCGACGGGTAGGTAAACGCCACGTGCTCGAAGGCGACCTCGCCCCGCAGCCGCGGCAGCGCGCCGTCGCCGTTTTGTGCCGGAGCCGCGAGGCTATGGGCCGGCAGCGGTTCCATCGGCTCGCGCAGGATTTCACGCACCCGGTGCGTCGCGCCGAGGGAGCGCTGGATCGTGCCGTAGATCTCGGCGAACGACCCCATCGCCGCGCCGACGAACAGCGTGTAGAGCATGAAGCTGGTCAGTTCTCCGGCCGTGATGCCGGTCGCCGGGTCGCGCTCGTGGTCGGCAACGAGGTGAGCGCCGTACCAGAGCACGACCACCACCGCGCCGAAAAGGGCAAACACCACGAACGACACGAACGCCCCCCGGTACTTGGACCCGCGGAGCACCGTCGTGAGGAACTGGTCCAAATTTTTGCGGTAGCGGCCTTCCTCGTAGCCCTCGTTGGAATACGCCTTGACGCTGGCAATCCCTTGCAGCGTTTCCTCGACGACGACGCTGCTGTCGGCCAGCCGGTCTTGCGCTTCTTTCGAGTTCCTGCGGATGAAACGCCCGAACAGAAAGGTCAACAAAATCAGCACGGGCAATGACGCCAACATGACCAGAGTTAGCTGCGGCGACGTGACCAGCAAGAGGAGGATGCCGCCGACGAGGACGGCGGACTGCCGCAGAAAATGGGGGACGATGCCGGTCAGCGTGTCCTGGATTTGCGAGAGGTCCGCGGCCAGCCGGCTCGACAGCTCGCCGACGCGGCGCTGGGTGTGAAACGTCATCGGCAATCGGATGAGGCGGGCGTAGGTGTCGCGGCGCAGGTCGGTCAGACTGCGCTCGCCGACCTCGACGAACCAGTAGGTTTGCACGAACGAGCAGGCCGCCTGGAGCGCCAGAACGCCCAGCAGTCCGAGGGCGATCGCGTCGATGTTTTGCGTCAAGGGTACGTCGCCGTTTACGCCCTTGTTGGTCAACGTCGCCAGGGTGCCGTCCACGAGTTTGCCGACGACCGCGGGAAAGACGAGTCCCAGCAGGCTGGCGAAGCCGAGCATGGTCAGGGCGACGGCGAACTTGAACCAATAGGGCAGGACGTAGCGGTACAGGCCGAGTGCTTCGAGCAGGGTCTTGCGACTAAGTTTGACCTTCGGCAACTCCGGGTCGTCGTGGTCGGCGGAGCGGTGACGGCGGTGGCGGGCCATACGGCGGCGGTCTCCTGAATGCGTGCCGGTGCGAACAGCGCGATGGCGTCAAAATGGCGAGCGTCGGGGCGTAAGCCCGACGTGGATCGTTACACGTCAGGCTTAGGCCCCCGACGCTCGCCTCAAAGCACGTCGGGCTTACGCCCCGACGCTCGCCAAAAAATGGACTCTCTACCGTCTATTGTAGGCGCTTAAACAAGTGCCGCGGGTTGCCCGGTTCCTACAACAGCAAGAGTCCCTCGAACAACGGGACCGGGGAGGATCGGCGTGGCGAATTCGGCAGAGGCGAAGACACGGGGCGGATTGGTCTATGGCATCGCCGCGTACGCCCTGTGGGGCCTGATGCCGCTCTACATCTGGGCGCTGGACCGGGTGCCGTCCCTCGAAATCTTGGCACACCGCGTCGTCTGGTGCAGCGTCGTTCTCCTCATTCTCGTCACCGTTTTCCGCCGCGGGGGCGACCTGGGCCGCGCCTTGCGTAACCCGCGCATCCTGGGCCTACTGACCCTCAGCAGCCTCCTGATCGCCACCAACTGGTTCTGCTACATCTACGGAGCCAATACCGGCCAAACCATTCAAACCAGCCTCGGCTACTTCATTAACCCCCTCTTTTCGGTGCTGCTCGGCATGGTGTTCTTCGGCGAACGGCTGCGCCCGGTCCAGTGGCTCGCCCTTCTGCTCGCTGCGGTCGGCGTCCTGATCCTCGTCGTCATGAGCGGCCAACTGCCCTGGATTGCGCTGGTGCTGGCTGTGAGCTTCGGGTTCTACGGCCTGGTGCGCAAGGTGACGCCGGTAGACGCGGTGATCGGTCTGGCCGTGGAAACCCTGGTGCTGGTGCCTGTCGCCGTGGCGGGGCTGGTGTTCTGGACGGCGACGGGAACCGGCTCGTTTGGGCAAATGGGGTGGGACATCGACGTTTTGTTGTTGTCGGCAGGCGTGGTGACGGCGGTGCCGTTGCTCTGTTTCGGCCAGGCGGCCCGGCGCTTGCCGCTGACGACGATCGGTCTGTTGCAGTACATCGGCCCGACGCTGCAATTCCTGCTGGCGGTCCTGGTGCGCGGCGAGGCGTTCGATCCGACCAAAGCCGTCAGCTTCGGTTTCATTTGGACGGCGTTGGTGATCTTCTCGGCGGAATCACTGCTGGCGGCAAGGCGGCGGCATTTGCTGGAGAAGCGGCTGGCGAAAGAGTCGCAATCGCCGGTGGCCGTGTCGTAGGGTGCCGAAAAGACCGCCGGCAAATAGACTGAGCGGTAGACGACCATCCTCGACCGAACGCCCTCCGTCGCACGCACGAGACTACCACCATGTCCGGTCCCGCCGTGACCATTCGCGAGATCGCCCGCTTGCGCCGCTTTGCCCGCGACTTGCAAGAGCAACTCGACCGCGGGCCGCGCCAACTCAAGGCGCAGAAGGCCAAGGTCGCCCGGCAGGAAGAAATGCAGCGCGACGCCCAGGAACTACTCAAAAAAATCAAGGTGTCCGTTCACGAGAAGGAAGTCACGCTCAAAACGACGCACGCCCAAATCACGAAACATACCGGACAACTCAACGCGGCCGCGTCCAAAAAAGAGTACGACGCCTTGAAGGTGGAGATCACGGCCGAGAAGGCCAAGTTTGCGCAACTTGAAGACGAAATCCTCGCCGCGATGGCCGACATTGAAGAGCGCACCGCCCAGTTGCCGGAACTGGAAAAGAACGTGCAGGCTGCGCGCGAGGAGTTCAAGAAGTTCGAGGCCGGCGCCGGCGAGCGTCACACCGCACTGGTTCAGCAGCTGAACGAGACGCTGGCAAAGCTGAAAGAGGTCGAGCTCGCCATCCCCGCCGACTTGCGGACGGCGTACAACCGCATCGTCGGCGGCCAGGGCGCGGACGCCTTCGCCTCGGTCGTGGACGGCAACTGCACGGCCTGTTACACGGCCATCACGGTCCAGAGCCACACGGAACTGCTGATGGAAAACTTCACCGCCTGCAAGTCGTGCGGGCGGATGCTCTATTTGCCGGGTTGATAGCCGATAAACTGACCTGGTTCAAAAGCGGCCCGCGCGCGGCAACCAGTGGAATTCGTTTCATTCACACACCCCCACACCCCCCCGAACGAATTCCTCAAGGTGGAACTTCTGGCTGGGAAAAGACTTAAAGCATTCGTTCCGGGTGGCGCCCCAGCGCCACGTCATTGCGCAAAGGTTGCGTCCTTTGCCACCCGCGTTTGAACCAGGCCGATAAACTCGGCGCGCCGAGCAGA
>JBBRLG010000314.1:0-8701 GCA_038231495.1 Gemmatales bacterium | reverse complement strand
TCTGAAGCGTCGCGGTGCTCGGTGGAACAAGCGCAACGTGCAACCGATGGCCAGCCTGGTCTGCGTGCGCCATACCTGCCAGGGGGAAACCTACGGGAGCATGGCGGCCTGATCACCACCAGAGAACTTGGTTACACCCCGGACGGATTGTAAGAGGTACTAACAAGGGATTGCCGCTTGCGGCTTAGCGCTAAGCCGCAAGCGGCCGAGCGCTAAGCCGCAAGCGGCCGAGCGCAAAGCCGCAAGCGGCAAAACGATCTTAACTTTGCAAGTTCTGAAGCATCTCCCGGCGCGACACGAGCCGTTGTCCCCGGCACTCGTCGATGCGCAAGGCGCGCAACAACCGCGTGCGCAGCTCGCTCCGCACCTGTTCGACGGCGGTGGCCGTCGTGCTAGTCAAAAAGATGGTGCCGCCCGCCCGGCGGTCGTGGCCGCCGGCGCGGCCCCTTTTGCCGACCACCTTCTGCAACATCTCGCCGGCGTGGGCGTTTTCGACCGCCGCCCGCACGGACAAAATCAGCTTGTCCTGAAAGACGCCGGCGCAGACCGCCCAATCGACTTCCTCGAAGCGGATCAAGAAATCGACCACCTCCGCCGCCATCTCCGGTTGCGGCAGGTCATTCACCCAGCTGATGATGAGCCGGTCGTAGATGAACGAGCTTTGCAGCGCGCGCAGGTAGCCTTCGAAGTGGCTTTGCGGCAGCCGGGCGTTGCGGATGCGGGCGAGGAGGTCCTTGTCGGCCTGCGGATACAGGTAGAGCAACGCCTCGTCGTCCAACTCACAGGCCTCGCGCGGGTAGCCGCTCGTTTCCGTTTCGATGCCGTAGAGCAGACCCGTGGCGACGGTAGGCGGCAGTTCGACCTCCTGTTCCATCAGGTAGCCCGTTACCAGCGAACAGGTGGCCCCCAGGGTGTTGCGCACGTCCACGAACGGAATGCCGTCGAGTTCGCCGGGCGTGTCGTGGTGGTCGATGACCGCGTACAGCGGCGCGGCGGGGTCGAGGTTGTGCCGACCCGTGTTCGGCTGACTGTCCACCATGACGAGGGCCGAGCCTTCGTGCCACGACGACTTTTCGATCGGGACCAAATCGATGTCGAGGAGGTCTACCATCGCCCGGTTCTCGGCCCGGCTAATGAGGCCGTCGCGCGTCAGGCGCGTGGGTTTGCCCAGCCGGGTCTCGATGAGGTGGGCCAACCCCATCATGCTGCCCAGGCTGTCGGGGTCCGGGTGGACGTGGGATACAAAAGTGACCGACGTTGCGTCGTGTAAGCCCGCGAGAAAGCGGTCGGAAAGGCGATCGGGTGTCTTACCGTTCAATCCGCTGTCGGCGCCGTGCCGCGCCATAGGTTCGTTCCTCATATTAAAGAAAAGTCAGAGCACTGCCGGCCTGTTCGCACCGTGGTACGGACGACCGTGCAACGGAAGGGTCCGGGAAATCCGTCTCATGCCGTCGTCTTCGTGACGGGCAGCAAGCCTTTCCCGTTGCGGCTCTGACTCTGAACAAAATTATAGTACCGGGGCGAACCAGGACAATGGGCGACCGTCCTCTCTCATTTTACGGGCGGTGGGCAGGATTAACCGTCTTTTTCGCTCAATTCTTCCACGCGCCGCCATTGGGCCGCGGACACGGGCAGAACCGACAGCCGGGGCAAACGAATCAAGTCCCATCCGGCCAAGCGTTTATCGCTTTTGATCTCGGCAAGCGTCACCGACCGAGCCCATTCGCGGACGAAAGCGACCTCAACAACCACGGCCTTGTCGTTGGCGGTTCCGGTATGCGGGTCGGCCACGATGCGCATTTCCCCAACGATAGCTTTCTCTTTGCCGGTGTGGTAGAAAAACACGCGGTCGTCGCGCCTAACTTGCCCCAAGTTCTTTAAGGCCAAGCTGTTGGAGATACCGTCCCAAACGGTGGTGCCGTCGCGGCGCAAGTCTGAAAAGGAATAACAGGCGGGTTCCTGCTTGAACAACCACAGCGCCATAGCCAAAGTTCTCCAAACGCACTATTTCGGTCCGTGTGTGCCGCTACCATTCCTCAAGGCGGGATGCCCAAGATCGTAACCGGCCGCGGGTCCGTCCGCAAGGGTCAGCTTGCCGGCGTTTCCGCCAGCCGCTGGCGAAGGTTCTTGCGTTGCGGGTCAGTCAGCTTGTGCGCGGCATGCTGCGACCGCTCGTCGATGGCCAGGGCGCGGGCGGCGTGCTCGTCGGCCAACCTCTTGTTCTCCTCCGCCAGGTAGAAGCTCTCCGCAATTTCAAAATGCAAGCGCGGGTTAGTGGGATCGTTTGGGAGAAAGCGCAACAGTACCTCGGCCGCGAGGCGGTATTCTTCCTTGTAATGGGCGAAGTTGGAGGTCGATGCCGCGGGTTGCGTGCGGTCCCAGATCACTTTTTCCCAGGTGTTGGGGTCGTACAGCGGCGCACGGCTGCCGAAGCCGAGGGCGAAGTCCTGCGCGAGCCGGACGGGGTTCTTGCGATCCACCACGGTGGCCCTTTCCTTCATCGCGTACTCGTTGGCAAACCGTTTGCGCAACTGGTATTCCGAGACGTAACCGTCCGGCCCCTGCGGGTCGTACGTCTGTGCCTTGAGCGCGAATTGCAGCGCCTTTTTCTTGACCTCGACCGGATTGTGGCTGGCGTCCGTCGCGGGGAAGCGGATCGCACTCGACCACAGTTGGCCGTATAGCTGCGCCAGTAGCATGTCGAGGTAGGCGTTGTCCGTGTCTTCGGTTTTGGCCGAATCTTCGAGCGGTGCGATGATCGTTTTGCTCAGGTAGGAATAGTCGAAGGTGATTTTCATCACGTTTGAACTGGAGTTGACGTCCGCGACACCGCTGGACAGCTTGAGTTGCTTTTTCAGGGTGTTGAGCGAATCCGAAACCGGCAAAAGGACGGCGAACAGGTAGATCAACGGCACCGCAATCAAGAAGGGCAACGGCAGGTAGCGCGCCAGCAGGTTGCCTTCCAGGCGCGGCCATGTTGTCGTCGGGACGGTGTTGAGGGCCAGGGCGACGACGACCCAGAGTAGCATTGCGACGGCCGGGAATGCGATGCCGCCGGACACGCACAGGTTGAGGAGCAAGGCCGCCGCGCCGCCGCCCAGGACCAGGGCGCGGGCGCGCGGCGTCCAGAGGATTTGCTCGAAGAGGGCGAAGGCGGCGAACCACAGGATTGATTGCACCCCGGCCCGGACCCCTTCGCTAAGAATTTCGTCCTTGGCTAGATAGCTCGCGCGGAGGACGAAGCCCAAAAACATGCCGAACATGCCGCCGAGGTAGAACGACCAACGAAGGGGCGGCAGGTCCTCGGTGCCCCAGGCGGCGGTCAAAGCCGGCACCGGCTCAACCGCGTCGGGGGCCGGCGCGAGGGTGAACCAGCCGAAGTAATTGCGGCCGGCGCGCAGCAGATACACGAAGAACGCGCCGAGTGCCGCGACGAGGGCGCCCAGGGCGAAGATGCCGCTGGTGGCCCAGATTTCTAGCAGGAAGTTGTGCGGGTCCTTGATGCGCTCGCCCGCGGTCTCCGCCATGAAGCGGGGATAAACGCGGCCGAAGTTGCCCGGCCCGACGCCGAACCACGGGCGTTCGCGGATCATGTCCCAGGCCGCGCGCCAGTAATCGCCGCGGGCCGCCGCCGTCGTCTCCTGCTTGCCGAGCAAGGTATTCAACAAGCCGCTGGCATAAACGCCGATTGCCGCCGCCGCCAAAACGACCACGGCCGTGCCGACCGCCACGCGGTGCGGCCACAGGGTTCGCCGGAATGCGATCCCGGCCACGACCAGCCCGACGACGGTACTCGCCAGCAACGCCCCCCGACTGTGCGTACACCACAACGCCGCGACCCCCGAAAGCGCGAAGGCGGCGGCTAACCCCTTCTGCCAGGCCGCCAGGTTGCTGCGGAAGGACAGGACGGCGGCACCGACGAGTGCTGGGAGGAGCAGGGCGAGGTAGCCGGCAAAGCTGTTGGGGTGGGCGAAGGTCGCGTACACGTTGTCCTGATGAAGGCGCTCGTAGAGCATCCCCAGAAACGGATCGTCATTGGCGAAATACGACCCGCGTTCCGCGTAGGCGGCGCGGAGCGCCTCGACGTTGGGGTATTTCTCGCCCATGTGCGGCAAGTCGTAGAAGGCCTGGTACAGCCCCAGACCCGCGATCGACACGGCGCTGGCGAGCAGGGCGGAGAGCAACCCGTGCTGTTCCTCGGCGGGGACCGTCAATTGCCGGACGAGGAACAAGGCGAGGAGCATGGCCAGCCATTCCCACGAAATGAGCCGGGCCGGATGCTGGTACGCCGCCACGCCGTAGGTGGTGCCAAAGACGAGTAGCACCACGCCCCCCAGGCCGGCTTCGACGAGGCCGGCACGGAAATCATCTTGCCGTGCCCACACGCGCCACAATCCCCAGAGGGCGGCGGCCACCAGCCAGAGCATCGTCAAAACCAGGCCGCTGGGGTCGGACTGGTCCGACAACAACCCCGGGTCTTCGCCCAGCACCAGGGGCCGTGCCACGATCAAACCCACCACCAGCACCATCAGCGTTTGCCGCAAGAGTTTGGCACCGACCTCGGGCGTTGCGGGGGGCAAGGCAGTCGGGAGGGGAAGGGCTGCGGGTTCCTTCGTTTTGCGTTTGCGTGACGTGGCAGGACTCCTTGAGCAAGTGTCGCCAGGCGGCTGGGTCCGGGGAGAGCGCGGGGGACGGACTTGATTGTATCAAGGCGGTGGTTGCTCATCTTGAAGCCGGCGTTTGTAGTAGCCGCGTGCCTCCAGCAGGAACCGGTGCAATTCCGGCTCCCGGTAGTCGGCGTAAGTCCACGGCCACGGCTCGAAGGCCCCGTCCTGGAAATGCAGCGTCACCTCGGCAAAGATGCCGTCGCGCAGGTAGATGCGGTGTGCCTGGTCCTTGGTCGTCGCCAGCATGAACTTGCCCAGGGTAAGGATGCCGGGATCGAGGTTTAACGGCCGCGCTTCGGGGAAACCGCCCTCTGCCGTGAACTGCCGTTCGAGATCGTTCGTGTGCAGCTTGATGCCCGCCAAATCCGCCGCATCGACCAGCGGCGCGAAGGCGAAGAACTGCTTGCGCAGGTCGGCACCCATGCTGGTTTCGTAGTAGCGCGTCTGGTTGAACGGCAGCGCACCGCTGGCCACGCCGACGGGGCCGTAGGCTTCTTCCAGGCGGGCGCGTGCCCAGGCGAGGGCGGTGGCGTGACGGCTGAACGCGGCCACGACCAGCAGCACCGGAGTAGGGGGGCGGGGGATGGCCATGGGAAAACTTAGGGTGGTTGGTGGTTGGTGGCTGCGGTTGGTGGTTGGTGAAAAGCTAGAAGATGCCTTTTCACCAACCACCAGCCACCAACCACCAACCACCCCTCTTCACTGCGGCTTATGGTGCCGCAACACTTCGCCCAACCATCGGCGGTCGTCCTCATTCGCCCCAACCGGCGGCTCCTTGGCGTAATCCACCTTGCCCCCGAACCCGCCCTGGTCGTAGCAGCGCGTGAACACCGTGTGCAGGTTCAAGACCGTCTCGCGGTCGTCGGGCGCCAGCGGCAACTTGAAATTCGGCAGCTTTTTACGCAGCGTCGTCTTGTAAATCTCGTAACACTCCGGCTGTTTCGAGCGCGCCACCGTGACGGCGTAGTCCCAGTCGCGCGGGCCGTCCGGCAAATAGTCGAGCATCGGCTGCCCCTGGAGCACGAGGTCCAGTTCGACCAGGTTGGCCCCGGCGGTCCGGCACTCTTGACGCTTGCCGTGGTACGCCGCGCGGCCCGCAGCCGTCGTCTTGTTGCACGGGCTGACCAGGTCCAGCAGCGTTACCAGCCGGCCGTCGTTGCGCATCCGAATTTCGATGTAGTCCTCGTGGTGCTCGTCGCGCACCACCGACGTGAACAGCGCCTGCTCGGTAACGTAGTGGCGCTGGCCGACGCGGGCGCGGTAGCGGTCCGGCATCCCCGGCAGCAGGATTTGATACAGGCACATGACCAATTGGTGGTGGAACACCGGCCAGATTTGGTCGTCTTCGAGGTACGGGTCCATTCCCGGGAAGGGGCTTGGCATTCTCGGTCTCCTCCCTTGGTCCACAGCACGCGATGCGGGGCGGCACGCACCCCGCACGGGCAGCGCTCGACCCCCATTATCCACCCGGTTCCAGTCAACGGCATTGTATTCTAATTGCCGGTTGCAACGATTGCCAGCATTCCGTCGAGAGATTCGACGGCGACCGGCGGCGACTCCCGAAAGGCACTGCCGGTGGCCCCGCGCCCTTTCCGATCGCAGCAACGGGGACTAATATATCGCTTCGATCTTTAACAAGGCGAAAAAATATCGCCTCCGTCGTTTGGCGCTTTTCAAATCGCGTTTTAGAGTATCCATGCCAGAGTTCCCGCCTGCCGGCGCGGCCCGCATTCCGCCGCGCCAGCGGCGACGAGCCAGCCGTCGCGCCGGTTGACCTGCCGCGGAATGGTGACACCTGGTTTGGTTTATTGTAACCGTTCACTCCCCCCTTACGAAGGGGGGGCGGGGGGGTGGAGTGGACGCCAGGACTGTTAAACGCAACCGTTCTTACCCCCCCCGCCCCCCCTTCGTAAGGGGGGGAGAAGTTGAGGCCGGTGAGCGGTTACAGTTTATTTTCAGGAGGATCCGTCGATGCGTTTGCTCTCTCGCTTGTTCTCTGGTCGCAACGAAGCCGCTCGCAACCGGGCGGCCCGCAATCAAAGCCGGCTCGGCCTCGAAGCCCTCGAAGACCGCACCTTGCCCGCCAGCGTTTTCGTGGTGCCCATCACCCAGCAGGTCGATAACACCACCAACTTCCACACGCTGCAAGACGCCCTGCCCGCCGCCGGCAACGGCGGCCTCATCACGATCGAACCCGGCGCCATCGCCGACCAGAACGCCGACGTGACCCAGAATAACCTGACGATTCAAGGCGACCCCAACGTCTCCAGCAGCATCCTGCCGACCTACGTCATCCAGGTCGATGCCTCCGGCGTGATGTTGAAAAACCTGAACATCAACTTCGTCAGCCTCAACGCCGGCTTCAACAGCCTGACCGTCGCGCGTTCGACGGTCAGCAACATCTTCATCCAGGGCGGGCCGACGTTTAACGGCAACAACACCATTAGCCAAAACGTCATCACGGGCAACGTCAACCTCATCGGCAACACCAACCTCGGCGTCGCCAGCAACGACAAGATCGTGAACAACTCGTTCGTCGGCTTCAGCGACACGATGTTGACCGTGGCGTCCGACAACGGCGCGCTCATCCAGGGCAACACCTTCAACGGCGGCGGCGGCTTGCCGACCAACGCGGCCGGTGCCACCGTCACCGGCGGCCCGCAAACGGCCATCGCGATCAACGGCGGCGTCAACGTCACGATTGCGAACAACACCATCGCGCTGCCGGGCGACCGGGCCATCCCGGCCGGCATCCCCGGCACCTTCCAGGGCATCACGGTGAATGCGTTCGACCCCGGCAGTGCCGGCCTGCCCGCCGGCACCGCGACCGCCGCGCCCGTCGTGAAAGTGTTGAACAACGCCATCGCCACCGGCCGCGGCACGGGCCTCGCCGTCACGGCGGTCGCCGGCGCGAACGGCGACCGCGACACCCAGGTCATGGTGCAAGGCAACGACTTCCACAACAACGCCATCGGCGTCCACTACACCGGGGTCAAGGGCGCTTCGGTCTCCACCGACCTCGGCGGCGGCATTCTCGGCAGCATCGGCGGCAACAACTTCCGCGGCTTCACCAACAAGGGCGTCGTCAGCTCGGCGGCCATCGTCCTGACCAACGTCGCGGCCGGGGCCAAGTTGTTTGCCCGCAGCAACAGCTTCCCCGGCGACGGCCAGACCGCCGCCGCGGTCGTCTTCGCCTCCACCGGCAGCATCGACACCAGCTCGCCGCTGACGAACAACCAGTCCTTCGTCCAGACGTTGTTCAACGACTTCCTCGGCCGCACCGGCACGACGACGGAGTTGAACGGCTGGGTGGGCACGCTCAGTTCCAGCGGCCAGGCCGCGGTCGTCAAGGGCGTCTTCCAGTCCACTCCGTCGCTGACGCGGGTCGTGGACGGCTTCTACATCAAGTACCTGGGCCGCACCGCCGATATGGCGGGCGCGTCCTCCTGGGTCGCCCTGCTCCAGGGCGGCTCGTCACTGGAATCGATCCAGGCCGGCTTCATCTCGTCGGCGGAGTTCATCAGCAGCAACAACAGCGACTACGTCCAGGGTTTGTACCGCACGTTCTTCGGGCGGACCGGCAGCGCGTCGGAACTGGCCTTCTGGTACGGCCAAATCCAGCAGCCCAACGGCTTGAACATCGTCGCGCAAGGTTTCGCGACCTCCGCGGAAAACCGGCAGAGTTACGTACAGTCCACCTTTACGCAGTACTTCCACCGCAGGGGTAACGCTGCGGAAGTTTCCTTCTTCGCCAATCAATCCGGGGATTTGCTCGCGGTCGCCTCCCTGATGTTGAGTTCGAGTGAGTTCTTCAACAAGGGATGACGATTGGGAACAGGGAGTGCCGTCCGCTCTTTGGAGTGCGGCGGCTCGACGCCGCTTTCTTTCTTTGT
The DNA here is from genome assembly GCA_038231495.1 of Gemmatales bacterium. Taxonomy (GTDB): domain Bacteria; phylum Planctomycetota; class Planctomycetia; order Gemmatales; family Gemmataceae; genus JBBRLG01. Next base: position 141 of record JBBRLG010000314.1, on the reverse strand, counting down.
AACCCTCCCAACCCCCCCTTCGTAAGGGGGGAGTGAACGGTTATACTGCCCGCGGCTCGATTCGGCACAAACGCCCGTAACCACAAGCGGCCCGCTTGTGGGAGACGTTCACCCACAAGCGCGGCCGCTTGTGGTTACGGG
>JBBRLG010000313.1:0-8735 GCA_038231495.1 Gemmatales bacterium | reverse complement strand
TTGCGGCTACGACAGCGGGTTCAGCCAGCAAGCGAGCCGCTTGCGGCTACGACAGTTCGCCCTCTCCAGTGGCAGCGAACTTACGAAATGGACATCTAGGTACGGAGTACGGCAACCGTTCTTAACCCCCCCTGCCCCCCCTTCGTAAGGGGGGAGTGAGCGGTTACGAAGAATCATCTGTGGCTCGCCGAGCACACAAACACGAAGGGCGTCAACCGCCGGACAGCCAAACTGTCACCGGGCTGACGCCCTCCCTTGTCACCGTAATCTGTGTTGCGTTGCAGCCGGCGTGCGGCTTACTTGTCGTCCTGCTCGTCGGCCAGAACCTTCTTCGCGTTGGTCAGGACGTCCTTCACCGACTTGGTGTCCTTCTCGACCGCGACCGGGCTGTCCGAGTAGCCGTACTTGGTGGACAGGTCGGCCAACTTCTCCTCTTCGCTGAGGCGGTCGTTGATCTTCTTGGCCAGAACGTTGCAATCGTTGATCGTGCTGTTGCTGACCTGGATCTGGCACTGTTGGGTCTTGATGTCCACCAACTCCTTGCGGCTTTCGAGCTTGGCGATGGTGACCCGCAAGCTGTCGCGCTGCTCCTTCATCGCACCGATCTTCTCGTGAGCGGCTTCGAGCGTCTGGCGCTTGGCGGCCAGCAGGCTTTCCAGGCTCTTCAACTTCTCCTTCTTCACCTCGTAGGTGCTGACGGCGGTGTCGAGCTGGTTTTTCTTACCGTTCAGCTCGGCGCGGTTAGACACCTTTACGGTCTGGTCTTCCAAACCCTTGGCCATCGTGGAGATGGTGCCGCGGCGCTTGGACTGTTCGTCCTTCAGCGCGACGACGTTCTGTTCGAGATTCTCCGTCTCAACTGCCATCTTGGCCAGTTTGCCGAGGTTGCCCTTGATCTCGGCGTCGATCTTGTCCGTTTCAAGGCGCAACTGCTTGATTTGCGTCTCGACCGGCACCTGGCGGTCCAACCATGCCATGCCGTCGTTCCACTTGACGTGGGCGAGGCTGGGCAGGCTGGTGTAAGTGACGACCACCAGACCGAGCAAAACGGCACCTACCGCGATTGCGATTTTGCGAAACATGATGCTGACCCCTTTCCCAGAAAACGTTCCCAGAACTCGCGGAGGGGACCAACAATCTCCCGGTCGGCTCCGCCACTGTAAGATTATTCGCAGTATACCAACGGCCATTTAGTAGAAAAAGGGAAAAGAATCCGCAAAGCCGGATCGAAAACCGTTGAACCGCCAAGACGCCAAGAACGCCAAGGACGGAAGAGATTACAAGGCAAAGGGTTGTGGTGTTTTTCCGCTGCTTTACGCTGCTCCTGTACTCTTTGCGTTTTCTTGGTGTTCTTGGCGTCTTGGCGGTTCAAAACGAACGAGGAGGCAATCGAACGATGGGCGCGTTTCGGCGAGTCGAGGACGCCCAGGCGGGGCCGACGGCTCTCGGCATCCTGATCCCGCCGAGCCGGCGGACCTTCCTCATTTTGCGGCCGCGGTCGCTGTCTTTCGACCTTTTGTGCCTGCACCAACCTGACGAAACCCGTTTCCGCGAGCTGAGCCATGACGAGGCTTCAGCAGCAGCGCATCAGCTTTACCGCGCCCTGAACGCCTGGGCAGCGGGCGGCGTCGGCGGCATTGAAGTCGTCGCCGGCCCCGACGGCGGCAACTGGCTGCGCGTCCGGGTCGGACCGTTGTTCCTCATCGCCTGCGCCCGCGTGCCGGGCAAGCCGTATCAACCGCTCCTCTTTGCCGACGCGGACGCGGGGCCAGCGACCGTCGCCGACCTGACCGCCATCCTGTGTCCCGCGACCGGCGTCGAGCAGGAGTTGTACTTCAACACCCGGCACTTGCAGGCGTGATCTCATGCCGTTTACCCCGATCCTGGCGACGCTGGGCTACGTCTTTTCGCCGGACGGCCGTCGGGTTTTGCTCGTCCACCGCAACCGCCGGCCCGACGACGCGCACCTCGGCAAGTACAACGGACTCGGCGGCAAGCTCGAACCCGGCGAGGACGTGGTGGCGTGTATGCGCCGCGAAATCCGCGAGGAAAGCGGCATCGATTGCGAGCAAATGCAGTTGAAAGGCACGATCGGCTGGCCGGGCTTCGGCAAAGGCGGCGCGGACTGGTTCGGCTTTATCTTCCGCATCGACCGCTTCCGGGGCGAACCGTGGAGCGAGAATGCCGAGGGGTCGTTGGAATGGGTGGCAATCGAGCGCGTCCTGGAGTTGCCGCTGTGGGAAGGCGATCGCTTCTTCTTGCCGTTGATCTTCGAGGCGTCGGAGCGGCAATTTCATGGCGTGATGCCCTACCGCGACGGCAAGCCGATAAGTTGGACCTATAGCGTTCTGTAATCCCCGAAGCGGTACGGACAGGGCAACAGGAAGGCTTGCGTTGCGATCCCCTTGCTTCCGACCCACCCTTGCCAAAGCGCAAGAACTTGGCAAGGGTCGGATTTTGGCACGATGGGACCGTCAGGGGCAGGCAGCGGCGCTCATATACCCTTGCCAAATGCTTGGCAACGAGTGGCGAGGGTGGGTGGCAAGGGGCCCTTTGGCAAGGTCCGTTAGGCAAGCCCCTGGGCGGCCTATGCGGGTCTTTCGTGCCGAGGTAATTGCTCTTCGGAACGGTCTTACCCACCTTCCCTACCTTCGTTAAAACGCACAGGCCGAGCAGAAGTCGTACGTCAGTCAGTCGCGCCATTCACGGCGTCTTCATTCAACCCCGTGCTTTCCCGATAACGAGTACAGACGTTATTGCCCGAGCAACCGCCGCCACGGGCGGGGTCTGCGCGCCGGACGGAACCGGCCGCCGGAGGCCCGTTCCCTCCGCCGCCCGCCCGCTCTTCGTGACGCCGAGCGAATTCATTGAAACAGGGAGGTTAGAAATGAAACCCGTGACGCTTTGGGCCGCCGCCGGCCTGTGCCTCGCCTTCGGGGCAGTACCCCTTTACGCCCAGGCCCCGACCGTCTTCGCGGCCGGCAACCCCGGGCGCGGCGCGCCGTATCCCCCGGCCCGCATGGTCCTGCCCGACTGCCCGGCCTCGCCGCTGCCGGGCAACGGCACTCCGGGCGTTCCCAACCCGGCGGGGGAACCGAACCCGGCGGGCCAACCCAACCCGGCCAACCCGACGGACGCCACCGGGACCGGCGACGCCTTCGCGCAGGCGCCGGAAGGCGGCACGCAGGCCGCGGCCAGCTTCGACCCCGGCCTGTTCGGCGACCTGATCGGCGTTAACGGCCAGCGCGTCATCCTCCTGCCCCCCGGCGTCACGGCCCACGGGAATTTCAAGGTGCTGGGCGGCAACCGGATCGCCATCATCGCCCCCCTGCCGTCGCGCGGTGTCTTCAAGATCACCGAAAACGAAGGCCCGCGGCCGACCGATCGCGTGTTCTTCAATTACAACTACTTCAACAACGTCGATCGCCTTTTGCAGGGCATCCCCGGCACCGCCGCCGACCTGCACCGCGAGACGATCGGCTTTGAAAAGACCCTGCTCCAGGGCGACGCCTCCTTCGGCGTGCGCTTGCCGTACCTGCAACTCACCGGCAGCAAGGACTTTGAAGACTCGCACGTCGGCGACCTGAGCCTGATCTTCAAGTACGCCTTCATCAACAACCGCACGACCGGCGACGTGCTGTCCGGCGGCCTGGTGCTGACCGCCCCCACCGGCCAGGAGATCACGGTCGAAGGCGAGTCGAGCATCAACTCGACGGTGTTCCAGCCGTTCGTCGGCTTCATCTACCACATCAACCGCGACGTGTATTTCCAGGGCTTCTCGTCGCTGGCGGTGCCGACCGACGCCCGCGACGTGACGCTCCTGTTCAACAGCATCGCGGCGGGCTACCACCTGTACCGTGCCGAAGACCCCGACGCCATCCTGCGCGGCGTGGTCCCGGTGGCCGAAATTCACATTAACACGCCGCTCAACCACCGCGGCCTGTATAGCGCGCCGTTGGGCTTCTCCGACTCGGTGAACTTCACCGGTGGCGCGTACATTCAGTTCCGCCGGGCGACGCTCGGCATCGCCGCCGGCACCCCGCTAACGGGGCCGAAACCGTACGACCTTGAGGTGTCGGCGAATTTGAATTTCCACTTTTAACGTCGGAGAAGATCGGGTGTCGGTCGGATCGGGTGTCGGGTGTCGGGGGTCGGGGGTCGGAAGAGGGGAACATAAATAGCTGTTAGCTGTCAGCTATTAGCTGTCAGCCAATTCCGACCCCCGACCCCCGACGCCCGACACCCGACACCCGACGCCCGATCTTTGCATGGAGGAGTTTTCCAATGAAATGGACCGTCCCCGTCGGTGGCTTGTGCCTGGCACTCCTGGTCGCGAACGGCGTAGCGGCGCAGCCGGTGCAGCGGGCCGGCGGGCCGCGCCGCGGCACGCCCGTTGTCATTCCGGATTGTTGCCCGCCGCCCATCTCGGGTTTAAACCAGGGCCTGCCGGGCGGGTCGCCAACCAACCCGTCCGGAACGCCCAACGCCGGGCAGCCCGACGCGACGCAACCCAATGCCAACGCCAATGCCAACGCAAACAGCGATGCCTTTGCACAGGCACCGGAAGGCGGCACGCAAGCCGCGGCCAGCTACGACCCCGGCCTGTTCGGCGATCTGAACAACAACGCCCGGCGCATCGTCACGCCGCCCGTCGTCACGCCGCCCGTCGTCACGCCGCCCGTCGTCACGCCGCCCCCGGACAATACGAACAACCCGCCCACGAACGTGTCGGCCGCGCGCGGCTCGCGCCCCGGCGAGGCTCAACTGGTCGCCGGCGACCGCATCGTGCTGGCCGCGGCGGTGCCGTGGCGCACCAGCTTCAAGATCGGCGAGAACGAAAGCCCGCTGCCGACCGATCGCGTGTTCCTGACTTACAACTATTACAACGACGTGGACGTGCAGCAACTCGGCTTGTCGCGCTCCGATTTGCACCGGGAAATGATCGGCTTCGAGAAGACGTTCCTGGACGGCAACGCCTCGTTCGGCGTGCGGCTGCCGTTCTTGCAACTGACCGGTAGCAAGGATTTGGAAGACACGCACATTGACGACCTGACCATGATTTTCAAGTACGCCTTCCTCCTGGACCGCGCCACCGGCAACGTGCTGTCCGGCGGCCTGGTGCTGACCGCACCGACCGGCGAGCGCATCCGCATCAACGGCGAGACGGCGATCAACTCGACGGTGTTCCAGCCGTTCGTGGGCTTCATCTACAACCTCAACCGCGACGTATTCTTCCAGGGCTTTTCGTCGGTGGCCGCGCCGACCGACGCCCGCGACGTGACGGTCTTCTTCAACAGCGTCGGCACCGGCTACCACCTGTACCGCAATCCCGACCCCAACGCGCTGCTGCGCGAGCTGGTGCCGGTGGCGGAATTGCACGTGAATACGCCGCTCAACCACCGCGGCTCGGCGACGCAACCGATCGGCTACGCGGATTCCGTGGACTTCACCGGCGGCTGTCACTTCATCTTCCGACGGGCGACGGCCGGCATCGCCTTCGGCACGCCGTTGACGGGGCCAAAGCCGTACGAGTTCGAGGTGCTGGCGAACGTGAACTTCCGGTTTTGAGTGTTCTTCACTGGCAACGGCCGATTCCGCCCTTGACCCGCTCCGGCACCTTGGGTAGAACCCAGCGCTCACTTGTGGGGCACCCAACCAGATCAAACCGTCACACACTCGGCGGTACCCGCATCGGTAGAGGCAGCGGGAACGGCGCCGCCGACCATCTCGTGATCAGGAGAACCGGACAGTGAAGAAGAAAGTTCTTAGTACGGTCGGCGCGCTGGCCCTGGGCGCCTCGGCCATCGTGGGCGGTACGCTCTGGGCCCAGGGCGGCGGCACCCCGACCACGGCACCCGCCACCCCCCCCGCGGCGCACGCGCCCCAGGTCAAGCTCGCGTTCATCAACCTGGCCTACGTGCTCAAAAACTACAAGAAGGTTGACGCCCTCGCCAACGAGTTCAAGAACGGCTACAAGTCGTTCGAGGACCGCGCCAAGCCGAAGCAGACCGAGATCGAGCGGCTGACCGCCGAGAATAAAGCTCCGGCGGCCACCCCCGCCAAGCAGGAAGAAAACCTGAAGACGATCAAGAAGCTGACGCGCGAGATCGAGGACATCAACAGCGAAGCCCGCACGGCCCTGGCCCCCAAGAGCGAGGCCAACACGATCGGCGTCTACCGCGACATCCAGGACGCGGCGGCCCGCTTCGCGATGGCCAACGGCTTCGAGATGGTGTTGCAGTTCCAGGACGGCTTCACCGCGGACGATTACAACAGCCCGATGAACATCATGAACAAGATGCAGACGCGCGCCTGCATCCCGATGTACTACCAGTCGAGCAACGACATCAGCCTGCAAGTCGTCAACGTCCTGAACGACGCCTACGGGAAGGCCAACCCGGCCGCCGCCACGGGCGTCGCGCCAGCGAGCGGCACCGCTCCCAAGGGTGGCAACTAGGCTCCGATCTCTTGCTCCCCTCTCCCCTTGCGGGAGAGGGGAGTTCGCCTATTTCTCGCCCCCGGACGAATCCTTCCGAACAAGGATGGCGCGAACGTGAGAAGGCAAAACTACCGCTCCCAACGGACGATCGCCCGGCCGGCGGAGGTGCGCGGCATCGGCTTCCTGACCGGCGCGACCGTGCGCTTACGCTTCGTACCGGCCCCGCCGTCCAGCGGGGTCGTTTTCGTGCGCACCGACTTGCGGCCGCGCGCCCAGATTCCGGCGCACGTCACGCACGTCACCGGCACCCAACGGCGCACGACCCTCGGCCACGCCCCCGCCCAGGTGGGGCTGGTCGAACACGTCCTCGCGGCCCTTGCCGGGCTGCACATCGACAACTGCGTCGTCGAACTCAACGCCCCGGAACCGCCCGGCCTGGACGGCTCCTCCTTCCTGTTTGTCGAGGCCTTGCGCGAGGCGGGCATCGTGCTGCAAGCCGCCCGGCGCGACGTGTGGTGCGTCGATAGTCCCGTGAAGCTGCAGGCCAACGGGGCGACGCTGTCGCTGCACCCCGTCGAGCAGCCCGGCTTCACGATCAGCTACTTCCTCGACTACGGCCCAACGTCGCCACTCCTACGGCAGGTCCACACGCAGGCCATTACGCCAGCCGGTTTCGCCCGCGACCTGGCGCGGTGCCGGACGTTCATCCTCGAATCCGAGGCGGAGGAACTGCGCCGCCAGGGGTTGGGCGCGCGCACGACGACCGCCGACCTCTTGATCTTCGGGCCGCGCGGCCCCATCGGCAACAAGGTGCGGTTCGCCAACGAGCCGGCCCGGCATAAGGTGTTGGACCTGGTCGGCGACCTGTCTCTCTTGGGCGTGGACCTGTGCGGCCACGTGGTCGCCTACCGCTCCGGGCACCCGCTGAACGTCGAGCTGGTGCGGACGCTGCACCGAATGCTGGAGGCGAGTGCGGTGCAGCGGGCGGCGGCGTGATTGGTTGGAGCGCGGGCGTCCCGCCCCCGACCTTCCTTCAGGAGAAACCTGCGCATGACGCGCCTACGGCTGGGAGTAATCGGCGTCGGCCACCTGGGTAAGGAACACGCCCGCATCCTGTCGGGAATGCCGGACGTGGAACTGGCAGGCGTCGTCGATACGCAGCCGGGGCAGGCCGAAATGATCGCCCAGCGCTGCGGCACTCGCGCCTTCGGGGACCACCGGGCGCTTCTGCCCCTCGTGGACGCCGCGGTCGTCGTCGTGCCCACGGTCCATCATTTCAAGGTCGCCGCCGACTTCCTGGCACACGGCATCCCGCTGTTGATCGAGAAGCCGTTGACGACCGCGGTCGCCGACGCCGACGAACTCGTCGCGCTGGCGGCGAAGCACAACGTGGTCTTGCAAGTCGGCCACATCGAACGCTTCAACCCCGCGTTCGAGGAGTTGCAGCGCCGGCCGTTGCAGCCCAAGCTCATCAACTGCGAACGGTACAGCGGTTTTTCCGGGCGCTCGACCGACATCGGCGTGGTCCTCGATTTGATGATCCACGATCTCGATTTAATCCTGAGCCTCGTGCGCGCCCCGGTGCGTAGCGTCGAAGCCCTTGGCGTTGCGGTGCTGGGCGGCCAGGAGGACATGGCGCAAGCCCGCCTCGTTTTCGAGAACGGCTGCGTTGCCAACCTGAGCGCGAGCCGGGTCCATCCGACGCCGGTGCGGCGGATGACCGTCTGGGGGCCGGAGGGTTTCGCGGGCGTCGATTTCGCCAAACGGCAGTTGACGCTCATGCAGCCGGCCCGGTACCTGCGCCAAGGGCGGCTGGACGTGCGCCGCCTGGACCCGTCGGCGGTGGCGCAGCTCAAGACGGAACTGTTCGCCCGACACGTCGAGACCCAGGAATTGAACTGCAACGCCGGCGACCAGCTGACCGCCGAGTTGCACGATTTCATCCACGCGATCCGGACGGCCGGCCGGCCGCGGGTCGATGGCGCGGCGGGCCGAGACGCGGTGGCCCTGGCCGGCCGAATCCTGGACGGTGTGCGCCACCACGCCTGGGAAGGCGACGCCGACGGCCCGGTGGGACCGTGGGACGTGCCGGCGGCGCACGGGTTGTTGTTCCTGCCGCCGGCCGCACAAGACGCCGCTTGAAACCGGGTAGGAGTACACGTTCACAGCCGCTTGCCTCTTGGCGAGCGGAGCGGGGGGAACCCCACGGGGGAGCGGGGCAGACCGGGGGTGGCCCCCCCCCCCCCCCACGGGGGTTGTGGGGGGCAGAAACCCCGCACGTTTTTTTGGAAATTTT
>JBBRLG010000312.1:0-8752 GCA_038231495.1 Gemmatales bacterium | reverse complement strand
CCGGTGCCCCATGCCCTGCTGCTGCACCGGTGCCCTACACCCACGCACTGCTGTTACACCCGTGCCCTGCTACCACACCCCTGCCCCGCACCCACGCACGGGCACCGGTGTATAGCAAAAATCGAGCCGAACAGTATTGGGCCTGTCCTCTTTTCTGTTCCCTTTTCTGTTCTCTTTTCTGTTCTTTTCTGTTCGGGCCGTCGCACTTTTTCTGGCCGGTCTTACCACCAGAACTCGGTACGCAGGTAGCGGAACGCACGGTCGAGGAGGACCTCGCCGGTCGAGCGCTCGCCGCAACGAATCCGCGCGGTGCCCGTCATGCCCGTCAGCAAGGAAGGGTCTACCCCTTCAAGCCGGCAGTACACTGTAACCGTGGTGTGCTCCTTTTCCTTCTCCTTGACGGCGTTGTTGGCGATGCGCGTTACCATGCCGTGCAACGTCTCGAACGGCATCGCCCGGACCTTCAGGTCGACCTCTTGGCCCGGACGCACGCGCGCCGCAAACTGCTCTTCCAACGCCACCTCAACCTCCATCGAGTCCGGGTCCTCGACGATGCAGATCGGGTCGCCTTCCTTGAAATACTGCCCGACCTTTTCCTTCATGCGCGGCGTTACCACGATGCCGGCAAGGGGACTAGTCAACTGTACCTTGTGCTGAAGTCCTTCCAGGTAGTGCAACTCCTCCTCCAGGCGATTCAGGTGTGCGGTCGCGGCATCGACCTCCTCGGCACGCGGTTTGACTTCCAGGAGCGTCAGGGCGGCGCGGGCTTCGGCCTCCTCCTTCTCGCGGCGGCCCAACTCGGCCGCGGCTTCCTGCGTGCCGAGCGTCTCGCGGGCCAACCGCTGGGCGCGGGCCTGCCCCAGCTGCGAGTCGGCGACCTCAAAGGCCTTCTTCTTTTCGGCCCACTGGTCCTGGGAAAGCACGTCCTGCTTGAACAACTTTTCGTCGCGGCGGAATGCGTAAGTGGCGTAGTCCACTTCGGTCTCCCACTGGGAGATCAGCTTGGCGAGGCGGGCGAGGTCGTGCTCCAGCGCCTCCTTCGCCCGCTTCAAATCGTGGCGGCCCTCGGCGGCCCAGTTGGCAGCGCGCTCGACGCGGAGGCACTGCTCGGTCACCGCCTCGGGACGGGGACCGGCCTCGAGCAACCGCAACTTCGCCTTGGCCTCCTGAACCTCCGCCCGCTTCTGGATCACCCGGCTCTCCAGGTCCGGAATCTCAAGGACGCCGAGGGGCCTTGACTGGTAAACGCGGTCGCCTTCGTCCGAATGGACTTGCGCGAGGAAGCCGCTGACGGGGGATCGCAATTCCACACGGGCGCCGGGCCGGACGAGGAACGCCCCGGTAACGCGGTCTTCCATCGGCACGACGGTGAGGACGATGGGCGCGGCGATCAAGAGGACACACCAGATGATCGCGCGCTTGTAGCGTGTTAGAATCATTTTCCCGATCTCCCCTCCAGAAACCCCCTGGAGCAAATTTCGCATGAGGTACGCACCGAACAACACCCCGGCGCCGATGCCCACGGCCCCGGCGTATTTGCCGCCCAAGGCGGTCAGCGACACAACCAGCAGGCTGACGTAAAACATCGAAAACAGCCAGCTGGCGGCGCCGTAGGCCAACAGCGTCGTGGCCCGCTTTTCGGCGGGCGGGGGCGGCGCCCCCCAGCAAACGCGACGCAGGTGGCCCATCAGAAATTCCCAGGAGCGCTTGCGGAGGTTGGTGATTTCCAGCCAGTCTCCCAGCAGGTAGTAGCCGTCCAGCTTGATGAGCGGGTTGAAGTTGATGAACACCCGCGTCCCGCAAACGGTAAAAGTGACCCACGCCAGGTGGTGGAGAAGGCCCGGCCCGGTGGCCAGGGAAAAATCCGCGGGCGTGACGCGCCAGACGAACACGGCCAAGGCCCACACGCACAGGTCGCAGTAAGCGCCGGCCAGCGTGACCCAGAGGCGTTTCGACTTCTGCGGGATCAGCCAGGCGTCCGAGACGTTGCAGTAGAACGCCGGCGTGAAGAAGATCAATAAGAGGCCCATCTCGCGGACCTCGCCGCCATAGTGCTTGCACGTGAGACCGTGAGCGAACTCGTGACAAGTCGTGGCGACGATCACGACGAGGTAGACCAGCGCGAGCGTCTGCCAGGTCAGGGAGTGCGGCAGTGGAATGACGGCCGCCTGCCAGTTCTGCGCCAGCACCGCGCCGGCCGCGGCGATGAAGCACAGGGAGAGGGTGAAGAAACCGCGCGTCCACAAAAAGCTCAGCCGCGGGGCGAGGACGTTTAGCACACGATCCGGGTCGAAGACGCTGCGCCGCCAGTAGAGAATGCTCTGCGGGGCACGCTTGGGCGGCGGTCCGGCCTTCGTCGTCGAGGGGGCCGCCAGGGGATGGGGCTGCGCGGGTGCCGGTGTGACGGGGGGGGGCGGGACCCCGACCGGCGCGAGAAAGCCTTTTTCGGCGACCAGTTCCAAAAACTCGGCCAAATCGGCGTCGGAGAGTGCGTCGTCAAACCGCTCCTCATACGCGGCCCGGATCGCTTCCGCGCTGTGCCGGCCGTCGAGTTGATTCAACAGGAACACCTCAACGTCGCCGAGGTTGTAGTAGGTGCCGGTGCGCGGATCCTTGACGACATGCGTCCCCGTGCCGCCCAGGGGGCTGACAATAAGATCGAGTCGCCGAACCGGTAGGGCCGCAGTTGTTGCTGTCATGAGCACCTCTTCGTGGAGTCCAGGCGGCGCGTCGGGGAGAAAGCGCTTGAATACCGCTTTAGTGGGTAGCGATTTCGGGGACCGATTTGCCGGCGACCATCTCCGGGCTTTTTACGAGTACGGCCACGCTCTCTTCCTCGGTGAGGATGTGGGCAAAGAACGGCCGGTCCTCCCGCAGGCAACGGGCGGCGCGGTGGTGGCCGTCGATCAGGACGTGGGCGTGGATGCGTTCGCCGGACTCGGCAGGGTAAAAAACGTGGGCGATGATGCCCGGGAAAGAAGCGTCGACGTGCCCGACGTGCGACTCGTACAAAACGCTGTTCTCAACGCTGTGGCGTACGCTGTCCTCCTCGACCTCGACCGGTTCGCGGCCGTCGGCAACGAACCGTCGGGCAACCTCGACGTCAAAATCGTAGAGGTGCAGGTACCAAAAGTACTCGTGCTTCTCCTCTCCCCAACAACGGGGGCATGACTCGTTTCGACTCAGTTCGGCGGTGCTCATACGAGGTAGTTTCCCAGTCGAGTTGCGCTTCTTGTCAATGAAAACGGGCAGGGCGGTGCGGCCTCAGCGACCGAAACACGCCCTGCCTGTAAAAGTAGCACAGAAACGGAAGACTAATAGCCGCAGGGCCGGGGCGGCGGGGGCGTATGACAAGGCGGGGGCGGCGGGGGCGTATCGCAAAGGGGCGGAGCGTTGTGGCTGCCGCCCTTGTGGCTGCCGCCCTTGTGGCTGCCGCCCTTGTGGCTGCCGCCCTTGGCCTTGCTGCCGCCGCGAACTACGCAGAGCGCGCTGGGCGCGATGCGTTCTTCGAGACGCTCGATACGAAACTTCTTGCGTGCTTCCATGAAAAGCTCCTAACAGGGTAAGTGAAACGGGATATTAAAAAGCAACACCCCGATCGTCACGCAAGGCGACCGCACCGCTCCGGTGAAGTAGGCCATCGTGTTCGGTCGGCCAAGCGAGGCAAGGGGAGAAGGTTGGGTCGGGGGTTACTTTACTGAACGATCACTAAAGCAAGCGGCGTGCCAAATGAAATAGCGAGCCACTTTCCTGCCACGTGTTGCCCCTTTAGCGGCAAGAAAGCCTTGAATTTCACGTCGACCGTCAAATCACCACAGGGCATTTCCGCTCCGCCGCGAAAAGACGGTACGCTACCGTATGCCAGTTAGTCTCAGCTCCTTAACGATTGGGACCAACCATGTTCCCAAAGCTTAACATTTTCGCAATGCCGCCCGCCCAAGGTCCGCCATTGACAGCAAGGGCGGCCATTGACTATGTGAGCGTCCGAACGGATTTATACTCATGCACGCACTCGGCGCGAAATGGCGGGGGGCGATGATGGCGAATATTGGGCGACGGGAACGTTTTGCCCTTGGGGTTTGGGCCTTGGTAGCCCTGGTCGCGCCGGCCCTCGGCCAGCCGGACACCGCCGCGCCCGTCACGAACCAGCGGCCCGTCGCGAACGGGGGCGTCGGCTACTACGCCTCGCAATGGCAACGATCCTCGACGTTGCCCGCGCTCCCGGCACCAATCCCCGCCCCCGGTACATCGGACGAACACGAGGGAGTCGTCATTCGGCCGGTCGCCGGTTTCAAAATGCCGTCCGTTGGGGTGCAACCGGTTTTGCCCGAACGCGAAGTTCCCGGCATTCGGCCGGTCGCCGGTTGGCAGCGCGAGGCGGCTCCGGAGTCGGCCACCGGCCGTTTGCAGCCGTTGGACGTGCAGTTCTCCCAGACGTTGCCGCCCGATGTCACCCGCCTAAATTCAGACGAAGTTTGGCGGCAACGACTCCAAGCCGACGCGGCGCGCGCGGGCAAGGCGGCACTCCCCTTTCCCCGGGACGCGCCGTTACCGGCCGATGGACCGCCCCGCATGGCGGTTCGCAAGCAACGGTTAATCGAACCGCACTACGTCTGTTATTGCCGGCTGCCATTCGAGCAAACCAACAGCGAGCGCTTCGGCTGGGAACTCGGCCCGATCCAGCCGGTGGCGTCGGCCGGCGTCTTCTTCGCCGACCTCGTCGCCTCGCCGCTGTGCTGGCTGCGCGACCCGCTCCGCACCTGGGAATGCAGCAGTGGCCAGTGTCTGCCAGGCGACCCGGTGCCGTACCTGCTGTACCTGCCCTGTCTCGATCTTTCCCGGCTCAACGGCGCAGGGTCCGGCGGGCGTTAGGAGGCGGCGCGGCCGCGGTTGACTTGCATCCCCTAGGGGTAAGACACATGCGTCGGGTTCCACTCGCGGTTGCATATGGCCTGCTGATCGGGGTCGCCGGCTGCGTCCAGCATCCCGTCACCGAGTCCGTCGGCATGCCGTACCGGAGCAATGAGTCGTTTATCCCCCTGGATGCGGGTCCAGTGGCACCGCCGGTCAGCACCGCGGCTGCCACGCCGCCCCCCAGCACCGTCATCAACCCCGACCAGGAGATCCGCTACCTGACGCTTTCCGAGGCCATTGCCATCGCGCTCGAACAGGGTAACGTCGGTTCCCAACCGTCCTCGGCTCCGGGGACGGCCAACGACAGCCTCGTCACCGGTCAGGGCCGAGGGGTCTCCGGCTCCGACAGCGTCCGGGTTTTGGCGCTCAACCCCGCCATCGCGGGCGCGGACATCGAGGCGTCGCTGGCGAAGTTCGACGCCCGCTGGGCCAGCAGCCTGACCTGGAGCCGGATCGACGAGCCGATCGGCACCGCCACGCAACTCCTCCAGGCCGGCGACACCGGGTTGACCGCGATCAAGACGCAAGACGCCGCGCTGAGTACGTCGCTTATCAAGCCGCTGCCAACGGGCGGCGTGGCGGGCATCACCTTCCGCACGGACTATCAGTTCTCCAACCTGCCCAACCCGGTCAACCCGTCGTACCGCCCGGCGTTGCAATTCCAGTTCGAGCAACCCCTCCTCCGCGGCTTCGGGGTCGAGATCAATCAGCTTCGCAGTTCGCACCCCGGCAGCCAATTGACGCCGTTCGACACCGGCGGTCGCGTCGAGGGCATCTTGCTGACGCGCGTACGCCTGGACCAGCAACGGGCCGAATTCGAGCGCAACGTGCAAGCCTTGGTGTGGAACGTCGAGGCGGCCTACTGGAACCTGTACGCCCAGTATTGGAACCTGTACAGCCGGGAGGAGGGGCTGCGGCAGGCGTACGAGACGTGGCGGGTGGTGAGCGCCCAGGCCGGGGCTGGCCGCGCGCAGAGCGCAGACGTGGCGCAGGCCCGGGGTCAGTTCGAGCGCTTCCGCAACCAGCGCGTGCAGGCGCTGGGCAGCGTGCTGGAGGCGGAGCGGCGTTTGCGCGGCCTGCTCGGCTTGACCCGCGTCAACCCCCACGGCGATCCGGCGGACAACCATCGCCTGGTGCCGGCCGACACGCCGACGCTGGTCGCCTACGAGCCGGACTGGTACGCCGCCCTCCAGGAGGCGCTGGCGCAGAAGCCGGAACTCAGCCTTGCCCGGCAGGAGATCAAGGCGCGGCAGATGAACGTGGTCAACCAGAAGAACCTCCAGCTGCCAGACCTGCGTTTGCTGGCGACTTACAACATCAACGGCCTTGGCTCGCGTCTGGACGGCTCCGGCGAGGATAACGCCTTGCGCAATTTGTTCCAAAACCGCTATCAAGATTGGACGTTGGGGCTGCGCATGGAAGTCCCCCTGGGCTTTCGGGATGCCCACGCCGGTACGCGCTCCGCCGAGTTGGTCCTGGCCCAGGCGTACCTGACTCTCAAGGATCAGGAGGACAAGGTGACGCGCGTGCTGGAGTTCCAATACCGGCAGCTGTTCGAGTCCGCCGAGCGCACCCGCGTGAGCCGGGCGCAACGGCAGGCGCACGCCGCGGAACTGGAGTTGCGCCTCAAGGAATTTCAGTCGGGGCGCAACGTGCCACTGATTCTACTCTTGGAGTCGCAGCGCTTCTGGGCCGACGCCCTGACCGACGAATCGCGCGCCGTCGTCGATTACAACACGGCCCTGGCCGGGTTCGAGTTCGCGAAGGGGACGATCCTTCAATACGAGAATGTGGTGATCGGCGAGGGGCCGCTGCCGCGCTGCGCCCAGGAGCGCGCCGTGGACCACGAACGGGAGCGCTCGCAGGCGCTCGTGTTGCGCGAGCGCGCCGCCCCGGTCCAGCAGCCGCCGAGCGACCCGCCTACCGCCGGCCTACCGCAACTGCCACCGGACCGAATCGTGTCGCTGCCCGCCGTGCTCTGGAACCGCCGGCCGCTTCCTACCGATATGAGCCAACCCTTACCCGCCGGGCCTAGCACTCCCACGTCCCCTCCGGAACCCCGTTGAGCTGCGTGGCCGCCGACGACGATGTGCATCCCGTGCATTGGTTTGAGAGTGACCACTTCACGTTACACATCCCTCCCAAAGGGCAAGAGAAATAAAAGAGAGAAATAAAAGAGGACAAGAAATAAAAGAGGACAGAAATAAAAGAGGACAGGCCTCGTTTTGTCCGGTCACTCGTGCGCGGGTGAAGGTGGGATGGGCCGTTTCCGGGGTCGGCCGCGTGGCCGGAGAGTGTACTCCAAGTTGTAGCGGGCAGCGGTGGCACGTTGCCACGCGGGGTGGCCGTACGGTGCATCGCGATTCACGGAACGCCGCACGGCTTCCAGTTCGGCTTCGGTCTGCGGCCGATTGACGGGGAAAAACAAAGGGGTCGGGTACAATAGTGTGCGGCTCATCTGTTGCTGGGCCGCAGCCGACGACCGCTGCACGCAGGGCCAGCGGGGTTGCGCTAGGTTTGGACGGTGGCGTGAGTGGGTCAAGAGGGAGCCGGGGTTCCGCAGCGCGCAGGGTCAAACGCCGCCGAGCCTGGGGCGAAGAGGGAAAAGGGGTCAGGGGCGAAGAGGGAAAAGGGGTCAGGTTAGGTTTGTTGATAAGGGCATCTGGGTGTTTTACGGTGTTAACGATAAACCTAACCTGACCCCTTTTCCCTATTTGGACCGTCGCGGTGTCGCCGGACAGCGTGGAACCCGTGACGGTGGCCGTCCCTTACGGCTTCCACAGGAACACGCCCACACGACCGTTTGTGTAGGCCTCGGCCACGTCGGCGTAGCCGTCGCCGTTAAAGTCGCCCACGACGAAGCCGGTCGGAGTCCCGTACGGATTGAAGTTCACCGATGGGTAGGTGAAACCGGAGCCCGTCCCAAAAACCACGCCCCCATACTGGTAGCCGCCGGCGCTGTTGAGCGTGACCGCGACGAGGTCGGGCTTGCCATCGTGATTGACGTCCGCCATCGTCAAGCCAGCTTGACGGGGATTATTGAAGTCCCGGAAATTTGCCGTGAAGCCGTGCGAATTATTGAACGTGCCGTCGCCGTTGCCCACGGTAACGAAGACGCCGAGATCGGTGGAGGCGGAATTGTTGCTGCCGTACGCGACTGCGACATCGAGCTTGCCGTCGCCGGTGAAGTCCGCGACGGTTACGGCCAGGAGGGGGCTACCGATTCCTGGGGTCCAGACGGCCTGCAGACCGTTGAAGGTCCCGTCGCCGTTACCCGTCATCAGGCTCACCGAGTTCGTCTCCAACGTGATGAGGTCGAGCTTCCCGTCGCCGTTGAAGTCGCCGACCGACGCCACCCCCCCGAACCCCGTCGTGGTGCTAACCGTCATGGCGTACGTCGCTCCCGCCCGGAAGGTCCCGTCGCCGTTGCCGAGCATGATTTTCACGCCGCCACTGTTGCCGATGAGGTCGAGGTTCCCGTCGCCGTTGAGGTCGGCCACGGCGACGTACTTGCCCAGCACGGATGGGGAGTACAGGGCGGCCTTGAACGTACCGTCGCCGTTGCCCAGCAGCACGCTCGTGCCGATCCGGACGCCGCTCGTGACCACGTCGATCTTGCCGTCTCCGTTGAAGTCACCCACGGCGATGCTCGCGGCGGCCACTCCGACGAGGGAGTAGCTCTTGGCCGCCGCGAAGCCGCCCTTGCCGTCGCCCAGCAGGACCGAGATCGTGCCCTGATTTACGGTGATGAGATCGAGGTTCCCGTCGCCGTTGAGGTCGGCCGTCACCACGGCCTGCGGCCCCGCCCCGACGACCCGCGAGCACAGACGCGCCAGGG
>JBBRLG010000311.1:0-8763 GCA_038231495.1 Gemmatales bacterium | reverse complement strand
CGGGGGGGTCCCACCCCCCCGGGGGGGGGCCCCCCCCCGCGCCCCCCCCCCCCCCCGGCTCGCCCCGTGTCTGCTTTTTAACTCGGATTCGCCGGCGCGCCCTCGGCCGGCGGCTCGGCATTGGGATCCTGCATCTCGCCGGGCACCGCCTGCTGTTCGCTGCTGCTCATGGCCGGCTCCTCGTTCTCGCTGCCGAGCGGCACGTCGGTGTACTCGGCCGTGTCGAGGATCAGGTCCAGCGCCTTGCGTTCGATCATCTCGATCGCCAGCGCTTCGAGCATGTCTTCCTTTTCGAGCCGGGCGCGGACGCGGCGCGGCGACTCGTCGCCCTGCTCGGCCAGCCGGTCGATCTCTTCGTCCAGATCGTCGTCGTTGACGTCGATCTTCTCCTCCTCGGCGATCTTCTGAAGCACGAAGTGCTCCTTCAGCGCCAATTCGGTACTCTTGATAACGTCCTGCTGCAAGAGACGCATGCGGCTGGTGATCTCGTCCTCGGCGATGCCGTCGGCTTTCATTTCCATGACACGGCGTTGCAGCGCCCGGCGCGACTGGCGTAACAGCAGGTCGTTCGGCAACTCCCAGGTCGCAGCCGCCGCGATGTGCTCCAATACTTGTTGCCGGATCGACTGCCGCTGTTGATATTCTAGGCGGCGTTGCAAGACCACCTGCACCAACTCGCGCAACTGTTCCGGCGTTTTGACGTGGAAGGTGTGCAAAAACTCGTGCGTCAGCTCCGGCAACACGACCGTTTTCACGTCCTTGATCGCGAAGGTCGCCTGTACCGTTTTGCCCTGAAGGGCCGGGTCGGAGACGTAGCTGGAGAGCGTCACGCCAACGACGCGGGTGTCACCGGCGTTGGCGCCTTGGACCTGCTCCAAAAACTTCTTGGCGATGCCGTCCTTGAACGCGAGTTGCTTGTTGACACGGAAGGTCGATTCCTTGATCTCACTCAGCAGGCGTTCGCCATCGCGCGTGGTCACGTCGGCGACGAGGATGTCGTGCAGCTGCACGTTGCCGTCCGGCTTCGGCACGATCTGGCCGTAGGGCGTCAGCAGCCGGCGCTCCTCCAGTTCAATCTCTTCGGGTGTGAAGGTGTGGACGATGCGGCGAAGCTTCAGACCCTTGTAATTGGGCAAGTCGAACTGCGGCCGGACTTCGACCTCGAACTCGTAGGTCAACGGCCCCTGCGGCGGCAATTCGATCTTGAGCGGATCGATGTTCGGCGAGCTGAGAGGGGCGATGTCGTGGTCCTCGGCCAGTTGTTCGAGGCTGGCGAGGAGGATTTCGCCCTTCACCTGGCTGCTGACGTCCTTCTGGAAACGGCGTTCGATGATCTTGCGCGGCGCCTTGCCGGGCCGGAAGCCGGCGACGTTAGATTCGAGGACGAGTTCGCTGAACTTCGCGCCGAGGCGCTTGTCGATGTCCTCGCGGTTGACGGTGACTTTGATGTGTTTCTTGCACGGCCCGATGTCTTTGATTTCGACGGTCTGGCCGAGTTTTTCGGGCTTTTTGGTGCCGTCCTCGGCCTCGGCGGTGGCGGTCGTGGTGTCGGTGGCGGCCTCCGGGGTGGGAGGGGTTTCTTCCGTTTTGGTTTCGTCAGTCATGGTATCCTACTTTCTGGGTCCGAAGCGTCGCCCGTTCGTGTGCTGTATTCTAGGCGGTTGGCGGCGAGAAAGAAGTCCCCGCCGCCGCTGGCGGCTTTGCAGGCATTTGCAAAGCCGCCAGCGGCAATCAATGCAAAAAGCCGGGAGCATTTCGGCTGAAATGCTCCCGGCTCCGGACTCGACGCTCTTAGCCGTTGGACAAGAACTCCTCAGTCTGCTCGAAGGCCACCTTGAGGCGCTGGTGGTCGAGATTCAAGGACATCCAGTAGTTCACCTCAGCCTGGCTGGCGGGGCCGGTGCGGTGCAACAGCGTCCGGTAGGCGTCCTGAATGCTGTCCCGCCGATATTCATCGCTCCCCTGGACCAGCAGCGCCACGGCCGCGCGCCCCTGGGTGCCGACCTGGGCCTGCCAGTACGGTAGTTCGTCGGCCCGAGCGGCGCGGCCCAGCAGCTGCTGGAACAGTCCCTGGATGTACGTCGTATCGCTGGGCGTGCCGCCGCCGACTCCGGGCACGGTGGGGGCGTGTGTATAGTATTCCGGCGACGCGAACAACCGGGCGAGGGCCTGTTCCTCGGTCGCGGTGCGCAGCAGGTTGACGAAGAATTGCAAGCCGCCGGCCTCCGCGGTGCGGCCGAGGTAGGTTTGATACCCGCCGTTGACCAAGTGGGTGTGGGCCTCGTCGGAACCCTGGATGCCGTTGGCCACCGCCGCCTGCCCACTCTGACCGCGCACATTATTCCAGTAGTTCTGGTCCCCTTGCGACGCCGGGCGTCCCAGCACGTTTTGGAACAAAGTTCCGACGTAGTTATGCACCACGCCGATATTTCCGCGGAAAAATTCGGTGAACCACAGCGTCCCGCGCGGGCCGTTCGTGATGCTGGGGTAGCTCGTCCCCCCGTCGGCTGGGACGGTAAGCTCGGCGTTGAAACCTCCATCCGGTCGAATGCTCCCGATCAACGTCGGGCCTAAATTTATTTCTTCGGTAAACCAGAGGTCCCCGTCCGGCCCGGTCGTGATGCCGTCGGGAGCGACGCCGGGCGTAAGGAAGGATTTGAATTCCGTTAAGGTTCCCGCCGGCGTGATCCGGCCAATGGCGTTGGCCGTGGTGTCGAAGCCGGGCCCGTTGGTTTCGGTTATCCACACGTTGCCGTCCGGCCCGGCCGTGATGCCGCGTGCCGGAGCCGACAGCGAAACTTCGCCCAGGGAGGCGCCCTTCGTGGTGATGCGCCCGACCTTGGAGCCAATTTCCGTGTACCACAAGTTGCCGTCGGGGCCCGTGATGATGTCGAGCACGGTAAACGGATTGGATTGGCCATTATCGATGGGAGGGACGGCAAACTCCTGAATCGTGCCGTCGGTGGTGATGCTGCCGATCTTGTTGGCACGGCTTTCGGTGAACCAGAGCTTGCCGTCCGTCCCGACGGCGATGCCCAGCGGGCCGCTGGTGGCGTCCGGCAATTTGAATTCGGTGACGACGCCGGCCGGCGTGACTTTGACCACCTCGGACTGGCTCACCAGCCTGGGGAAGCCGGTATGTTGGAACGTGCTTTTATAGTTGGTGAACCAGAGGTTGCCGTCCGGGCCGGTCACGATGTTGTGGGAGATCAGGGGGGCATCCCCGCTAGCATCTTTGATGCTCGTGGGGTATTCCGTGACAACGCCTGCCGGAGTGATCTTCCCAGCCGAGCCGGACACTTGGTCCGTAAACCAGAGGTTGCCATCCGGCCCGGCCGTGATGCCAAGGGGTCCAGCAAAGGTGGTCGGCGGCGTCACGGGAACGGAAAATACGCTAATGCCGTTGGAGAGAAGACAGCGGTCTTCCAGTGCTTCCAAAGCCAACCGCGGTCGCGGTGGCGCGGTCGGGACCGAGAGTTTGGGCGTGTGCCGATCAATTCGCCCGGTCCACAAGGAACGCAACCATTTCATGGTGAACTCCAGGGTCAAGCTCGACACCGCCCGGCGGCCTGGTTACTGTCCCGCCGCTTGCGGCTTTGCGATGGCCCGCAAAGCCGCAAGCGGCAAAATGCCGGGCGCATTTCGGTTGAAATGCTCCCGGCTCCAGAGCGGGTGATGGGGCTCGAACCCACGACAGCCACGTTGGCAACGTGGCGCTCTACCACTGAGCTACACCCGCAAATGAAACAGCCGCTACTGCTTCGTCCCCTGAATTATAAAAGTGCCCGCCGGGATTGCAAGGGCGAAAACAACACCGCTTCCCCGCCGAAATTCTTGCGGCGGCAACTTCCCCCACCCGCTACAATCACGGTTATCACACCCTCGTCCGGACTTTCTTTGGGAGACCGCCGGAGTGAAACGCTTCCTACCCCTGGTCGGCATCGCGCTGGTCGCGTGCCTGCCGACCGCCGCCTGCGCCGCCGATGCCGCTAAGCCTGCCAAGCCCGAAGCCTTCAACCTCAACGACAACGACCGCGTGGTCTTGCTGGGCAATACCCTTATCGAGCGCGAACAACGCTACGGCTACTGGGAGGCCGCCCTTACGGCCCGGTTCCCCGACAAGAACATCCAGTTCCGCAACCTCGGCTGGGCCGGCGACACCGTCTGGGGCCAGGCCCGCGCCGGCTTCGGCACCCAGGCCGACGGCTTCAAACACCTCAAGGAACACGTCGCCTCGATCGAGCCGACCGTCGTGATTGTTGGCTACGGCAACAACGAGGCGTTCGACGGCGCGGCCGGGTTGACGCACTTCCTCGACGGCTTGAACAAACTGCTCGACACGCTGGCCGAGACCAAGGCCCGTATCGTCTTGCTGTCGCCCACGCGCCAGGAGGACCTGGGCCGGCCGCTGCCCGACCCGACGGCACCGAACAAAAATGGCCAGCTTTACCGCGACGCCATGCGCAAGGTGGCCGAGAAGCGCGGCTATGCCTTCGTCGATCTGTTCGACCTGCTGCCCGACGGCGGCAAGGCAAAGTCGCCGCTGTTGCTTACCGACAACGGCATTCACTTTACGGCGTACGGCTACTGGCGTTCGTCCTTCGCCCTGACGCGCGGGCTTGGCTTGAACGCCAAGCCGTGGCAAGTGCAGATTGATCTCGAAAAGAAGGTGGCGCAGGTTGAAGGAGGTAAGTTCACGCCCGAAAAGGCGAACGCCGACGGTGCCCGGTTCGCCGAGAATGCCGTGAGCTTTCAAATCGCGGACGCCGCCTTGCCGCTGCCCCTGTTCGAGAAGGAGGTTGAACACCCGGAGACGATGCCGGAAGCGGAGCGGCTGTTGCGTGTGCGGGGTTTGGCACCGGGCAAGTACGTCTTGACCATTGACGGCAAGGCCACCGTGACGACCACGGCGAAGGCGTGGGCCGACGGCGTGAAACTGCAATGCGGCCCGGAATTCGACCAGGCGGAGAAGCTGCGGGCGGCGATCGTCGAAAAGAACCGCCTCTACTTCCACCGCTGGCGGCCGCAGAACGAGACGTACCTGTTCGGCTTCCGCAAGCACGAGCAAGGGCAAAACGCCCGCGAGATTCCGCAATTCGACCCACTCGTCGCCAAGCAGGAAGAGGAAATCGCCAAGCTGCGCGTGCCGGTCGCGCACACCTACGAACTCAAGGCCCGGACGACGGGAGGGGATAAGTGATGAAGCGTATTATCCTGGGGATCGTCCTTGGCTTTGGATTCCTTGGCATGCTGGCAGCACCGGCGGCTTTCGCCCAAAAAGAAGCGAAAATCCCCGACCCCGACCCGGAGTTGGAGCGCAAATCGTTCGAGGTCGCCGACGGCTTTGAAGTCAACCTCTTTGCCGCCGACCCGTTGCTGGCCAAGCCGATTCAGATGAATTTCGACGCGCAGGGCCGGCTCTGGGTGGCGTGCGGCGAGTCGTACCCACAGATCAAACCGGGGGCCAAGCAGAACGACCGTATCATCTTACTCGAAGATACCCAGGGCGTCGGCAAGGCCGACAAGACGACCGTCTTCGCCGACGGCCTTCTCATCCCGACCGGCCTCGAACCCGGCGACGGCGGCGTCTACGTCGCCGATAGCACCGACCTGTTGCACCTGTCCTGCTCGCCCGGCAAGGAGAAGGCCGACCGCCGCAAGGTCGTACTCTCCGGCTTCGGCACCGAGGACACGCACCACATGCTGCACACCCTGCGCTGGGGGCCAGACGGCATGTTGTACATGAACCAGTCGATCTACATTCACAGCCACATCGAGACGCCGCACGGGCTGCGCGAACTCAACGCCGGCGGCATCTGGCAGTTCCGACCCGAGACGCTGGAACTGGGCGTTTTCGCGCGCGGCTGGGTTAACGCCTGGGGCCACGACTTCGACCGCTGGGGCCAGTCCTTTGTCACCGACGGCGCGGGCGGCGAGGGTATCAACTACGTCCTGCCCGGCGGGTCTTACTTCACCGCAGCCGCTGCGCCGCGCGTGATCCAGGGCTTAAATCCCGGCAGCCCGAAGCACTGCGGCCTGGAAATCGTCAGCGGCCGGCACTTCCCCGACGAGTGGCAAGGCAACCTCATCACCAACGATTTTCGCGGCCACCGCGTGTGCCGATTCGTGTTGAAGGAAGATGGTGCCGCCTACGCCGCCCTGGAAAAGGGCGAACTAATCAAGACGCGGCACGAGGCGTTCCGCCCGATCGACGTGAAGATGGGGCCGGACGGCGCGCTCTACATCGCCGACTGGTACAACCCGATCATCCAGCACGGTGAAGTGGACTTCCGCGATCCGCGACGTGACATAACTCACGGCCGCATCTGGCGCGTCACCGCCAAGAACCGGCCGCTGGTGAAACGGCCGCAACTGGTAGACGCCTCGACGGCCGAACTGCTCGACCAGCTCAAGATGCCGGAGCAGTGGACCCGGCACTTCGCCAAGCGCGTCTTGAAGGAACGCGGTGCCGTGAAGGTCCAGCCCGACCTGGCGCAATGGGTAGCCAAACTCGACGCCAACGACAAGGACTACGAACACAACTTGCTTGAAGCGCTGTGGACCTATCAATCGCTGGACGTAGTGGAACCGAAGCTGCTCGCCACGGTGGCACACGCCCACGACCACCACGCCCGCGCGGCGGCGCTGCGTGTCGTCGCCTACTGGCACAAGAGGCTCGACCACCCGCTCGAACTGCTGGCGGCGGGCGTCGCCGACGACCACCCGCAAGTACGCCTCGAAGCGGTACGGTCGCTGGCGCAAGTCCAGCAGCCGCGCGCCGTCGAGTTGGCAATGGACGCGCTCGACCGGCCGGTGGACAAGTACCTGGATTATGCCTTGTGGCAGACGGCCCGCGACCTGGAAGCCGTGTGGATGCCGGAGTTGGAGAAGGGCAAATTAAACTTCGGCGGCAACGTCGGCCACCTGCTGTTCGCGCTGCAAGCGGTCGGCTCGAAGAACGTCGTCAAGCCGCTCGTCGAACTCATCAAGGGCGGCAAGGTGCCGAAGGAGCGCGAGGATAGCATTCTTACGTCGATTGCCGGCGTCGGCGGCCCGCAGGAACTCGACTTGCTCCTCGACCTGGTACTCGCCAAGGAAGCGGTGCCCGCCGGGCGTCAAGCGACCTTGTTGACGGCACTCGAACAGGCGGCGCGCCAGCGCAACGTAAAACCGACCGGCGACCTGAACCGAATCGCCCCACTGCTTAAGAGCGACAACGAAGGCGTACGCACGGCAGCTGCGCGTATCGTAGGACTGTGGCAGGTGGAAAAACTGCGCGCCGACCTGCTGGACCTGGCGCAGGGTGCGAAAACGTCGGACCCCGTGCGCCAGGCGGCGCTGGAAGGACTGGTATCACTCGGCGGCAACGCCAGTAAGGAAGCGTTCCTACAACTGTCCGCCGCGGACCAACCGCAGAAACGACGGCTGCAAGCGGTCGTCGCCCTGGCGCTGCTGGACCCCGAGGCCGCCGCCCCGCGTGCCGTCGAGGTGCTGTCGGCTAACCCTGTTGACGACCCAACCGAGGTCTTTGCCGCCTTCGTGGGCCGCAAAAACGGGCCAGATTTGCTGGCCAAGGCGTTGGCCGACAAGAAACTGCCCGCCGACGTAGCCCGCAGCGGCATTCGCGCCGTGCGGGCGTCGGGCCGCGACTACGCCGCGCTGGTCGCCGCGCTGACGAAAGCGGGCGGGCTGACGAACGTCAACCACAACCTGACCGTCGCGGAAATGGAGGCGCTGACCGCCGAGGTGCGCAAGCAGGGCAACCCGGTGCAAGGGGAGGCAATCTACCGCCGCCTGGACTTGTCGTGCCAGAAGTGCCACGCCATCGCCGGCGCGGGCGGCCAGGTCGGGCCGGACCTGTCGAGCATCGGGGCCAGCGCTCAAATCGATTACATCATCGACTCGATCCTGCTGCCGAACAAGGCGATCAAGGAGAACTATCACTCCCTCGTCATAAACAGCATAAGCGGCAAGGTCGTCACGGGCATCAAGGTGCGCGAAACCAAGACGGAACTGGTTTTGCGCGACGCCGAGGACAAAGAGATTACGATCCCGATCAAGTCGATTGACGACCGCAGTGACGGCGGCTCACTGATGCCGGAAGGTCTTGCGGACACGCTGACTCGGCAAGAGATGGTGGACCTCGTGCGCTTCCTTTCGGAACTGGGCAAGGCCGGCCCCTTTTCCGCGAGCAAGGCGCGGCAGGTGCGCACCTGGCGGGTCCTGGAACCGACGCCGGAGGGCCGAAACCTCCTGTTACGCACGGGCGTCGCGTCGGCGGCGTCCAATGATCCGCTGTTGCACTGGACGCCAGCGTACGGCACGGTGGCCGGCGTGTTGCCGCTGGACAACATCCCGAAGATCGACGCGGTGGCGACGCCGACCAAGGGCGTCGGCACCATGGGTTTCGTACGCTGCCAGGTCGAAGCGACCACGCCGGGCAAGGTTCGGCTGCTGCTAAACACGGCCAAGGGCGTGCGGTTATGGCTGGATGCCGAGCCGGTCGAGCCGAACGAAGAGATGACCGTCGATCTGAAGGCCGGCGTTCACACGCTGACCTTCGCGCTGGACTTGACGCAGCGCAAGGAAGGGCTGCGATTGGAAATGGAAGACGTGGCCGGTTCGCCGGCGCGGGCGCGCATTTTGAATGGGAAGTAGTTCTTGCGCGTCAGGCCAGTCTTAGGCGAGCCGGGAGGGTAATCGAGCGGAGGGTGTTTCCGACTACAGGAGCGTAGTCACCAGGCAAGCAAAAGATATGGGGTT
>JBBRLG010000310.1:0-8776 GCA_038231495.1 Gemmatales bacterium | reverse complement strand
CGCCCCGGGCGGGGCCCCCCTCCCCCCTCGTTTTTTTTTCGGGTGGGGGGGGGGGGGGGGGGGGGTCCCGCCCCCGGGGGGGTGTATAACCGTCCCCCCCCCCGGGGGGGCCGCCCCCCCCCCCCCCCGCGCCTTACCACTCGCCCAAACAGCAGCCGACGCCGCCGGAGCCGCTCGTCACCGGTAGCGCCCGGCGGGCCAACGGCAAGCGCAAATAATCCTCGCGGTCGTACACCACCCGGCCTTCCTGGATCGTGTGCGTCACGTGCGTCGCGTGCTCGAACGGGTCGCCGTCGTACAGCACCAGGTCGGCCACCTTGCCCGCCTCAATGCTGCCGCGCGCGTCGTCGATGCCGAGAATTTTCGCCGCGTCCAGTGTGATCGCGGCCAGGGCGCGGTCGCGGCCCAGACCGTTCACCATCGCCATCGCCGCCTCGTGCCGTACCACGCGCGTCTTGGGCACATAGCCTTCAAAGCCGGTGCCGATCGCCAGCGGAATCTTCTTGTCCGCCAGCACCATCGCGTTGCACAACGAGCTGTTGTACGTCTCGATGCTCGCCGCCCGCTGCATCGTCGGGTGGACCACGACCGGCACCTTCGCCTCGGCCAGGCGGTCGGCCATCAGGTAGCCCTCCGTCGCCAACTCCAGCCGGGCCTTCAAGTTGAACTCCTTCGCCAGGCGCAGTGCCGTGTCCATGTCGTCGGCCCGGTGGGCGGC
The DNA here is from genome assembly GCA_038231495.1 of Gemmatales bacterium. Lineage (GTDB taxonomy): Bacteria > Planctomycetota > Planctomycetia > Gemmatales > Gemmataceae > JBBRLG01. The sequence continues at coordinate 8,058 of JBBRLG010000310.1, read as the reverse complement.
GAAGATGACCGGCACCTTGCCGTCGAGTGCCAAACCCAGCGCGTCGAGCTTGGCGTTGGGGGCCGGCTGTTTGTCGTCGCCCTTGGCGGCGGCACGCTTGTGCTGCTGGTTTTGTGCTTGAGCGAACGCGGTGCGAACGAGGCTCGCGATGCCCATGCGCGTCGTCGGCAACTTGTTGGGGTACGACGACTTCGGCGTCTCGCCCAGGTTGACGAGGATGCCGGCGGGGAAGCGGATCGTCATCTTCTCGGCGGTGGTGCCCGACGTGCGGAAGATGCCGGTCTGGCCCGCGATGACGTTGTTGCGACCGGGCACCGCGTGGATCGTGGTGACGCCCTGTTGTCGCAGGAATTCCAGCAACGGCTCGTTGGGGTTGAAGCCGTCCAGCACGCGCACGTCGGCCTGGTTCGGCTCACTCATCTCGTCCTGGTCCTGGTCCGCGGGAATGTTTAACCCGCCCGAAAGGCCGACCGCAGTGTGGGCGTCGATCAGTCCCGGCGTCACGACGGCGGTGCGAAGAACCTCCACCAGCGGCCGCAGCTGAAAGCCTTCCCGCGGCGCGACCGCTACGATCTTTCCGTCTTTCACCTCAATGACGCCGTCGGTGATTGTGCCCTTACCGACCGTGTGAATGCGGCCCGCGAGGACGTAATACTCCCGGGGCGCCTCCACAAATTTCAGACTGTCTTTGGGCAGTGTCGGCACCGTCACCGCCGGCAGCGGCTTCTCCGGCGGCGGCACCTTCGGCAACCGCTTCTCGTCGGCCAGCGCGAAGCCGCCGGTCTGGTACGACCAATCCTTTTGTTTCGCGCGATCGAAGCGGCGCTCGCCGTCGATGTAGGTTTCCAGCACCTGCGTGTAGACGCTGAACGGCGCGCCGGACAGCACGACGAAATCCGCGTCCTTGCCCTTTTCCAGGGAGCCGATGCGGCCGTCGAGGTGCAGCATCTGCGCCCCGTTGATCGTCAGCGCCCGCAGCGCCGCGTCTTCCGACAGGCCGCCGCGCACCGCGATGGCCCCGGTGCGCAGGAAGAAACGCGACTCGGTGATGCTGTCGTCGGTGTTGATCGCCACCTTGACGCCGGCCTTTTCGAGGACCGCGGCGTTCTCTTCCAGCAAGCCCGCGACCTCCGCCTTGCCGCCGGGGCTGTCGATGAGCGTCAACGACACCGGCGTCTTGTGCTTCACCAATTCATCGACGATGCGGTAGCCCTCGGTGCAATGTTGCAAGACGATCTCGAAATTGAACTCCTCCGCCAGCCGCAACGCGGTCATAAGATCGTCGGCGCGGTGGCTGTGGAAGTGGACGGTGCGCTTGCGCTCCAGGACTTCGACCAGCGGTTCCATTGCGATGTCCATGTCCGGCGCGGCCGCGGTCTTGTCGGTCTTCACCTTGTCGCGGTAGGCGGCCCATTTCTTCTGGTATTCGCGGGCCTTGACGAACTCCTCGCGCTGCAGCGCGGCCAGCTTCATGCGCGTGGCGGGCGGCATTTTGCCGCGGGTGAAGTTGAAGTTTTTCGGATTCTCGCCGTTGGCCATCTTGAGGCCGCCGACCACCGCGCCGGGCGTGAGGCGCATGGCCTCGATGGTGTCGCCGCGCAGCTTGACGTAGACGGTCTGGCCGCCGATGACGTTGCCGCTGCCGGGCATGATGTTGGCGGTGGTGACGCCGCCGGCGACGGCCATGCGGATGCCGGGGTCGTCGGGCTGGATGGCGTCGAGCGCGCGCAGCGCCGATTGGACGGGACCGCTGCCCTCGTTGCCGTCCTGGTTGGCGGGCACGTGCGGCCGCGGCCAGATGCCGATGTGCGAGTGCGTATCGACGAGGCCCGGAATGATGGTCTTGCCGGTCGCGTCCACGACCACGGCGTCGGCTGGGATGGGCGTGTCGGGTCCGCCAACGGCAACGATCTTGCCCTGATGGATGACGAGCACGCCGTTATCGACGGGCTTGCCGGCGGCGGTGTGAATGCGGGCACCCTTGAAGGCAACGGGTTTGGCGGCCGTCGGCGCGTCGCCCAGCGACACGAGGACGAAGGCCAGCGGGTAGGCGAAAGCGGGAACGAGAAAGCCGAGGCGGCGCATGCGTGACTCTCCGCGAAGGTGGTGGGCGTAAGAGGCAAGGATAGGGGAGGCGGGGGCGAAAAGCTATTGGTTTATGGGACTGCGGTTTGCAGGGTGTGGCAAATGTTTCGGGAGTAAGATTTGCCGGGCGAGCGTCGCGGCGTCCGCCCGACGTGAAGGACTCCCAATCCCCGACGTGCTGTGGAATTCGTTTCATTCACACTGCCACACACCCCTCCGAACGAATTTTCCAAGGTGGAACTTATGGCCGGGCATAGACTTAAAGCATTCGTTCCGCATGGTGCCCTAGCGCCACGTCCTTGAACAACGGTTGCTTCCTTTGCCACCCGAGTTTGAACCATGCCCCGGATCGACCCTTGCCAATCTCGACCCTTGTCACGAAAAAGGCCACCCTTGCCAACGGAAAACCGGGTGCAGGCATCCGAATTGCGGAGCGGGGTTCCGGAACGAGAAAAAGCTGCCGGTGTCGGTGGCTGGCTCCCCCGAAAGATTTGCCACACCCGGTTCGCAGGACCGGGCGTGTATCCTCGTTCCCAAGCTCCGCGGCACGGGACGAGTTGCATAGGTCCGTGTCCGAAAGTGTCACGAAGCATATGGCGAGCCGGGAGCGTAAACGACCGGAGGTTATCTCCGGACTCACTCCGGTCGCTTACGCTCCCGGCTGGCCACGTCGTCGTCCTTGAGCACCGGCACGCGCGCCGGCGGAGGCACCAATTCCGGCTTGGCCGGTCCCGCCTCGTCGAGCAGAAGCATGGCGAGCGCCTGTTCCATCTCGCCGGGCTTGAACCCGAACGGGCCGCGGCCGCTCTTGTAAGCCACCTTGCCCGCGCGGTCGATCGCGTAGAGCCGGTCCGGCACGGCGCTGTAGGCGTGGCCAACCGCGTCGTCGAGGTTATCGACCACCAGCGGCATCGCGATTTCCAGGGTGCTGCAACACTTCTGAGCAACTTCGTCGCGCTCCGCCTTGTCGCGCGGCTGGCGGAAGGCGATACCCGCCTGGTCGTTGGAACCCATCCGCCAACCGTCGGTCGGGTGGGCTTCCTTTACATAAACCGCCACGAACGCGACCCGGTCGCCGTACCGGCGGTGCAGGTCTTCCAGGATCCCAAACTGGGATCGAAAGGGGCCTCAGGTGAAGCTGCCGAATACCAGCACGACCGGTTTCTTGCCGCGGAACTGCGACAGCGTAACCACGCCCTTGCCGTCCTCGGTTCGCAATGTGAAGTCGGGCGCTTTCTCGTTGACGCGCGGCCCTTCGTGGATCGACCCGATTTCGCCGTCGATCAGGCCGCGGAGCAGGACGAGCGGCGACGGTCCGCCACCCCCCGCGTCCGGCTTGCGCGGCGGCGCGGGCGGGAACAGCGCCTCGCGCAGGTCATCCGGCGTCAGGTGGTCTTTGCCCTTGGCCGCCTTCTTGAAGAACCCTTCCCACTCCTCGCGGGAGACGCGGCCGTTAGAGTCGCGGTCCATGCGGCGGAACCAACCCTCGGTCATGCCGGCCTGGCGCAGGAACGGCGAACGGTCCGACCAGTCGAAATCTTCCGGCGTCAACACGCCGTCGCGGTTGCGATCGAGCCGGTCGAACAACTCCGCCGGGCCAGTGAACTCCTTGCGGCTGATGATCCCGTCGCCGTCGGCATCGTAGCGGGCGGCGAGCCACTTCCAGTCGTAGCGCGTCTGGCCGGCGTGGAACCAACCTTCGCCCGGCCCCATCTGCGAGCCGGTGGCCAGCGCGGTTGCCATCTCGACGGCCTCGATCCGCTGGACGCGCTGCACGACGCCGCGGCCGGCCTGGTAGGCGTAGTCCGCGAAGCGATCCGGGTCCAGCCAGGAGCGCGGCGCGGGCGGGTCGGCGGCACAGCAAGGCGACGGGCAGGCCGCCAACAGACTGACGAGGAGGGTGACGTTGCGAGTCGTACACATGGCTGAGACCTCCGAGGCACACGATGACTTTTGCACTCTGTTTTGTCGCGTTTAGGCGAGCCGGGAGCGTAAGCGACCGGAGGTTATACTCAACGCGGGGGACTCTGACACAAGCCTGAAGCGCAAGCGAAGGATAGTCCTTCGCTTGCGCTTCAGGCTTGTGTCAAACCGGGCCGCGTTGAGTATAGCACTCACTCCGGTCGCTTACGCTCCCGGCTCGCCTGAGTCTGCGCGAATGGCCACGGGCTAATTACCCGACCCCACCGGGCACCTCTCCCGCGCTGCCGGTGAAGTGCAGCATCTCCAGGATCGACGCCCGCATTGCCAGGAACGCCGGGTGGTTGCGCAACCGCGGCCGCGCGAACGGCACGTCGATTATACGCTCCAGGCGACCCGGCCGCGGCGTCAGGATCGCGATGCGGTCGCTCATGTAGATCGCCTCGTCGATGTCGTGCGTCACCAGCAACATCGTCGTGCCGCGCGCCTCCCACACCCGCAGGACTTCGTCCTGCATCCGCATGCGCGTGAACTGGTCCAGCGCCCCCAACGGCTCGTCCAGCAACAGGACGCGCGGGTGGTTGACCAACGCCCGCGCCAGGGCCGCCCGCTGCGCCATGCCGCCGGACAACTGGTGCGGGTACACGTCGGCGAACGCTTCGATGCCCACCAGCCGCATGAACTCCTCGACTTCGTGGCGGTGCCGGTGCAAGACGCCGCGCGCCACCAGGCCCGACTGGATATTGCGGCGGACCGTCAGCCACGGAAACAGGTTGTGTTCCTGGAACATCAGGCCGCGCTCGGCACTCGGCCCCGCGATCCGCTCGGCCCCGATCCGCAGCTCGCCAAACGTCGGCGGGTCCAGGCCCGCGATCAGGCGCAGCAGCGTCGATTTGCCGCAGCCGCTCGGGCCGATGAGCGAAACCATCGCGCCCGCCTCGACCGACAGCGACACGCCGTCGAGCGCCACCACGTCGGAGCCGTCGGCCGCGCGGAAGACTTTGCCCACGTCGCGGACGTAGACCGCGGACGCCTCCGCGGCGGCGCGTGGGGTTGTCGCCGTCACCACCGGATCACCCCCTGCTGCCATTTCAGCACGAAGTCGCGCACCCTGAACAAGAGCGTCATTAGCGTCGAGAAGATCGCCGCCATGACAAGCAGGGCGGCGTACAGGTTGGCGTATTCCATCGACCCCTGTTGTGCCCGCATGTACCATCCTAGTCCCGCCGTGACGCCTACCCCCTCGGCAACGATGAGCGTCAGGAACGACGCGCCCAATCCCATGAACAGGCCCACGAAGATGTTCGGCAGCGCCGACGGGATGGCGACGCGGAAGATCAGGTACAGCCGGCCGGCCCCCAGAGTGCGGGCCACGTCCAGGTAAGAGAGGCGCACGTTCGCGATGCCGGACGTGGTTAGCATGGTGACGGGGAACCACACGGCGAAGCCGATCAGCGCGGCCCCGGAGTAGAAGGAGGTCGCCCACAGCGACATGGCCAGCGGGACGAGGGCGGTCGCGGGGATCGGCCCGACCACCTTCAGCGCGGGCATCCCCCAGTAACGCACGCGCGGGAACCAGCCGATCAGCACGCCGGTGATAAGGCCGGCACAGACCCCGGCCAGGTAGCCGGTCAAGAGCAGCCGCAGCGAATGCCAGGTACTCTCGAAGATTACGCCGCGGTCTGCAATCAAGCGGCTAAACACCAGGTCGGGGCCGGGGAAAAAGGGCAGCCGCATCCAGTTCAGTTTGAGCGTGACCAGGTCCCACAGGATAACCACGCCCAGGGCACCGGCCCCCAGCGGCGCGTAATACTGGACCCACGCTCGCAAGGGCCGCCACGCCCCCTGCCCGACCGCCGCCGCCAGCGACACCGCCAGGATCGTCTCGGCCAGCAGCGGGTAGGGGTGCGACCAGACGGGCGCGGTGTCCACGCCGGTCAGGGGTTCCGGTTGGAGGTTGGGCATCCAGGCGTGAACGGCCAGCGCCACGAGCGCGACGACAGCCGGGGCCAGGACTGCCGTCGCGCCGAAACCGCGCGGGACGACGGCACCGGGCCGCGCGGGTATGCTTTCCATCAGATCGACCGGGGGGGCCGAGGATTCAGCGACATTCGAGGACAAGGGAACAAGCTCCATATCTAACCGTTCACCGGCACGAACTTCTCCCCCCCTTACGAAGGGGGGGCAGGGGGGGTTAAGTGCGCCAGTGGTTGGTCGGGGCGCTCCTTCCACCCCCCTACCCCCCTTCGTAAGGGGGGGAGTGAACGGTTACTGCCCGAAACAACACGCCCCCAACCAATCGCCATCGCCGAACAGCGCCGCCACGGCCGCCGGGTCGATCGCCGGGGCCGGGCCGCCGCCCGCGACCGTTTCGACTTTCAGGCCGTTGACCCATTCGTCCGTGACGCCGTCCAGGTCCAGCCATGCGCGCTCCGCCATGGCCGCCGGGTCGGTGCCGGGCTTGAGCAGGCCGGCGGCCTTCATGTCCTTCGCGGCTTGGCCGACGCTCTCGCGACAACGCGCCACGCCCGGCCGGTACTTGAGCTGCGACAACGCCAGGGCGTTCAATTGCACGTTGGAGGCGATGTACTTCTTTTCGACCGACAGCGTGGCCGCCGCGGTCGGGTTTTCCTCGACCCAGCGCGCGCCCTTGAGCATGGCCCGCGTCACCTTCGCCGCCGCCGCCGGATCGCGTTTCGCGAACTCGCCGCTGACGACGGTGGCACAGCAATACTCGTCCGCGTAAGGCTGGTCGATGGCCTGGTCGGCGACGGTGCGGACCGTCTTGTTGCCGACCAGGATCGTGCCGAGCGGGTCGGACGTGGCAATCCCGTCGATCTGGCCGTTTTCCAAAGCCTTGGCCAGCGCGTCGGGCTGAAAGTCGATCCATTTAACATCATTTTGCGGGTCCATGCCGTTGGCGGTAAAGACCCGGCAAGCGAACATGTACGGCGGGCTTTCCTTGTGGTTGGGCACCCCGATGCGCTTGCCCTTGAAATCGGTTACTTTTTTGATGTCCGTCTGCGTGCCGGCCTGAAGGCGTAGGCAACCCTTGTGGACGCCGCCCGTGATTTTCAGGTCCGTGCCCTTCTCGATCGCCTGGAGAATGTACATGATGAGCGTGTGGTTGGCGTCGAACCGGCCGAGGCCCAAACCCTCGCGCAGGCCGTTCCAGTCCGTCTTGACCAGCTCCACGTCCAGCCCTTCTTCGTCGTAGAAGCCCTTCTCCTGGGCGACGAAAATCGGAGCCTCGCAGGTCAGGCCGATGTAGGCGATCTTCACCTTGGGCCGACCGCCGGAGCCGGTGTCCGCGCTTTTGTTACAGCCGGCCGGCAGCAGGACGAAACAACTCGTCGCCGCCAGCACCAGCGCCGCGGCGAGGAGGCGGCAGGGCCGTCGGTCCGCGTGCGTAATCGTTGTTTTCATGGTGCAATCGCCTCACTCTCTTCGTTCAAACCCGCGCTTGCCACCCGCGTGGATCACGACTACTGTGGTAAACAGCAATGACCTCGACTCGATCCGGGTGAATTCGATAGAAGACGCCGTACGGAAACCGTCTGGGCAATCCCCGGCGGACATCCTGAAAGATTGCCTGGTGCATTTCAGGAAGTCTGCTGATCCGATTGAAAACCACTTCGATCGCTGCCAGAAAATCATCCCCAAGCCCGGTTCGCTGTTGCTCCTACCAACTATAGGCTTGATCCACTTCAGCTTGGACGTCGGGGTGGAAGACGAGCGGCAAACTCATTGCCGCCCCTTTACATGTGCCTTGATTTGCTCCCAGGTCAAGACGTTATTCGGGTCGGCGTCCAGTTCCGCAATGCGGCGACTCAGTTCCTTCTTTTGTGCTTCGGACAGTTCGGGGGGTGCTTGATCCTCAACAATCGTCTCCCAGATGGCCTGAATGAGGTGGATGCGGTCGTCAACGCTCATTGATTTGATCTCCGTGAGAGTGGCCGACACATTCATGCGTTTGCTCCTCCTTTCTATGTGTATACCGGCCGCGGGGGAAAGTGGCACAAACGCCCGTAACCACAAGCGGCCCGCTTGTGG
>JBBRLG010000309.1:0-8780 GCA_038231495.1 Gemmatales bacterium | reverse complement strand
CGTTTTGTTTTGGTGCGCGAACGTACCACCGACGAGACGCTCAGCGTGCCCGCCTTGAGCCGTGAAGCGCAGCGGTTTTATCTCGAAGGGCCGTTGACCAGTCCCGCGGTCAAAGACGCAATTCGCAAAGTGCAGGAACGGTACACGGCGTTGCAGGCGTTCGAGACGGAGCACGCGGAAGTGGCCGGGCAGTTGCGCATCATTGTCGAGGACCAGGCCCGGTTGCGGGCGAACATCGACCGCGTGCCAAAAGAGTCGGAGGTTTACAAGCGCTACCTGATCAAGTTTGACACGCAGGAAACGCAGATCGAGAAACTTCAGGCTCAGTTCAAAGAGAAGGAGAAGGTTATGAAGCAAAAGCAGAGTGAATACGGCAACTACCTGGAAGGCGTGAACGTGGACTAGATGACTGTTTCGCAAGTCCGCCGCCAGTCCGGTAGCCGCATGCGCCAGAATGCGGGTGCGATGCGCCCGCATTCTGGCGCATGCGGCTACGAGAAGTGGCAGCAGCTTGGTGAATCGAACAGGGCGGCAAGGGAGTTCAGGGTGTTGCGTCGGCAAAGCCTGGACCGACGTCTCCCCACCGCCGAGGATTTGGCGGCTGCGATCACCGCCTGGGAAGATCCAAGGAACGAGGCGCGGACCACGATCAACGGGACCGGCCGCGTCGCCGATGCCCGCAAAAAATTGCACTGGACCTATCCCTCATGATTTGCGGCGGCACCCCCTAGGCCAGGACGCCTTCGATTACCTTGCCGGCACTAATGGGGATCGGCCGGTTCAGCGCGTCGGGCACTTCCGTCTTGGGGTCGATGCCGAGCAGGTGAAACAGCGTCGCCGACAGGTCCTCCGGCCGCACCGGGTCGGTGGCCGGGAACGCGCCGATCTTGTCCGACGCGCCGTGGACGTGGCCGCGCTTGACGCCGCCGCCGGCCAGGAGTGCCGAGTAACATTGTGGCCAGTGGTCGCGGCCGGCAATGTTGTTGATCTTCGGCGACCGGCCGAACTCGCCCACCCACACCACCAGCGTCGTGTCCAGCAGGCCGCGGTCGTCGAGGTCTTCCAGCAGCGTCGGCAACGTTTGGTTCGTAATCGGCAACAGGTAGTTCTTGAGGATCGGGTACATCGGCTTGTCGCCGAAGCCGTGCGTGTCCCAGCCGCCCTCACAACCGCCGATGCTCTGCGCGAAGTAGACGTTGATGAACCGCGCCCCCGCCTCGACCAGCCGCCGGGCCAGCAGGCAACCTTGGCCGTAGGTCGTCCGGCCGTACTTTTCGCGCACCGCCGTCGGCTCGCTCGACAGGTCGAACGCCTTCTTGACGCCGGGCGACGACAGCATAGTCAGGGCGCGCTCGTAGTGGGCGTCGAGGCCGCGCGCCTTGGCCGAGAAGTCGAGCAGGTCGGCCTGTTCGTCGATGAGTTTGAGCACCTCCCGGCGGTTTTCGAGCCGTTCGAGCGAAAGGTTTTCCGGCAAGCTCAACTCCGGTAGGCGGAAGTCGGGGCTGTTGGGGTCCTGGCGGATGAAGAGTGGATCGTGGGCCTTGCCGAGGAAGCTGGCGTGCTGGCCGGGCGTGACCGAGCCGTCGGCGATGACGTAGGGGTAGGCGACGAACGTCGGCACGCCGGCCTTCGACGGGGCGAGGCGATCGACGACGGAGCCGTAGGCGGGGCAGAGGTCGTGCGAGTCGCGGAGCCGCTGGTCGTCGGTCGGCGGCGCGTAGCCGGTGAGGCTGTAATAGCCGGCCGAGTTGTGATTCTTCATCTCGTGCCGCAGGCTGCGAATGAGTGTCACCTTGTCCATGACGGCGGCCATGCGTGGCAGCCGTTCGCAAACGGAAATGCCGGGCACGTTGGAGGCGACCGGCTTGAATTCGCCGCGAATGGCCTCGGGCGCGTTAGGCTTCATGTCGAAAGTGTCGTGGTGGCTCGGCCCGCCGTACTGATGCAGAAAGATGACAGACTTCGCGCGAACCTTGTGCTTGCCGCCACTTTCGGAGGCCGGCAACAGTCCGGGCAGGTGAAGGCCGAGGAAGCCGAGTCCGCCGACGCGGAGTAGGCTGCGGCGCGTGAGGCGCGCCTGGCCGAAGTTGGTGCAAGCGGAGATAGCGTTGCGGTTCATGGCGTCATCCTCGGCGGGTCAGACGGACCAGTCTTCGATCGTCAGGTTCGGGACGCGCTGGAAGTCACGGCGGTTGCGCGTCACGAGGGTCGCGTTATTTTCGAGGGCGATGGCGGCGATGCGCAAGTCCATCTTTCGCACGTTCAATTTCATTTTCGCCATTCGATCGTAGCGTCCAATGGCGGATATTGAATAGGTCATAACCTGCCAGTGGGCAAGGAACGGAATACTTTCGGCCAACCCCTTATACGCACGGGCGATGTCGTCCGGTTTGGTTGCCTTGCGCAGATAGGTATACCACCCTGCTAGTTGTTCTTCGACGGTGATAACAGTAATGGCCATTTCGTCAGGCGGACACGAATCCACCCGCCTGCTCACCTCCGGATGATTCTCCCGATAAAGCGACAGAATATCGGTGTCAAGTATATAGTGGATCATGGAATGTTCGGGTCATCTTCGACCTGCTGGCGATAGTCTTCTACATATTGTTTCCACTGTTGGACGGCGGGATCGTCTTTGTTCCAGTTGCCGCGAAATTGTGCTGACGGGTGTTCTTGAGGAATCGCGATGTTCATTTGAACCAACTGGGCTCCCCTGCCAAGGCGGCTTTCGATTTGCTCGCGCAACTTCCGCAACACTTCGTCTTGCGTCGTCCCTTCCGCCGAAAGGACCAGTGGTTCGCCGCTTCGCGCGCGATACCCGTTGCCTTCAACGCGCTCAAGTAACACAGCAATTTCCATGGCGCATTTCTCCGCTGTTTATGATTAAGGAATGGTAACCGTTCACTCCCCCCCTTGCGAAGGGGGGGTTGGGGGGGTGAATTTAGGCTGTGATCGAGTACTTCACTGTTCTTAACCCCCCCCGCCCCCCCTTCGTAAGGGGGGGAGAAGTTAATGCCGGTGAACGGTTACAAGGAATGTTTGGGTCTTCATCCATCTTGCGACGATACTCTGCCACTTCTCTTTCCCACTCTTCGATTAACGGATCGTCCGGTTGCCAGCGACCTACGAACCGCGCCCAACGCGGTTCCGGCAGGTCGTAAGCCGCGTCGGCCTCCGCATGGCCTTTCAAGCATTCTACCGCCGCCATGCGGCTCCATGCTTGCTCTTCGTCCGCGCATTCCTCCAACACAATTACGACGCGGAAGGTCTGCCCAGCCGGAACTTGATCGACCACATTCGCCGGCACCGTCACCGTCCGGTCTGCGTTGAGTTGGCCTTGGAATTCGATCATTTTCACCGTCGGTTCTCCCACATTCGGCGTATTTTGCCAGCTCCGCCTACTGCCGCAGCAAAAACTCCTTCGCGTTGACCAGGCCCCACAGCACGTCTTCCAGGGCGGCTCGACGATCCGGGGCGCGGCTAATTCGTTCGAGCGCCCCTTGACGTTCCTTCGCGCTCGGCGGCCGCGACAGGGCGGCGAGGTATAACTCGTCCAGGACCTCTTCCGTCGTTTTGCCCTTGGCCAGGAGACGCCCCAGGCGGTTGTCGGGTGTACTCAACATCTTGTTCAGCATCGCGCCGGTGATGAGTTGGAACGCCTGGTTGAGCGTCGTGTCGTCGGAACGCTCGCACTCGCAGCTCAACGACCGCACCGGCTTGCCGAACGCCGTCATGAACTTCTCCGTCTCGCCGGTGCGCTTGGTGCGCTCCCGGCTCATCGTCACGCCGGGCAACTGGCCGGCGCGCGTGCCCGCCGGGAAACCGGGGAACTTCGTCGGCGTCTCGATCACCTGCGCCAGCGCGTCGTACAACTGCTCGGCCTGCAACGACCGTACCTGGGCGTGCGAGAAGTTCGTCTCGTCGTCGCGGTTGGTGTCGTTGGGCACGGCGGCGAGCTGATAGGTGCGTGAATTCATGACGGTCCGCACCAAGTGTTTCAGGTCGAAGTGGTGGTCGGCGAAGTCCGCAGCCAGGGCGTCGAGCAGCGGCTCGTTGACCGGCGGGTTCGACGTGCGGAAGTCGTCGATCGGATCGACGATGCCGCGGCCCAGCAGGTGTGCCCAGACGCGGTTGACCTGGGCGCGGGCGAAGAACGGGTTGTCCGGCCGTGCGACCCAATCTGCAAGCGCTTCAAGGCGGTCGGCGGCGGGCGCGAAGTCCGGCGTCGCCGCGCCGGGGAAGTGCGGCTTGAGCACCTCCTTCGTCCGCGGGTGCATAACCTCGCCCTCGCGCGCCTGGTACACGATCTGCTCGCCGTCGAACTCGTGCTTGTCGAGGTTGTCCTTGCGGTTGTTCTCGATGATGCGGTAGTCCACCCGGCAAAAGAACGCGGCGAGACTATGGTAGTCGTCCTGCGTCCAGCGCTCGAACGGGTGGTTGTGGCACTTCGCACACTGCAAGCGGACGCCGAGAAAGACCTGGGCGGTGGCCTCGGCACGGGTCTGCGAGTCGCGCAGGGCGCGATAATAGTTGGCGGGCGGGTTGCCGTAACTGCTGCCGCGGGCCGCGATCAGCTCGCGCGCGAACTCGTTGAGCGGCTTGCCTTCCAGGATGCTATGGCGAATCCAGTCGTGGAACACCGCGACGCCCTTGCGGTCCAGCGCCTTCTCCTCGTTGCGCAGCAAGTCCGACCATTTGAGCGCCCAGAAGTCCGCGAATTCGGGCCGGTCGAGCAGGGCGTCGATCAACCGGGCACGCTTGTCGGAGTGGGTGTCAGCCAGGAAGCCGCGCGCCTCGTCCCCCGTCGGCAACAGGCCGCATGTGTCGAGGTACGCCCGCCGCAGGAAAACGGTGTCCGAACACAACTCCGACGGCTGCGTGCGCAACGTCTTGAGCTTGTCGTAAACGTGCCGGTCGATGAAGTTGGCCACGGGCGGGTCGTGCCAGACGAAGCCCGGCCGCGCCGGTACGAAGGCGAGTTGCACGGTCGCCTGTTTGTCGAGGAAGCGCACGAGGATCGCGGTCTCGCCGGACTGCATGCGCTCAACGGCACCGTCCGGCGCGACGCGCACCACGAGGTTCGACGGGTCGAACACCGACAACCGCGTCACGTCGCGCGACCGGCCGTCGGAAAAGAACGCCGTGACCTTCAAATTCGTCGCGACCTCCGGTTCGAGCAAGACGAGCTTCGACGGCGACACCTCCAGGCGCAGCAGGCGCGGCGCGTCGGCGGCGTCGGACCGCAAGCCCTCGGTGATCCAGCGGCGCAGGATGTCGTATTCGGGTGCATCGACGGCGAAGCGCTTGGCCCCCTCGTGCGCCACAGTGGCGGTGGCCTTGGTAAGCAGGAGGCTCTCGGCCGGGTTGAGCCGGTCGGTGCGACGGCCGAGCGTGTCGCGCGTGAGGGCGTTGAAATCGAAGTCGGGATCCTGGCCGCGCAGCGAGAGTTTGAAGCCGTTCTTGCCGTTCTGGTTGCCGTGACACGCCCCCTGGTTGCAGCCGCCGCGCGACAGCACCGCCATCACGTCGTTGCGAAAGCTGACGGGTTCGGCGTGACAATCGGTGCCGACGAGGAGGGCCGCGCACATGGCGACGAACGCCGACAGGGCGCAGTGCAATCGTCGGCAAGGGGAATGCGGTATCATTAGAACCGTCTCGCAGCGTGAGAGACCGGGCGAAAGAAGGCGGCAATGCGGCGGGTCATGGCGAACGAGTTTCATTCTACGATTGCCGCCGCTGCGACGCAAGAACGACCCGACGCGGCTTTGTCGCAATTCGGCACCAGCTGGTTGACATCGGATTCTAGCGCCGGATAATAGGCCGTCACCCCCTTGGCCCTGTCCGCACGAGATCTGTCATGCACCGCTACTCTCCGCTCGCGTTGTTCGCCGTTCTGCTCTTCCTACCCGCGTTGGCCGCGGAGCCGAAACCCGTGGCGACGCTGGCCGAAGGCGTCCTGCCCGCCGGGGCCGACGGCAAGCCGCTCAATCTCGATTTCGAGACCGGCACCCTCAAGGACTGGGAGGCGGAGGGCGAGGCGTTCAAGAAACAACCGATCAAGGGCGACACCGTTGCCAAACGCCGCAACGACATGAAGAGTCAGCACCAGGGCGACTACTGGATCGGCACCTTCGAGATCGACGGCGACAAGCCGCAGGGCACGCTCACCTCGGTGCCGTTCAAGGTGACGCACCCGTGGGCGTCGTTCATGGTCGCCGGTGGACCGTGGCCCGAAACCTGCGTCGAGCTGGTTCGCGCCGACACCAAGGAAGTCTTTTCACGCACCTCCGGCGTCGAGGAGGAAAACCTGCACCGCGTCGCCGTCGATCTATCGGCGCTCATGGGCAAGGAAATCTTCATTCGCCTCGTGGACAAGCACTCCGGCCACTGGGGGCATCTCAATTTCGACGACTTTCGCTTCCACGCCGCCAAGCCGGACGTGCCAGCGCGCAAGGCCGCGCCGCCCCCACCGCCCACGCCCGACGCTTACAAGTTCGCCGGGCTGTCGCCGCAGAAAGCGGCCGAGGCAATGACCGTGCCCGAAGGCTTCACCGTGTCGCTGTTCGCCGGCGAACCGGACGTGATGCAGCCGATCGCCATGTGCCTGGACGACCGCGGCCGGCTGTGGGTCGCCGAGGCGTATAGCTACCCGATCCGCCGGGCCGACAAGGACGCCAAGGACCGCATCGTCATCTTCGAGGACACCAAGGGCGAAGGGAAATTCGACAAGCGCACCGTCTTCATGGAAGGGCTAAATCTCGTCAGCGGTTTGGAAGTCGGCTTCGGCGGCGTGTGGATCGGAGCGGCCCCGTACCTGATGTATGTGCCGATCAAGGACGGCGAGGACAAGCCCGCAGGCAAGCCGCAAATCCTGCTCGACGGCTGGCACTACGAAGACACGCACGAGACGCTCAATGCCTTCTGTTGGGGGCCGGACGGCTGGCTCTACGGCTGTCACGGCGTCTTCACGCATTCACTCGTTGGCAAGCCCGGCGCGCCGGCCAAGGAGCGCACGCCGATCAACGCCGGCGTCTGGCGCTATCACCCGACCAAGCACGTCTTTGAAGTCTTCGCCGAGGGCACCAGCAACCCGTGGGGCCTCGACTTCGACGTGTACGGCCAGGCGTTCGTCTCGGCGTGCGTCATCCCGCACGCCTTCCACATCGTCCAGGGCGGCCGCTATGATCGGCAAGCGGGGTCGCACTTCAACCCGTACACTTATGGGGACATTAAAACGATCGCCGACCACCTGCACTGGCAGGGCGAGAATCAGTGGGCGGGCAACCCAAGTTCCGGCAGCAAGGGCGGCGGCCACGCCCACTGCGGCCTGATGCTTTACCAGGGCGGCGCGTGGCCCGAAGAGTACAACGGCCGCATGTTCATGGGCAACGTCCACGGCCACCGCATCAACAACGACATCCTGAAACGTAAGGGTTCCGGCTTCGTCGCATCGCACGGCCCCGACTTCCTGATGGCCAACGACGCCTGGGCGCGCTTCATCAACATGCGCTCCGGTCCCGACGGCAATGTGTACCTGATCGATTGGTACGACCAGCAGGCGTGCCACGTCGGCAGCAACGCAGACGCCTGGGACCGCAGTAATGGCCGCATCTACAAGATCAGCTACCGCGGCACCAAGCCGGTGACGGGTCTCGACCTCGCCAAGAAGAGCGACAAGGAGTTGGTCGATCTTTTACTGGAGAAAAACGAGTGGTACGTGCGGCACGCGCGGCGGCTGCTGCAAGAGCGGGCCGCGAACAAGAAGCTCGACAAGGGCACGCACGACTTGCTGGCGAAGTTGGCGTTTGAACACAAGGATGAGACGCGGCGGCTACGCGGCCTGTGGGCGCTGCACGCAACGGGGGGATTGACGGAGGAATTGCTCATAAAAGGGCTTAAGGACAAAGCTGAGTACGTTCGCGCCTGGACCATTCAACTGGCAACCGAAGATCGGAATCCTTCAAAGACGGTCCGCGCAAAATTCCTGCCGTTGGCTTCTGGTGATCCTTCGCCCGTCGTCCTGCTTTACTTGGACTCGGCGGCACAGCGTCTTACTAGAGTCACGATTGGTGGCGGTGAGGATATCGTTGTGTTTCAAGGCCTCAACATCGCCGGGAGGGATGAGAGCGACCCCAATTTGCCTCTAATGTACTGGTACGCCATCGAAGCACAACTCCACCACCTCGACAATCCCGAATACGCCCTGACCCGTGCAAACGCATATTTCGATGCGATTCTGTCCCCCTTGGCGCTCGAATTCCTAATACGGCGCGTTGCATCCATCGGTTCGCCCGAGGCTTTGAATCTTCTCCTCTCACGGCTCGGTCAATTCCAATCCAAGCCGGATCAACAGAAGGTGATCCTTCGTAACATGCTCCTCGGGCTGAAAGGTCGCGGACAGTTGGCCAAACCCGAGCAGTGGGAAGCGACGGTGGAGAAATTGGAGTTGGCCACTTCAAAGGACGCCGAAATTCAGTCTTTGGGTTATTCTCTCGGCGTCTTGTTCGGCGACGACAAGGCCTTAAAGCACATGCGCGCGCAAGTGGCCTCGGCCAAGGCGGACCTACCAGCGCGCCAGGCCGCGTTGACCGCACTGCTCGACGTGCGCGACAAGGAACTCGCCCCCGTGCTGCACCGACTCGTCGGTGAGAAGGAGTTGCGCGGCGCCGCCATCCGCGCCCTGGCGACTTACGACGACCCCAAGACGCCGGATGTAATCCTGACTGCGTTCGGTTCGCTCAACGCGGAGGAGAAGCGCGACGCCCTCAACACGCTGGCCG